>JAOAPR010000316.1 GCA_025463005.1 Bryobacterales bacterium | reverse complement strand
CACGGGGGCGTTTGCGCTGCCAACCGCCATGTCGGGCAAGGACACCGGCTTGGCCGCCAGCGCGGCCGTGGCATTTTGCGCCAGGGCGTCGCCGATCAGAGGGTGGGGCGCAAAGCAGGCGAGGGCGAAAAGCCCGACCAGCGACAGAGCGCCGGCGAGGGCGGGGCGGATGGCGGTCAGGGGCTTGCTCCGGAAGGCGGTGGTGTTGCGCCCACTCCCATATCAGCCGTGTGCCACCTTGAAACGGCTATTCTGGCGATGGTCGGCGGTGCAGCGGCCGGCCGGATCAACGGACGATGGGTGAGGTGGGAGGGCGGGTTCCTTCTGGCGAACAGCTCGATACATCGCCCGGTCGTGACGGCGACCACGCCGGGAAATCGTCACAAGTTCCGGAGGGCCGTGGTCCGAACACAAAGCCGGACCAGACCAACGCCACGACGCGACAACCGCGCCGCTCTGCGGAGACACCCATGCCAACCGTGAAGCTCCGTGCTTCGACTATTCTCGGTGCGTTTGAACAGGCGCAGTCCGAGCTTATCGGCAAGGCCGTGGTACTGACGGACGGAAAGGCCGGCACGGTCGAGAAGCTCTGGCTTGATGAACTTCACGGCCTGCGCATCTCCGTGAAGGGCCATGATGGAAGGTGGCCGGTTTCCACGGTCAAATTTGCAGAGAACGGCTGAGGTGCAAGACCATGAGCGATTATCCGCTGCCATCCTGCTGCCCGCCATTCAAGAAACTTCAATGCTTACGCCCAGGTTGTTTGGACCGATTCGGCGCGGGCATTCCGCAGAATGGCATCGTGTAAAAGGATTCCCGCCTGGGACGCATTTCCGGGCATGAATCCATCCGCAAGACATCCCGCCGGTTCACCCCGGCGGGTCTTTCTTGTTGGATTAGCACTCGCGAGTCCGCAATCACTTGAACTGCGGAATCGTCGGGGCGCTAATGCGCGGCGGCGGTATCGGCGCTACCTTATTAGCATTTCCGATTCCGCTCGGATCGGTCACCTGACTTGCCGCGGCGCCAATCAGACCAGCGTTTGGTCGGACTCCCCCTAAATGTCCCATTGCGGCCGAGCCTCCGCCTCGCCCACCTCCGCCTCCTCCGCCTCGCGCAAATGAAGCGGCAGGCGAGGCCAAGACGACCAATAATACAAAAGCGACTTTTACCGACGTGTTCGACATGGGGTAGCTCCACTATCTGACTGACTGAACGCCCCCAGCCGTGGAGCTGATGTAGGTTGGCAATCCATCGACATTTACCTGGTTCACGCCGATCTGCTTCATCAGAACAATGAGAGGTGAGGGCGCCATGCGTCATGACGGGTGGATTTCGTTGGCAAAAGATTACCGCGACCAGCATCGCGATGACGAGCAAGGCGCCTATGCCGAGCGGTCCTTCCACGTTGCCTTGAAGGCTGTCCCCTAACTTAATGCTGATGGTGTTGTGTACGGCGAGCATGGCTACCTCCAATTGCTTCGAGGTCTCCCATTCGTCTCATGGCCACAAAATCAGCAACGCACCCGCTTTCGAATGAACGCGCGTCGAAATGTGCGTAGGCGCGCCGCTGGCGTTCGCGGTCTCCTGATCTATTGCTCGGATTGCAAGTGCAGCCATTGGACAACACTCAGCGGCGACACATGGCCGGATGACGTCCACCTGTCCGACCTAGAGCCGCGATTTACCTGCCAAGCTTGCGGCCAGAGGGGCGCCGATGTCCGCCCGAATTTCAGTTGGGAAGAAGAAGCCCGACGGGCGACGCTGCCGCTAACTACCTTAAGTGACATGTAGTCACATTATGCGAGCGCCTGCCGCTCCACACGGGTCGGCGACAGCATCTGGCACGGCACCCGTGCGGGCAATCACCGCCATAGGGGTATGACCACCAATAGCCCACCTCGGGCACTTCGCCGGTCGCCGCCGCAGCGTATGTCGATTGGGAAGAAAATGCCATGGCGAACAACACGGCGAACAAAGCGAGGATTTTCATAAGGAATACTCCTCAAAGGACGAGAACAGGGTAACACCCGAGATAAGCGCCGCCTCAAGGCTAGGTTACGACAGATGCAATGCCCTTCGGGTGTAGATGCGCACCCCACGTTGGAGTCGGCGGCGTTCTACCGGGTTCAATTGCAGATAGCTTCGCTTGAATGTTACAATTTCTGCCAAGATCCGCCTTGTTGACGGCACGCTTACATCAGAAATTGTGGTTGGGTCGGAACTCTCCAAACCCAGAGAGGCGTAAATCCCAGCCCGGACGAAGTTCAGACCGCCCGCGGTAGCCTCCGCGAGAGAGGCCCAGAATCTAGGATTGGCCTCAATCAGAAAAATCTCTTCTGATGTGTCATGGAGTCTCGCATCGATATGAATCACGCCCGTGTAGCGAAGCTCGCGAACGAGGATCTCCGTCAACTTGACCAACTCCTCGTTCTGCACAAAGTAAAGCGCGTCCTTCTTCCTGGTCTGTACGGCAAACTTTTTTATATGGCCGCGGTCGACCAAGGCGCTAATGTCTATATCGACCCCAGGAATGAACGATTGGGCAATGAGGGGGGAAAAATCGTATTTGCGGTACGACAGAATTTCCTCGCGAAGGTTCTCTTCTGAATGGATGACCTGAACGCCTAGGCTATCACTTTTGTTTGTGGGCTTTAGAACAAAGGGTAGCCCGACCGTCGCACACAGATATTCGAAATCGATCTCAGCCTTGTCTTTCAAGCGAATGGCTTTCGGCACCTGAACGCCCAGCTTCGAACAATGCCGGTGGAATTGCCACTTGTCGTTTAGCGTCTCAAAGGAACTGCTATCCGGCATCGGGTATGAGTTCGCTCCTAGGCGATCAAAGGTTGCGTGCAAAATACGGTTTGCAGAGTCGTCCACCGGGATCAAAAATAAATTTGAGTTGGCGCTACCAAGCCGTTCAATCGTCCGGACGAAGTCCGTTTTATTTTTTTCTTCAAGCGATAGGTCATTCACGAAATATTCTCGACACCTTGTGGAGCGCCGGAGGAAAGCAATAGTTCTGGGGCCCACGAGGAAGTAGGTCAACTCGTCCGGCAGCGAGTCAATAACAGCGGCAGCGATGGACGACGTGTCAGCCACGACGATAACGGTCAGACCGCATCCAGGCGAAAACTCACCAGGTGGTTGCGGTCGTCGTTGCGCGTATAAGTTAACCAATTAAGCACCGCGACGGGTTGAGTGTCCTAATTGGGACAGCACCCGGATTCCAGAATGGCAGACTGCGCTCTGCATGCGTTCAGGAGCAAACCCAAATAATCGCAATTGCCATTGGCAAACCAACCGCGATGGTGCCGGCAATCGTCAAGGTGAATGCAAAAAGCAGATTTGCCTCAGGCCGTACGTTGTCTACCGACATGTCGCTTACTCCACCACTTGGAGAAATCGAAATCCCGCCACCGGTACGAACGCGATGATGGTTCCAGCTCGCGCAGGCGTCTTTCCGACGGTGAGCTGCGATGGTGCTCCGAGATGGTTAACGAAAGGTTAAGGGAGGGGTCATCTCGGAACGCCTAGTTTAGGCCGCCGCAAGCTGGGGCCCGGCGGTTTCGGGTAGCGGATTGTCGAGCACGGCAAGCGCGCCCTTGGCCGGTGTGCCTGGGGGCGTGGAGTTTCCATGCTCGCACCGTCGGCTGCTCGCCGTCGGGGGCAACGCACCACCGCGTGACGTTTTAGGGGGGGCCTCTCGGCGACTCTAGGAAGGTCGCTGGTGCGCGTGGCATTGCGGGCTGTCGGGTGCCGGTCGATCCCGGCGACCGCACGGCC
>JAOAPR010000296.1 GCA_025463005.1 Bryobacterales bacterium | reverse complement strand
CGACCAGCCGAGCAAACGCCACCTCATGGGCCGGCGTAATCGGAGCTTGTTCATCGTTGAATCGCGCGCCGTGCAGAACGTCGTCGTAAATCTTGTAGAGCTCGGCCGCACCATCATCACTCGCGCCAAGGAGAAAATCCTTGATCAATTCGTCAACCTTGGCCGGGTCCGCCTTGAAATCGAGCACAAGGACCTTGCGGATATCATTTAGCGTGTCCTCAACCTCATCCTCGCGCCCTTCAAGCAGCCTGTTTGCGCGTGCCAATTTTGCAATCAGTTCGGGTACCAGGAACGCCGTCAGCGTTCCATCGACCGGGATCAGCGCCTCAAGCCCGAGCGCGGCGAGCCGAGCGATGTACGGGCGCTTGCTTTCGAGCATTTGTCGGAGGCCCGCGCGGACCGCATTTTTGTGTTGGGCGTAGAGCGCCGTCAGCGGCGCCATGACCGGCTCACGCCGCTGTCCCGGCCCAAAATGGAACGAAGGCGGATTGGCGAGACTGGCGATCGCCGGCAGCGCGTCGGCGATCAGCCCGGGATCGGCATTCGCGCAGTTCTTTTCCACGATTGCACCGCCCATTTCCGCGTGCGCGAGCGATCGCAACGCGCGAAGCGCCGCATTGCATAGCCGCGCGCTATCCACCGACAGATGAGAGACGGCCTCAAGGCTGGGGCCCACCAACCCGTATTCCTGGCTGTTGATCAGCTCGAAAAGGTAATCCGTGATTTCCGGCGTAAACGTCTCCGGCGCGAGCTTCGCGGTTTCAACCAAACGTTGGCCAGCGCCTTCTTCTTGCCGATCCAGCTCATCGATGCGGTCGAGCGTCGTCGCCGAGATGGCATCGAGGGAGCCGCGCAATTTCTGCCGGGCCGCTTCACGCGCGGCAAGGCGGCTCGCCGTTTCGGTTTGCTGTCGTTCTTGCTCCAAACGCTGCGCATTTTGTCGCTTGTCTCGCTCGGCCAGAAGCTCAGTGAGGTTTGGAAATCCCATGGGCTTTCGAAACTTGCAATCGACACAGTTTCGGTCATGGAAATCGAGGGCTGTGTCGGCGAGTTCGAATGCCGACATGCCGCCCGCCGGAGCATGAGGGCATTCGAGGGACATGTGCCCGATCGGCAAGCCGGTCATCTGCTCAACCAAGCCGACACCCTGCTTCCTGGCACGAACATGCCCGCACCAGTTATAAAGCAACTGAAGCACGTGCTGGTTTCGCTGGCCGTTTTCGATGGCATCTTGGATGCGGTCACGCATGCCTGCCGCCTCCGTCCCGGAGACGCGCTGAAGATGTATGGTGGAGAGCGATATACTGCATCGCGAAATTATATAGGAACTCCCAGCTTTAAGAAAATAGGGGCGCGACCCTCGCGGGTGGGCTCTCGTGAACCGAGCCCTGGCGGTCTCGGCCATCCGGCTTCGATGCTCGCGCCGATTATGTGCCGCTCGCCGGAGGCACTCGCGCCGAGGGCTGCCTTCATTGCACTGCGGCATCGCTATCACTGCCTATCGCGCGGGTGCCTTCTTAACCGGTCTCGCGACTGCACTCGGTCCCGGCTCCCCGCTTTGCGTCGGCGCTATGCTGACCCTCCTGCGGGTGCCTCTCTTTTGATTTGGAAGGCTAAGGGAAACCCTCGCGCCCGCAAGGCATCCCGACGCATCGCGACGCATCCCCGCCTATCCCCAAAGGGGCCCTCGCGCGGAGCCTCGGCGCGCCGCATCCGGAGCCTCCTTGCGCTTGCTACCCCAAAGCAAGAGCGCTTGGCATGGGCGCATTTCATGCGCCCATGTTTCAGGGCGGGAAACCTAGGCGGTCGCTTCAGGCCACATTTTGAGGATTTTGCTTTTAACGAGCGCATCGATCAACGACGCGGCATTCGCCGTCACGCGCTTCTTGTCGCCGGACTGGCGGAAGGCGACGCCGTGCAGCTTCTTGTTGACCTTCACGACCGCGAGGCTCTTATCCAGCTCAACATGCAGCTCCCACAAAGCCCCGCCGCTCACCCCTCCATATGATTTCGGGATTTTGGGACCCGTCTCATAGCTGATTTCAACTTCATGCAGATCGTTTCCGTCCTCCTTGAACGGCCGCACGGTCTTGGCCGCGCCAAACAACCCGCCAATGTCGATTTTCCTGCCTTTGGCGTAGGCGGCGGAGCCCTCTTCGGTCCATTCGCCGACCACACCGACGAGCGCGTAGCAAATGCTCATACGGTGGTCGGCAGAACTTGGCTTGAATTCGCGCGTAAGGCCAAGATTGTAGAAAACAGCCCCCGTGGCTTCGAGATCGCGCCCATCAACCTCGGGGATGGAAACAAACGCGATATCGGGCGCGTCGCATTCCTTTCCGTTCCAGTCGGTCACGCGCTTGGTGTGACCGAGGTTCAGGCGGCGGTTTTGGAGCGCAGGCCGGATGCTTGGAAAGCGCACGTGGCCGACTGTTTCGTCGGCCCCGAGTTTCTCCAGCACGTGCCCGGCTGTCAGGACGCCGTACAGCTTGCCGAGCTTGACGAAGGTCCCGGCACCCATCGGTTCGGCAACCTCGTTCTTTCCGTCGTGCCCAAATTTCAGGAAGCCGACGCTATAGTCGCACACCGGCCCAGTGAAGGAATCGTCGATCTTAATCGTGACTTCCTGAGTGACGCTCAACTCCCAGTACTCCCCCAGCTGACAAGTGGGTACTTTCGTCAGCCGTCCCACCGTAGGTCGCCGAACAGTAACAGCTTCCGGTTGCGTTGGGGAGCTGTTGGCCGCCTTCAAGGCGCGAACAGGCGGCCCAAAGCCTCATGGCACAGCTTCAACATTTGCAAGTTACCGTCTGGGTTCAGGTGTGGCTGCGCGCCAAAGCGATCTCTTCGATGCCCCTGCGTTCGCGTTTTCTTGAAATAAATCGGCTGCCGATGGTGCCAAAAAGTTTTATTTTATAGTTGTTTGCTGGCTCCCTCGGAGAGATTCGACTCCCGACCCCCGGAATCGAAATTCGATGCTCAGCAGGTTACGACTATTCCATAACATTCGATCGACGAATTTCACACGGGATCAGACATACCCGGACGCTCCCGCAAACACCACGCCTCAACGGACGATCAAATAGCCACCGTCAATTGTGGCAATCGGCATTCCGGCTCTGAGGGCGGCAGCTGAAGACCGCGCGGGTTGCTGTTCGAACTTTGACATGACCGCGGCGCCAAGCATTGTGATGAAAACCACAAATGCCGACCCGATGATCCTGCGGTGTGTTTGACGATCGGCGCTGTACAGCGAGTGGTTCATGTGTCGCCTAGAATGGTTGGCTGCCTAAAAAACGCGGTGGCTCAGCGATAGCGACCAAATTTGAACGAACGAGATTGAAATTCCGCTGATTTTTATCGGGTTGTTTGAGCCGGCTTCTACTCGGCAGTGACCGATGATCGGTACGTTCTCATGGTGAACGTTTCGTACGCGGCAGGCTCAAATGCGAGCTAATCCACAACGTAGTTCTTAAAATTCGATGCTTATGAAAGCCCTAAAACGAAGT
>JAOAPR010000151.1 GCA_025463005.1 Bryobacterales bacterium | reverse complement strand
ACCAGCGCGCCTCCCGCCGCCGCGACCGCGCCACCGTAATATCCGTTCACCCAATTGCTGAACAGCCCCAGCCTGAGAACGACCAGCATTCCGCCCAGCAGCGCCCAACCAGGGGGCAGCCATCCTTGCAGCATCCAGCACAGCGCGCTGCACATTAGTCCCACGCTCAGCAATACTCCGTACCACGGATGTCCCGTCAACACTTGCCCCGCCGCCAACATCAATCCCTGCGCTGGAAAGTACATCGACATATACGACGGCTGCTGGGTAATATGAAAACTTTCGAAGTGGGTCCACATCGGGTGCGTGGGATTGGTCAACCTTCCCGAAGCGAAGGTATCGGCCGCCAAGAGATAGCTGAATTCGTCGTGAATGAACGGCTGGGGGATCGGCTCCAGAGGAAGAATCGCCAGCCGAAGCAGAACGGCTGCCGCGCCAACAGTCAAAACCGACGCGGCGCGTCTGCGCGCCAAGCGACCGAAGAACTGCTCCGTCCACGCGAACCAGCGGCTTCCGGTCTCCGGCCAGCAGAAAGCCATCGCCAGGGCGATCAAGGTGAGTCCGGCCTCCAGCACCAGCAGCGACGCCCTACCCGCCGGATCAGCATTCGCGAACGTTGTTGGCATTGGCCGCTCCAACTTACCCCCAGCACTTCCGAAACCGCGGGATCTGCGCGCCTAATTGCACCAGCGCAAGCAGTTATCGCCGGTTTCACAACGCGACTGTGAACCGGCGTGCACAGCCTGGGGACGGCATTGTGTACAAATGGTTCGTGTATCTGAATCGGCGGGCCGCGTTATTTTTAGCGCTCTACTTGGCGGGAATTCTGTATCTGTCTCTTTATCCCTGGCAGTTCGTTCCGAATCCCGGTCCCAGGACCCTCAGATGGGTTCCCGTGGACACTCGCCGCGCGATTCTGGATGCCGTCCTCAACGTTGTGTTTTACATACCCGTGGGCGCGGCGGCGTTTGCATCGTTTCGCAGGCGCAGTCGGATTGCCTTCGCGGCGGCGCTCGCCCTCGGAACGCTGGTGTCGTTAACCGTAGAATTGACTCAGCTCTCCATCCCCACCCGCGTCGGCAATCTGGTCGATCTTCTTTGCAACAGTGTGGGGACGTTGCTGGGAGCTATGGTCGCTTTTGTGGCGACCAGTCCGCCGCTGGCCTCGCGGTTGCGTGGGCTTTATTCTCCTGGCGTCCTGCTGGTGGGACTGTGGGTGGTCTGGCAGGCTTTCACGTTTCTTCCGCGATACGGACCCGCCGTAAACGTCAGCCACGAGATCGTTGGAGTGCTGGTCCTGGCTCTATTAGCTGCCGGCCGGAAAATCCGCGCCGCTGTGCCTTTGCTGCTGATCTGGTTGGCGTTGGACGAACTGCGGCCGTTCCAGTTCCATGGGCCTCCGCAGCAGTTTATGTGGCTCCCTTTCGAGAGCTGGTTTGTGGGAGCGCTGGAATCCTACTACGGGACATTCTTCGGAAAGTTATTCTTCTACACTGCGATTCTGTGGGTCGAGCGCAAGTCGGGTATCCGATGGATCTGGGCGCTGGTCGTACCCGGAGCCATCCTGGCCGCAGGCGAATTCGCCCAGCGCTATTTGCCGGGTCGCACGCCGGAGATCACCGATCTGGTCCTGCTCGCAGCCGGCGCGGTGTTGCTGCATCTAACCGAGCCCCGGACGCGCTGGGATAATAAAAATCGAACATGATTCCGTACGTAGACCTGAAGGCGCAGTACCATAGCATCAAGGCAGAGATCGATGCGGCCATCGCCGCCGTTCTCGAAAGCAGCCAGTTCGCCCTGGGGCCAGAAGTAGCCGAGTTCGAAAAAGAATTCGCCGCCTACTGCGCGAATCGGGAGACCGTTGGCGTCAACTCAGGGACCAGCGCCCTGCATCTAGCCTTGCTCGCCGCCGGAGTCGGACCCGGCGATGAGGTGGTCACCACGCCATTCACCTTTGTCGCGACCGTCGCCGCCATTCAATACGTCGGCGCCACGCCCGTTTACGTCGATATTGATCCGGAATCCTACAATCTCGATCCCGGCCGGCTGGAGTCGGCCCTCACTTCCAAAACCAAGGCTATTATTCCGGTCCATTTGTACGGACAGCCCGCTGACATGACCCCGTTGCTGGATATCGCCCGCTCGCGCGGGATCGTGGTGATCGAAGACGCTGCCCAGGCCCACGGAGCCGAATACAAAGGACAACGCACCGGGTCGCTGGCAGACCTCGCCTGCTTCAGTTTTTATCCCGGCAAGAATCTCGGAGCGTATGGCGAAGGCGGCGCCGTGGTCACCGCCAATCCGGAGTTCGCCAAGACCATCCGGCTTTTGCGAAGCTGGGGCGAATCGCGTCGCTATTATCACGATCTGCCCGGTTTCAATTACCGCATGGAGGGTTTGCAGGGCGCGATTCTGCGCGTGAAGCTGCGGCACCTGGAGCGCTGGACCGAAGCCCGCCGCGCCAACGCGGCACTCTACGACCTCCTCCTGAAGGACTCGGGCGTGGTGACGCCGCGCGAGATGCCTTACGCCCGCCACGTGTATCACGTCTACGCCATCCGCACTCCCCATCGCTACGCACTCGCCGAAGCTTTAACGGCGGCCGGGATTCAATACGGCATTCACTATCCCATTCCGGTTCATCTGCAGCGCGCGTACCGCGATTCCCGCTATGGCGAAGGAGATTTCCCGGTGGCGGAACGAATCGCCGGGGAAGTTCTCTCCCTGCCGATGTATCCGGAGCTGCAACGGTCTCAGATCGAACAGGTTTGCGAGGTGGTACGCCAGCAGGTCTCGGCACAAGCCTTACGCGTATAACTGGAACTAACTTTCAACAAAGCACTTTTCATCTGAACAGTCTTGTGTTACAGTTCCTTTATCTCTAGGTCAGAGTTGGGAATTGTGGCACGACCTGTTTGGACGTGCTTCTAAGCTTGAAATCATCGTTTTCGGGCTTTATCAGCTGTAATGGGGGGCATAAACATGAATTGTGTTCGGATGCTGTGTGGATGGGTGTCTACCGACACGAGTCAAGATCATCACCGTGCAGATTCAAGCAGGAGATTCATGATGCTGAACCATTTTTTCAAGCTTGTAATGCTGTTGGTGTTAATGGCAGGGTTGACGCCCATTTTTGCCCAGGTCGCCGCTCTTCTGAGCGGTAGCGTTGTAGATCAGAACGGGTCTGTGATTCCCAATGCCACCGTGAAGGTGTACGTTGCAGGCGGCAAAGAGCCAGTCCTGACAGGCAGGACCAATGAAACGGGCCGCTTCGTGTTCACCGTCGTGAATCCGGATTCCTACGATGTTGCCGTCGAAGCCAGCGGATTCTCTACCGTTACATACCGCCAAGTGAGGGTTTCACGGGGCCAGGAAGCGGTACTTCCCCCCATCAAACTGGCGATCCAAGGCGTTTCGCAACTCGTGGAAGTGACCGCTGACGCTCAGGCGGTCCAAAGCGCCAACGCCGAAGTCTCCTCGACGATCACAAATATTCAAATCCAGAACCTGCCGGTCCTAGGCCGCCAGGTCACCACCTTGTTCCAGACGCAGCCCGGCGTGATAGTCAGCGGAGGCCCCACGATCGTGAATGGCCTCAAGGCATCGTTTTCCAATGTGACTGTGGATGGCATCAACGTCCAGGACAACTTTATTCGTACGAACGGCTTGGATTATCCCCCGTTTCGCACCACCATCGACCAGATTGCCGAGATTACCATCACCACGTCAAACGCGAGTGCGGCCCAAGGCGGCGGCGCGTCGCAATTCATCCTCTCCACAAAATCCGGATCGAACACCTATCACGGCGCCGGCTATTGGTACAACCGCAATGACGCACTTTCCGCCAATGACTGGTTCAACAATCGCGACGATGTCGCCAAGTCGAAACTGAACTTGAACCAAGTGGGAGCTGCCTTAGGCGGCCACATCGTTCGCGACAAGCTGTTCTTTTATGCCAACTACGAAGTTTACCGGAACAAGAAACAGGGGTCCTATACGCGGACAGTGCTCACCGATCCGGCCAAGAACGGGATCTTTACCTACGTAGATACGGCCGGAAACAGGCAAACGGCCAACCTCCAGGCGCTTCGCGGCTACACCCCCGATCCGACTGTTAAGGGCCTGATCTCGCAGTTGCCGGCGCCGAACGCCCCCGGTGGCGACGGCCTGAACACGCTCGGCTACCGCTTTAATGCCAAGTTCAATGAGTTTCGCGACCAGTTCGTTTATAAGACGGACTATTACCTGAATGCGAAGAACAGCATCACCGGAACCTATAACTATATCGATAATCCCACCGACCGCCCCGATGTCACTTCGACTTTTTACACGGTGTCGCCGCCGGTTACAAATTCCCTCCGGAATCATCTGCTGTCCCTCAGCTGGCGCTCGACGATCACTCCGACTCTGACTAATGAGGTACGAGGCGGGTTCGCCCGCACGCATGGAAACTTCGACGTGAACATAGGCTCCCCGAAGTTACTCATTTCTGCCACTAACCTGCTGTTCAACAATCCGGTAGGCACATTTCTGGCACAGGGCCGTGACACCAATACGTACCCAATTCAAGACAACGCAAACTGGAACAAGGGGAATCATCAGGTCGCCTTCGGATACCAGTTCCAGCGCATCTTCTCCGCGCCGTTTAACGATGCTGCCATTCTTCCGACGTACACTCTGGGAATCAGCGCAGCCAATACCACAGGCCTGACGGCGGCCGACCTCCCCGGCATCCGCTCAGCCGACTTAACACGCGCGAACAACCTCTATGCGAACCTGGACGGTATCGTCACCTCCGGCACCCAGACCTTCAACGTGAAAAGCGCTACATCCGGCTTTGTTCCGGGAGCGACAAATCTTCGGCAACTCCACAATTCCACTCACGCCTTGTACGTGCAGGACAATTGGAAGGTTCGGCCGAATCTGACGGTGAACCTGGGCCTGCGTTACGAGTATTGGACCCCGCTGGACGAGGCGAATGGTTTGTTCATTGCTCCGCGTCTGGAAAACAACGATGCGAAGGCGACCCTTCTGAACCCCAACGCTGTGCTCGATTTTATCGGCGGTTCCTCAGGGCGCAAGTTCTATAATTCCGACAAGAACAATTTTGGGCCTAACGTGGGCTTCGCCTGGGACCCGTTCAAGAGCGGCAAGACTTCCATTCGCGGCGGCTACATGATGGCATTTGTCGGCGACAGCCTGATCACCACTGTTCGCAACAACGTGAATACCAACAGCGGACTTTCGTTTTCGAATACCATCACGGGTCAGGTAGCGACCCTTGCCAACGCGCCCGTGATTCCGGCGCCGGTTTACAAAGTGCCTCGGACTCTGGCCGACAATTACGCGATCACCAAGACTAGCGCTGCCGGCCTTCCCGATCCGAATCTGGTAACTCCTGTGATCCACCAATGGAATTTCAGCGTCCAGCGGGAAGTCAAGGGTCTTCTGCTCACCGCTCGCTACGTCGGCAACGAAGGACATGATTTGCTGCGCGCCATCGACTACAACCAGGTCCTGTACAACGCGAATGGCTTCTTGGCGGATTTTCGAAGAGCCCAGAGCAATGCCAGTCTGGCGCAAGCTGCCGGGGGAGCGTACAACCCAGCCTACAACCCCGCCATCGCGGGAAGCCAGCCCCTCACCGTATTTCCTCTCCTGGTCAATGGCGGAACTCTGACCAGCGTCACGAATCAGACCTACATTCGTAACGGCCAGATTGGCGAGCTAGCTAACCAATACATGGTGCTCGGCCAGAACGGACCGGTGAGCTTCTACACCAATCCGAACCTTCAGGGCGCGAATACGGTCACCAATGGAGGCAGCTCTAGTTTCCATTCGCTGCAACTCGAAGCCACCAAGCGGACTCGTTACGGTCTCCAAGCCCAGTTCAGCTATGTTTACGGCAAGTCTCTCTCGAACACTTCCGGCGACTTGCAGTCCAACTTTGAGCCGCTTCTGGATAATGGCAATCCAAGCTTGGAAAACGCTCGGACACCGTATGACATCCGGCACTCACTTAAGGCGAACTACTATTACGAACTGCCTTTGGGTCAAGGAAAGAAGTGGAGCAGCGGTTCCCTGGTAAATCGCATCATTGGCGGCTGGGCGATCAGCGGCATCCTGGCCTACTATTCAGGCAATCCCTTTTCCGTCCTTTCAACCTACGGCACCCTGAACAGGGATGCACGTTCGGCAGCCACCAACACCGCCACCGTCACATCGACCCTGCCCCAGCTTGCACCGCTGACCAGCGGCGTTTTCAAGACTGGAGATAATATCTATTTCGTGTCGCCGACCATCATCGGCGCCGACGGCCGGGGCACATCGCAACCCGGAACTGCGCCCTTTGCGGGGCAGGCCTTCTTTAACCCCGTTGCCGGGACGGTCGGAAACTTGCAGCGTCGATCGTTTACTGGTCCCTGGGACTGGTCCTGGGACGCGTCGGTCGTAAAATCTTTCAGGATTACAGAGCGGCAGACGCTGGATTTACACTTCGACTTCTTCAATGTGGGCAACCACCCGACGTTTTATATGCCCCCCTCCACCGCCGGCGACTACGCGGTGTCAGGTAATCCGGCCTACAACATCAACAGCACCACATTCGGTCAGCTCGACTCGGTGAATCACGACGCTCGCCAGATCCAGATCGGCGCGTATTACCGCTTTTAGAACGAGTCGCCTAACTGAAACGCTTGCGCGATTAACTCGTAACAGCGCAGCCGCGCGGCCGGATCGTGGACGATGTTCACGACGAATACTTCGTCCGCGCCGTACTCGGCTGCGACTGCTTCGATCGCTCCTCGTACGTGTTCCGGTGTTCCGGTGATGAACCTGCGACCCTCCGGCAGCGAATCAATTGGGATCCCTTCCTGTGCCAGGTACGCCAGGGCTTTCTCCACCGAAGGAACCTGGATCAGCCGCCCTCGGAACAGAAGCATCAGCATCATCCGGGCGCTGACCGAAATTCGCAGCGCTTCCTCCTCGGTTTCCGCGCACAAGGCCCAAACTGCAACCGAGGTTCTCGGCTCCGCCAGCGTGGCGGAGGGCCGAAAATGGTCGCGATAATATGCGGCCATCGCCGCGCCACCTGGATTAATGAAGTCGGCGAACACATATGGCAGCCCGAGCTCGGCCGCCCACACCGCGCTCTGCGCGGATGAACCGAGCAGCGAGACCTCCGGACTCTGGAAACGAAGCTCCGCGAGCTGCCGGAATGGCCCGCGCGTTTGGCTCTGACAGAAATAACCCAGGAGCTCTTCCATCTGCTCCCGGAAATCGTCGGGCGAAGGTTGCCGCCTGTCCCGCTGCAGCGCGAACGCCACCTGGGAACTGGTCCCCGGAGCGCGGCCGATGCCCAGATCGATGCGGCCCGGAAAGAGCGCGCTCAGCATCGAAAAGTTTTCGGCGACCTTGAGCGGGCTGTAATGCGGCAGCATCACGCCGCCACTGCCCACACGGATGCGCGAGGTGGCCGCCGCCACCGGCCCGATCATGACCTCCGGGCTGTTGCACGCCAGGCCGGGCGTTCCGTGATGCTCCGCCAGCCAATACCGCCCGTACCCCAACTGATCCGCCCGTCGCGCCAACTCGATCGAGTTCCTCAGCGCGTCCCCGGCGCTCGAGCCCTCGGGAATCGGGCACTGATCCAGAGCGTTCAATCGCATCCAGCTCTATGGATGCACGATTCACACCAGCGATTCAACTGCCTGACAGTTCTCGCGACTCGCCGCCTTTTTTGACCGCTGGATTACTTCCCTATACAGTTCGGAATAATGTGCGGCCATATCCTCGATCGAGTCCGGCGGGCGAACGCCTCGCGTGACGCGCTCGCGCAAGGCCGCGTCGGAAATAATCAAACGAATCGCGTCCACCCACGCCTGAATATCGCGCGGCGGAACCTTGAGGCCGTTCACGCCGTTTTCAATGCGATCGGCGAGAGCGCCATAGTCGGACCCGATTACCGGAACTCCGCCCGCGAAGAACTCGGACAGCGTGTAGCTGAACGTTTCCTGCACCTGCGCCGGCATGATGCCCACGTCGATCTGCGACAGGATTTCGGGCAGGTCCGATTCGCAGTAGGGGCCGTGGTAGTGAATGCCCAGCTCCTCGCAACGCTTGACGTACAGCGGATCCGAGGCGCCGTGAATGTGCAGCTCGGCCGAATGCCCGAGCGCGGGCTGTTGCGCGATCAGGGGCCAGACTTTCAAGATCACTTCAATGCCCTTCACCGGCAGCAGGTTTCCGATCATGCCAAAGCGAATCTTCCCAGTCGCGCTGGTCCGGAGATTAGCGGCTGCTTGACCAATGGCTTGCGGCTCGCGAATACCGTGCGGGATCACGCGGATGTTCAAATCGGGGTACACCTCACGCATCAGATTCGCAGTTGACTGGCTGGGCGCGACAATGGCCGCGGCGGTGCGAAGACTGCCTCCCAGCAGGTCGCGGCGAAGTGCCTGGTACTCCGCGGGTCCCTTGAATCGTTCGGGGAAGCACGTTTCGCAGGAATGGACGCCGGGACAATTGTGCAGATGGAAATCGGGACAGAAGAAATAATAGTCGTGGATAGAAACAATCACCGGAATACCGGTTGAGGTCAGTTTCGCCAGCAGGCTCAGCGGATGATTGAGCAGGTGATGAAAGTGAATCAAATCCGGCTTGACCTGGTTAAGGATGCTCACCCAGCTTTGATCATTCGCCGGCAGATCCGAGCTGGCTAAAGGCCATCCAGCCTTTTCGTAGGGCCACTTTCCGAGCGGCATGTTACCGCAGTACAGAGCCAGCGCCTCGTGCGGGGCCACGCCAAAACTCAGGAAATCGCCCGAGATTCCCGCCTCCAAATCCAGAACATGCTTTTCGGTACCACCTCCGCCGATAAAGCTGTGAGCCACTTGCAGCACACGCGGGCGCAAATCGCGCGTGACCGCGACCATCTTGCGGCGATATTCCATCAGCGGATCCGCCGCACAGTAGGATTCTATTTCGAAGCGAGCATGGGGATATCGCTGGTCGATCGCTCCCTGATCAGCCGCGTTCAGCTTCATCGTCTCTCGGAAAGGCGGGGAACCCGCGCGCCGGCACCAGCAGCCGGCGTCGATCACGTTGGTGTACCCGGGAGAAATCCGCATGCTAAGATCGATCTCGGCTGCGGCATCCGATGTGAGCGCGCGATCGAACAAACCATACTGCCGGATGACCTGACGCTTGATATACATCAAGTGGCTGGCACCAATCGGCGCAATCACAGTGGGCGAGGTAAGCTCACTGGAGAGTTCCTGGGCATCAGGAAGATTCGGCACGGATGCCAGTGAGCCGTTGTTCGAAACCGCCGTCACCGTCCCGATCGCAGGATTGGATGCGGCGGTCTTCGCAAGACGCCGGATGAATCCGGCCATCGGCAGTGTTTCGGGATCCATCAGAATGACGTCGGCGGACGGCCGCACAAGGTTCATTACGGCGAAATTGCACTTCGCCCGGAAGCCGCGGTGATGGGTGTTCCGATGCAGCGTAATCCACGGGCGGCCGGAGTATTCGTTAAGGAGCGAGGCACTATCCGACTCCGTAGACGCGTCGTCAACTAGGATCAAACGATGCGCGGCATCGAGCTCGGGTAGCACCGCCTCAATGGCTTGCCGCGATCGCGGTGTCGCGTTATGAAGGGGAATAACGACATCCACGTCAGCGCCCTCGCGGGTCCGGATCTGCGGGAAGGCGAAAAACTCCCGGTCACGCTTGGGCTGGGTGGCTTCGAACGCTTCGAGCAATCGGGGCGCGGTCTTCGAAACATCGTGAGTTTCCAGCGCCTCTCGCGCGGCTGTTAACATCTGCAGTCTCGGTCCATTGTTCTTGACCAGTTTCGAGATCGCGCGGACCCACGAATCCGACTGATTCTCGACCAGCACACCGTTGGAGCCGTCCTGAATCGCCTCGGCAAATGGCCCGAAGTTGCTCGCAACAGTGACCGCGCCCGCCGCCGAATACTCATAAAACTTCAACGCGGAGCGGTTCCTGTCGAAGTCGCTGTTGGACAGCGGCGCGAGTGCCACGTCGATCCGCAGCTTGTTCAGCAGAGCGGGATAGTCCTGCGGGCTGCACGGATCGAAGACCTCCGCGTCGGCTAGCGTGTTCGACAACCACGCTGGACGAAGCCCAAAACAAACGAAGCGAATCCCTTGCACCTTGAATTCGTACGCGAGCTTAGCAAGAGCCGGACGCAGCAGGTCCACGTTGGCGGCGTGCGAAACTGTTCCGGCGAAGCCGACCGTGCGCGCCTGATTTCGAACCCCGAATTGGCTGGGTTTCCGCCACTGCTTCAGATCGAGGCCGTTGGGGGCAACCTGCACTTTGGTGTTAATCTCCGCCAGCGAGGTGGCCAATGGTTCGGTCGGCACGGTCAGGGCGTCGACGGACTGCAAGAACTCGCGCACCGGCCTCTTAGCCGTCGTCTCCTGCGGCAGAATACCCGCATCGAGGTCCGCGACCACGCGAATTCCGTTGCGCTTCAGCGAGCGCACCAGCCCCAGCGATCCGGGCCATCCCTGCATCCCGTGCAGAAAAGCCAGATCCGCTTCCCAGGCTTTTTCCTGCGGCAACACTTCGATCGCACGCTGCTCTTTAAGCCACAGGAGCGGTGTCTGGCACCGAACATGGAAACTGCTGCCATTGTCGCCGTGCAATATCGCGATCTTCAGGGGTCTCATGCGATGAGGCTTTCCTGTGCGAGCGGGCCATAGTAGTCCGCCGATGATGTGATATCGGGACCGCGTGTGTTCCGCAGCAATGTCAGAAGGTCGAGTTGCTGCGCGCGGTTCGGATCGATACCGATCACGCTCGGATCGGACACCCGGCGCAAACTCCCTGACTCCACGAGGTAATGCTCGCCATCGGCGCCCGCCAGCAGCGCTCCGTTGGGGGCGGGGCTGTCGGCGGTGAGACTCTCAAACGCGATTCCATGGCCGTCCACGATACCGTTCTGAAAGCCCTGGAGGCCGATGGGCAGTTCATTCGCATGGATGCGGTAGAGCAGTTCCTCGCGGGCGCTGATGGCCACGTCCCAGGTGAGGCTTTCTGCCATCGCCCGGCCATTGCGGGCGAGCTGCGCACGAAGTTCGGGAACCCGTACCAAGCCGTCTAGAGCCACGGCCAGATCGGACACCACGCGGGGGCGCGCCACGATGGCGTTATGCCCGTCTATGGCGTAGTCTTCGGTCCCGTAGCGCGTTGTGATCACCGCCGTACCGCAGGCCATCGCCTCGAGAGGTGGTGTGGCAAACCCTTCGTACCAGGATGGGCACAGCGCGATATCGCTTTCCGCGTACAGGCGGCTCAAGTCGTCGTGGTTGAGCGCGCCGTGAAACTGATATGGCGCCAGTTCGTTATCGGGTTCCAAGGCCGGATGGGAAAAACCATAGACATGCCACTGAATATTGTCATGGCGCTTCATCAGCTCATGCATGGCCGGCACTGCGTCCTGGAATCCTTTCCATTGCTCCGGGCGGCAGTAGGTGACCACGCGGATCGCGCCGTCCTGCGCGCTCAGCTTCGGGAGCGGATGGAACCGGACAATGTCAACCCCGTTCTGCACGAACGGGATGCTCTCGCCGAAGCGGCGGCGAAACTCCCCGGCCAGCCAGCTCGAATTGGCGACGCGGCAGGCCGGCATCTGCAATGCGCTGCGGCACAACATTTTGATCAGCGGGTTGGCCCGCAGTCCCGCGGTCGAAGTTCCATCGAGCGTAAACGATATTTCGTCGTAGTGCTGCGGGAAAT
>JAOAPR010000125.1 GCA_025463005.1 Bryobacterales bacterium | reverse complement strand
GGGATAACAGGCCAATGACGACGCAAGCAACACAACCGCTACGGGGACCAGATTTCCGGCCGATCGAGCTAGGTGGCGCGTCATCACGTCAATGCCTCTAAGAATACTATCTTCCTCCAAGAAGCGGATTAATCCTGTATCACGGCGTATCCGGAAGTTATCCGAGTCGCCCTAATGACGGCCGAGCCCGAAACCCGGCTCTGGGAAGGTGACCGTTATCCACCATTATCGGAACGCTTCCAGACGTAGGTAGCAAGGACGCCACACTCGAAACGGTTCTCCACAGTCCAATCCGGGAATCCATGTGGCGCAACAGGTCGGCTGCTGCTTTTAATCGCGGTGAGCGCGGCGCCATGGTCCCGGATCGTTTGAGGCTGCGTATTGAACGAGAGAGTGACTCTACTGCACGTTGTGGAAGCGACCGATATAGGCAGCCTTGCCGATCACGTGGCCTTCCATGCCCTTCATGATTTCATCGCGAGTGGTGTTCGCCGGCAGATCTAACTTGGTGTCGAGCGCGTAGAACTCCCACACGTAATGATGGAACGGACCGGGGCCGGCGCCAGGACCGAAGTAGCCCGGCGCGCCGCGGCCAGCACCGATGCCAGGACCGTTGCGCGTGCCATCGGGAAGATCACCAGTGCCCATGCCTTCCGGCAGACCCTTCGCGGTACCAGGGATGTTGAACGCAGCCCAGTGTAAAGTGTCCGTGGGTCCCTTGGCCGTGGCGTTTTCGATGTCATGGAAGATCACGACGTAGGTCTGTAGTGTGGCGGGCGCTGCGACGGGGTTGCCGGCTTGCACCCAGCTGAAGTCGAACTGCGGCAGCTTGTTTTCGCCGTAGAAGGAGTGCTTGCGGGGAACCTCGCCGCCGTCTGGGAACGACGGAGAGGTTACGGTGAAGACGGGTCCTGCGGGTCCTCTACCGCCGCCTTTGCCGCCACCCGGAGCACCGCCAGGTCCTTTGCCTTGCGGCGGCTGGGCCACGAGCAGGAGACAGGATGCAAGGGCAAGAGCCGCCGGAAGCGCGAGCTTGCTAAGTGATGTATTTCGCATGAATCGATTTTAGTCCATTGGATCCCATCGACTGAATCCATTTGCGGATCACGGGCGCGTCCAGATCCGATGACCGAGACGATGGATTCTCGATCGTCTGAGCTTGAGAGCGAATTCGGAAGCCCCGGGATCGAGCTTCGGTCTGTGGATCAGCTCATCAGCCATCGAAGGAACTCCCAACGGTCCGTTAAGGAGCATTATCGGTAGGTTCCCAACGGGATGCCGAGCTCAGGCACGTGCCGTTTTGTTGATCTTCACTTGAGCCTACCGTTGCGAAATTGCCCTCTCAAAAGACCTTCGCGGAAAAACAGAAGAAAGCCTCCACGAGACACGCCAAAAAATCCGTCCGTCTGCGTAACTAAAAAGTCGGTTGCAACGAAGGATTAGCTAAGACGGGTTTTGTTACTGGACCCGATAGGAGAGCAAATATGAAACGTGTTTTCAAGAGCTTAGGAATGATCGCCCTGTTCGCTGGCCTCGGCTCATTCGCTGGAGCGGCGACTATGACGATGGACGGCATGATCAGCGATAGCGCCTGCGGGGCCAGCCACGCGAAAATGATGCAGGAACATAAGGACGCCAAGATGACCGATCGGGATTGCACCCTGGCATGCGTCAAGGCCGGCGGCAAATTTGTGTTCGTTTCAGGTGGAAAGGTATACAACGTTGCCAACCAAAAGCTTGCAGCCCTCACGCAGCACGCCGGAGAGACCGTGAGTGTAACGGGGAATGTCAAAGGCGATACGATCACCGTTTCCAAAGTGAGCACAAAGAAGTAGCCGCTCGCGAATTGTAAAAGCGCACGGCTTCCGCGAAGAGCCTCTGCGGATACAGTCCTCTGAGCTGGAGAGCGAACGAATCCGACCGCATCTTTCCTTACGGATGATCGGCGGCGACGATGAATGCAGAGCCATGACATCAGGAACTGCACCAACTACGGCGCTTCCGGTCGTCGTTATGCGAGACGATGAACGGCTGGGCGAAGCCAAGATGCGCAGCCTGATGGTTCGCTACCAGGACGGAGACTCCGAGGCCGTCGAGGAGCTAGTCCGAGGCCTGTCTCCGCTTTTGTGGCGTTACTTTACTTCGTCTCACTCCTCGCGAAGCGACACCGAGGACCTTCTGCAGGAGTGCTGGGTTCAAATTCATCGTTCTCGACACACTTATAGGGCGGCGGATCCGCTTCTGCCGTGGATCTTCGCAATTGCCCGGCACACGCGATTAGACGCTTACCGGCGAAGGCGGCGGCGCGAATCCCGAGAAACCCTAACTGCAACGCCTCCTGAGGTGGCAGTGCGCGCCGACCATCTGGCGTTGCCAGGCCAAACGCTATTCACGCATTTGCTGGAAAAGCTGCCCGACAGTCAACGCGAGGTGCTTCTCATGCTGAAGGTTTCCGGTATGAGTATGGAGGAGGTTGCCAGAGCGACGTCGTCAACTGTAGGAGCTATCAAGCAGAAAGCTCATCGAGCCTATGCCAAGCTCCGCGAAATAATCGAGAAAGAAGGTGAGTGATGTTCGCGGGAATAAATGCGGACTGCAAGCTGATCGACGCGGAGCTGGACACGCAATTTGCCGGCCGTAGCTCGCAACTATCGCTACAAGCGAAAAAACATCTAGATAAATGCGAACGCTGCAGAACGCTTTACAGCTATCTTGCCGGAGAGTTTCTGGCCGACACCGTTTCCGGCGAAGTAGAGCATCAAATTCTCCAAACGATTCACGGCTCCCTTAAGCCGGTTTCGCGGCTTCGCTCGACCGCCGCGATCGCCGCTCAGCTCATCATCGTGTTTTTTCTGATTTCTGTAGCGGTCATCAGCAGGATGAAAGTTGTCGGCTTTGAGGTGATGAGTTTGCCGCAATTGATCGGTATTAGTACGATTCTTTCTTTCGGAGTCGTACTCCTTGCTCTGTCACAAGCATGGCAGATGAGGCCCGGAAGCTTGCGCCGGATTCCAGAATGGACTTCGGTCGGGATTCTCGCGTCAGGTCTATTGTTCGGGATTGTCTTGCTGTTTCCGTGGAAGACTCCCGAGGCCTTTGTCGTTCGTGGCTGGCGGTGCCTACGCGCTGGGCTTGTCATGGCTGTACCGGTCTCACTGGTGTTTTGGTTTTTGGCCCGTCGCGGTGCTCCTCTTAGTCTGAGGTCATTCGGCGGCACATTGGGAGCGATCGCGGGCTTGCTGGCAGTAACAGTGCTGCAGTACACATGCGACCTGCAGGACATTGGGCATCTTCTGGTTTGGCATGGCGGCGTCCTCGTGCTTTCAACGCTAGGAGGCGCACTGATCGGCGATTGTCTAAGTCGCTTCGGGGCGCGCATCCGCTAAGCCGCTGGCGTTTGTACCTTG
The DNA here is from genome assembly GCA_025463005.1 of Bryobacterales bacterium. Classification (GTDB taxonomy): domain Bacteria; phylum Acidobacteriota; class Terriglobia; order Bryobacterales; family Bryobacteraceae; genus Palsa-187. The sequence goes on along the minus strand of JAOAPR010000125.1, from coordinate 698 downwards.
GGGGGCATTGGTGGATTCCATGGGGATTGACGGAATGAAAATCGAAAATCAAACGGAGCCGCCGGCACAGGAGTTGCCAGTACGACTGACCCGTTGGCAACAATGGCTGCAACACCCCGAGCGGTTATGGGTGCGCAAAGCTGTGTTCCAGATTCACCTGTGGGTGGGTGCAGGAGTCGGTCTGTATGTTGTGCTGATGAGCGTGACCGGCAGCATAATTGTTTTCCGCGACGAGCTGTCGAGGTGGTTCCCCGTCGAATGGCTCGTGAAGCTTCATGAGAACCTGTTACTCGGAGAACCCGGCCGTGTCATGAACGGCATCGGCGCAATTTGTGTAACGACGGTTTGTATAACGGGAGCTGTCATATGGTGGCCTGGATTGAAAAACTGGCGTCGTAGTTTGAAAGTAAGCTGGGGATCACGTGTTGCGCGGTTCACTTGGGATACGCACAGCGCTCTCGGGTTCTGGTGCTTTTTCTTTATTCTGATGTGGGGAATCTCGGGTATCTATTTTTCTTTTCCACAAGCATTCAATGTCCCTGCCGCATGGGTTGATCCTGCCGACAAATATGCTGACCGTATTCTGTTCGCGCTCGCCCAACTCCACTTCGGCAGATTCGGCTGGTATACCGAGGCATTTTGGGCGGTCTTAGGGCTCGTGCCTGCCTTCCTAGCCTTTACCGGTGTATTCGTGTGCT
>JAOAPR010000306.1 GCA_025463005.1 Bryobacterales bacterium | reverse complement strand
AACGCTGGTGGGCAACGGGGCGATCGACGCGAAAAACAATCTGGATTTCAAAATGGCAGCGACGCTGAAAAGCGGGGTTGGCGGGGCGGCGGCTGGGGCTGTGGGGGGCGCGGCGACGGGAGCAGCTTCGAATGCCGTAGGAGGTTTGCTCGGAAAAGTTACTGGTGCAGCGGGCGTCGGTGGTGCGGCGGGCAACTTGATGGGCAATTGCAAGAATGCGAGCGGGGGCAGTGGCCCGACAATACCGTTCCAAATCAAAGGAACGACGAAAGATCCAAAGTTTGTCCCCGACGTGGGGGGAGTTGCAGCGAGCATGCTGAAGTCTCAATTGGGTTGTTTCGGCGGGGGCGGTTCGCAGACCAAGGCCGCGCCTCAACAGCAGCAGAATCCAAATAATCCAGTCGACGCCATTGGCGGACTGTTCAAAAAGAAGAAACCATAAGCAATTTCTCTTTCCGGAATTTGGCCAAGCTTTGTAGCCGTGCCACAATGCTTGGATGAAAAATTTATTGCGCATCACGTTAGTTCTTTTCGCCGCGGCGAGCGTGCATCCCGAGAGCATGGCGCAGCAGCAGGCGCCGCCGCCCACCAAAACGCAACCGGCTGCACCAGCCAAGCCGCCCCAGCAAGGGACAGCTGTCAAGCCACGAACGCCTGCAGGTACGAGCCAGCCGCTCACTTTAAAGACACAAAAACAGAAAGCCAGCTATGCAATGGGCATGAACTTTGGCACGGGATTGCGTAAGCAGTCGATCGATATCGATCCGGTGATTCTCGCACGCGGGCTACGAGATGCCTTTTCGAACGGCAAAACATTGCTAACCGAAGACGAAGCCCGGGCGATTCTCACGCAACTGCAAGCTGACTTGCGCATGAAGCAGCAGGAGGCGGCACAACAAGTGGGAGAGGCAAACAAGAAGCAGGGACTCGCTTTTCTCGAAGCCAACAAGGCCAAAGAAGGCGTGGTGGCGCTGCCCAGCGGCTTGCAATACAAAGTTCTGCAAGAAGGCACCGGACCCAAGCCAGCCGCCACGGACCAGGTCGTCTGTAACTATCGCGGCACGCTCCTGGACGGCACGGAATTCGACAGCTCGTACAAGCGCGGGCAGCCGGCTACATTTCCGGTTACCGGGGTGATTAAAGGCTGGGCGGAAGCGCTGCAGCTGATGCCCGTGGGATCGAAGTGGCAACTTTTCGTTCCCGCGGAATTGGCTTACGCCGAGCGCGGTGCCGGCGGCCAGATAGGTCCGAACGCGACGCTGATCTTCGAGGTCGAGCTGATTTCCATCCAAAAGAAAGACGCAAAGTAATCGCGGAATCGTTGGCTGCGCGGGAGACAGTCGCTATTCGTAGCGTAACGCCACGATAGGATCGACGCGCATCGCTCGACGGGCCGGAATGTAGCTGGCGGCGAGGGCGACGAAGCCGAGAAATGCCGCCACTGCGAGATAGGTAAGGGGATCAGTGGCCTTCACGCCGAAGAGCATGCTGGAGAGAAGTTGCGTCATAGCCGCGGCGGAGGCAAGACCAATCGCTATGCCCACAAATGTAAGAGAAAGAGCCTGGCTTAAGATGAGGCGAAGCACATCGCGCGGACTCGCGCCGAGCGCCATACGCAGGCCGATTTCGTTCGCCCGCTGGCCCACAACGTAGGACATTACGCCGTAAACTCCAGCCATTGCCAGGCACATGGCCAGAGCTGCAAATATTCCCAGAATTAGCGTGCGAAAGCGGGGCGCCGCGACGGTTTCGCTGAGCGACGCTTCCACGGTTGTGAACTTCACGGGTACATCCGTCGAAAGCGCGTGCACCTTGCTGCGCAGCGTCTCAATCAGCGCGGTCGGTTCTATAGCGGTGCGCACCAAGACGCTCATGCCAGCGGCAGCTTGAGGGTGCTGCTGATAAGCCATGTAGATCTCCGCGGAAGGCGGATGCCCGGGACCAGATTGGCGCACATCGCCGACAATACCGACGATCTTCATGGGATTTAGCGAATCGAAGCCGCAGTAAATCACGTGACCGATGGGATCCTGGCCGGGAAATGCATCACGCGCGAGTTTTTGGTTGACTACCGCGGAAAACGGGGCGTCATACGTGTCGGTTTCATTGAAGTCGCGGCCACTTATGAGAGGAATGCCTAGGGTCGCAAATGTCCCGGGCGCGGCAACAGAAAAGACCGCCTGCGGGGCGGTCACGTTCAGTTCTTTCGGCAGATGATCGATCCAATAGCCACCGTCGGAGGAAACATGCCCAGGCGTGGTCCTTGTTGCTCCCGCATTCAGCACACCGGGTAGCGTGGCGACCTGGTCCAGCAAATCTTTGTAAAAACGCGTTCCGCGACGCGCGCTCTCGAGGTCGGAAGCAGGGACGTCCGCTTCCATTACCAGGATGCGGTTGGGGCGGAATCCAAGCGCGACATTCTGCAAGGCCACGAAACTCTTGAGAAGCAGGCCTGCTCCGGTAAGCAGCATCATCGACAATGCGATCTCCGCGACAACTAACGCGCCACGCATGCGATCGGCAATGCCGCCCCCCGTAGCGCGAGTTGAGCCTTGCTTAAGTGAGCTATTCAAATCGACGCGCAACGTTTGCAGAGCGGGGGCGAGCCCGAACAAGACGCTGGCGAGCAGGGAAAT
>JAOAPR010000124.1 GCA_025463005.1 Bryobacterales bacterium | reverse complement strand
AAGTTGCTTTGGAGGAGCACAGTGATACGGGGGAGTTGCTCGCGCGGCAGGTGAGGACGCGGGCATCACCGGTCCCGCAGCTTGGCGTGCTTGTGGTGCCATTGGATGCGGCAACTTCCGGACTGATTCCGGACGCTCGGCAAGACTCCGGAATCATTGTCGCGGCAAAGCTGCAGCCCCCGTCGCCGCTACAGGAAGAATTGGAAGTCGGGGATATTATCGTGGGCATCAACGCAAAGCAGGCGTCCAGCGTCGCGGATCTGCAGCAGATGCTGAGCATCCTACCTGAAGAGAGTCCGCTGGTGGTTCGCGCACAGCGAAACGGCGTGCTGCGTTACTTCGTGCTTAGGGGGGAATAGCGGCAACGCAACCTGAAGCTCTGCTCTTCCTTAAGCCGAATCTGGCGATTTGAAGCGATTCTTGTTGATTCCTAATGACCTGATCTTCGATTCCAGGGTGGAGCGCGGCATGCCGAGCTTGGCGGCGGCGCCGTAGGGTCCGAATACCCGGCCTCCGCTTTCGCTCAGGGCAGCCTCAATCATTTCCTTTTCCTGCGCGGCGAGCTTCTGAGAAAGATCAAGCTCGCTCTTCGGGTCCGCCGCGGGGGACTGCCGCGAAAGCCAACTCTCGTCGACCGAGAAATTCTCGCTTTCACATACGATGACGGATCGTTCAATGACGTTCTGCAACTCGCGGATGTTGCCCGGCCAGGGGTACGACTGAAACAAGTCCAGACTCTTTTTGTTTAGCCCGCTTATGCTCTTTCCCGCTTTTCTTGCGTACCGATCGATAAAGTAGGCAACCAGCAGGGGGATGTCTTCTCTTCGTTCCCGCAGAGGAGGCATCTCAATGGGAAAAACGTTGAGCCGGTAAAACAGGTCACTTCGGAACGTGCCCGCGGCGATAGCAGCTTGCAAGTCACGGTTAGTGGCGGCAATCACCCGAACGTCAGCCCGGATGGGTCCGGTTCCGCCGACACGCTCAAATTCTTGTTCCTGCAGGACCCGCAGCAGAGCGATCTGGGTCGCAGCCGGAAGCTCTCCGACTTCATCGAGGAAGATGGTGCCCCCTTGGGCCATCTCAAACCGCCCTAAACGCCGCTGGGTCGCCCCTGTAAAGGCGCCCTTCTCATGGCCGAACAATTCCGAGGCGATCAAGTCGCGCGGGATCGCAGCACAGTTCGCACTCACAAATGCGCGTGACGAGCGCTGGGAACGCCTGTGAATAGCGCGGGCGACAAGTTCCTTGCCAGTCCCGGTTTCGCCGGTGATCAGAACGGTGGAGTTCGTAGGAGAGACCTTGGATAGACGAGAAATCACGCTTTGCAGGACGGGAGAAGTTCCGATGATCTCCTCGAACATCGATGCCTTGTCGATCTCTTCTCGCAGCGCAATGTTCTCGGTCTGGAGTTGATCCTTCAGGGTTTTAATTTCTTCGAACGCCTTCGCAAGGGCCGCTTCACTACGTTTGCGTTCGCTGATATCTCTCACTACTGCCTGAATATAGCCATGGCGCACCGGAGAAGCTGAAACCTCGACTGGCAGCGTAGTCCCATCAGTGCGCAGCAAGGTCCGCTCGAATCGGAGAATGGTTTCATTCTTCATTTCCTCCAGCCAGGACCGGGATGCACGGCGCTCCTCTGGCGAATAAGTATTGATAACCGGCATGCCGGTGAGTTCCTGAGCTGTGCACTTCAGCAGTTCCAGGCCGGCGGGATTTGCGGAGACATAGTTGCCGTTGCTGTCCACGATAAAAATAGCATCAGGAGAAAGGTCGACTAGATCGCGATACTTTTCTTCACTCTTGAAGAGCAACCTCTGCTGCGTCTCCCGAAGCTCGGTGACATCTTGCAACGCCACGACGCCGGCTATGATCTCCCCCTGATCATTCCGGACCGGCGCAGAGTTCGCCACCACGTAACGGCGCTTGCCATCGGAGAGAACATGCTCGAACTCCTCGTCTTTGACCACTTCTCCGTTCAGCACGGCGCGAGCAAGGAGCCATTGCTCGGGATCGTTAGGACGTCCGTCGGGGCGACAGCCCACATCCAGGAAATCTACCAACGTCCGCCCGCCCATTGGGCTTGACGACTTATTAAACACGCCCATCGCTTGCGGGTTTGTAAGAAGAATATCGCCGCTGGATGGATTTGCGATGATGACTCCGCACGGCATCTGCTGGAGGACCGTCTCTAAAAGACGTTGCTGAGATTCCGCCTTTGCCTGGAGTTCCCGCTCGCGCATCCGGAGAGCGACGTTTTCCAATAATGCCGCCGCTTGGTTGCTTGCGACATTCATCAGCAACCTGTCGGTTGTTGTAGGGAAGCCGTGCGCGCGTGATCCACCAACGAGCACGACCCCGTACTCGTTCAGGAACCCAACTGGGCTCAGTGTAATTTGGAGTTCGCCAGGTCCAATGGGATTGGGCACGGCAATCGCAGGCTCATCACATTCCAGTTCCAAGAATGGCGCCACGCGTTCCGCAATCTCGCGCGCATCAATCTCCAAATATCTCCTTGCTGCGCGCGCTGCGTCTATTGGTTCTTCTGCGAACGGGCCCGTAATTCGAACAAGTACGAACTCCGAGCCCAGCGTGGACTCAAGCACGGCGGCAAGGTCATCGGCGATCTCGCGAGGGGTTTTGTCCTTCCACACCAGCGGAAGGGATGTGAACGCGATTAAATCGCGAAGGCATCGCCTCAACCACTGCTCCTCTGAATGCGTGTCGTTCACCGAGCACTCTTGGATCATGGGAGCATTAAGCGTCGATGTTTCAGGCTAAGGCAGTCCGTCCGCTTTGTAGGGGCTCGCGTTCGTTCAGTTCTTTCAGCAATTCCTCGGGCGGAACATAAAAAGGATTGCGCTGGACGATTCCGCCGATGAGCACGATCGGATGCGTCCGCAGGGCATCGATGACGATCTCAGCGCCGAACTTGTCGAGGTCGTAGGAACAAATCACGATATCCCCAGCTTTTGGCAGGGCGAGATTCACACGGCATTCGTATTCGAGCATACGATCCAGCGCGTCTGAGTCGTTTAGCACCCACGCCATGTCCGCGATAAAGCGTGTTATGGGAAAACCTCGAATTCTTCCATCATTTAGAAGTACGGGCAAGAGCGAGAGCATTGCGCTCCGGTTAAAACTGCCGCCGCGCAGATACGCCTCGTCCCACCCGATGATCTCCAGTTGCCCCTCGACCTCCGCTCGGGCGGCGTCGATTCCAGCTTCAGCTATGCGCTGGGCGTGCTCGCTGCGGAGGGAGGGATTGACAATGTGAAAGGCCCTATCTCCCTGTTCCATTCCTTCGCGGATGAAAGGCATCAGCACGTGATACCTTTCTTCCGACGTACGAAAGAATGTACAAATGTGCATGCCGCCGTCTAAATTTTCACCGAAGAGACGAACGGATTTTCGCGTGCCACTCATGGTTACTCCTCATTACTGCTCAAGCAGGCCATCCGGTTTCGGGGGGCTCGCGTTCGCTGAGTTCTTTCAACAATTCCTCGGGCGGAACATAAAAAGGATTGCGGTGGACGATTCCGCCGATGAGCACGATCGGATGTGTCCGCAGGGCATCGACGACGAGCGCGGCGCCGAACTTGTCCAGGTCGTAGGAGCAAATCACGATATCCCCAGCCTTTGGCAGGGCGTGATTCACACGGCATTCGAATTCGAGCAGCCCCTGCATGGCACCCGGGTCGTTCAGCACCCACGCCATGTCCGCGATGAAGCGTGTTATCGGAAAACCTCGAGTTCTTCCATCATTTAGAAGTAGGGGCAATAGCGAAAGCATTGCGCTCTGGTTAAAACTACCACCGCGCAAAGGCGCCTCGTCCCACCCGATGATCTGCAGTTGCCCCTCGACCTCCGCTGGCGCGGCGTCGATTCCAGCTTCAGCTATACGCTGGGCATGCTCGCCGCGAAGAGAGGGATTGACAATATGCAAGGCCCTGTCTCCCTGTTCCATTCCTTCGCGGATGAAAGGCATCAGCACACGATACCTTTCTTCCGACGTACGAAAGAATGTACAAATGTGCATGCCCTCGTCTAGATTCTCACCAAAGAGACGAACGGGTTTGCGCGCGCTATTCATGGTCACCTCCTCATGGAATAGCCCAGACGCAATCGATCCGCATCCGCCCAGCCTCAGGACCGAGGCAATACAGGGGGTGGATCGACTGTTCAACTAAAGCATACACCCAACCCGCAGCGATGGCCAGCGCAATGAGAAGCGCACGCCCTCCAACCGTTGTTGGCCGTTATCCAACGTCGAAGAACATCGCGATCTTTTCGCGACGGAAGGTCGTGAAACCGGCCCGTCCGAAAAAACTCGTCTGGCTCGTGACGGCGAAGACTTCCCGCACGCCTCGTGCACGGGCTCGCCGTTTGCAAAGCTCGACCAATTGCGAAGCAATGCCACGTTTCTGGAAATTCGGATCTACGGCCAGACTGCGTACTTCCGCCAGCCGTTTGGAATAAATCTGGAGAGCACAGCAGCCGACGATCCTCTTTCCTACAGCCGCTACCAGGAACGATGAGACCCGAGGCACATTCTCTTGGGCTAGCTGCTCAGGATAGAACCTGATCAGCGCACGGATGGCCGGCATTTCGCCAGTGACGGCGGGCCGGAAAGACACACCCGCCCTTCTCTTAAGCACCCGGCCTGCACGTTTCGGCGACACGTTTTGCCGGGGGGCTACGCCTTCCACATGACTCTTGCGGGCATATGGGCCAGCGCATTATCCAGGGCAGCGATCAGGAGCGGGGCGATTTTCACGCTTTTGATTCTACCAGCGCTCATAGTCGCCTCTTGATGCAATATCTGGTTCCCCCCGCGCCTGCGCCATTTAGTACCTTACTTCCATGCCCAAGCGCAGCGCGGGCGTTCTCCTGTTCCGCCGCAAAGGATCCGCGCCGGAGGTGCTCCTGGCTCATCCCGGAGGTCCCTTCTGGAAAAACAAAGAGGATGGCGCCTGGTCCATTCCCAAGGGTGAGTATGGCGAAAATGAGGATCCTCTCGCCGCCGCGAAGCGGGAGTTTGCGGAGGAAACCGGAGTGACGTTGTCGGGGAATTTCATCCCGCTGGGCGAGATTCGCCAGGGCGGCGGCAAGGTGGTCATGGCGTGGGCGATGGAGGGAGATCTTGACGCCGCAAACATACACAGCAACACGTTCTCTATGCCCTGGCCTCCCGGCTCCGGAAAATTGCAGGAGTTCCCCGAAATCGATCGCGCTGAATGGTTTAACTTGGATGTCGCGCGGCGCAAAATCCTTAAAGGCCAAGCCGAGCTCCTGGAACGGCTAGGTGAGCATTTGCAACGCAATTAGCACAACCTGTACATTAGGGAAGGTTCCCCTGATGATCAAACTATTGCGCTGGTGCGCTCTTTTAGGCTCCGCGGCCCTGTTCCTCTCCGGCTGCTCAAAACCGCAAGACAATCGCACCGAGTTTTCAATGGGCGAACGAGTCCCGGTTGGGCAAATGACCTACGTGATCGTCGAAAGCGCATGGCGAAACCAGCTAGGCGAATCTTTCCGGGTTCGCTCGCCTGAGCAGCGTTTTCTGCTCATTAAAGCTTCCGTTACCAACGGCACTGGCAAGGACGTTTCCATTCCTCTGCTGACACTGGAGGGAAGCAATGGGCAAACCTATCGCGAGCTGGCCAATGGCGAAGGCGTGGAAAACTGGTTCGGCGTCTTGAGGAACATCAGTCCCGGGGAGACCCAGCAGGGGAACCTCTTGTTTGACGTGCCGCTCACCTCCTATAAACTCCGGGTGCCCGATATATCCGATGCGGGGCTCGAGAGGTATGTATCGGTTCAGATCCCGTTGAGACTGGATCCCGATTTGCCGATTCAATCACCGATCACGCCCGACAGCTTAAAATAGTTGATGTGGTTGCCCGACGCTGGATCCCGCTGGTGCTGTTTACGGCAGGGGCCTTGCAGGCGGCGCCCAAGCTCGCCATCGAGCGCCTGGCTTTGCACCAATACGAGGATGGCCCGCTGCTGCCGGCGACCCATGATTTCCTGCCCGGGGAAACAGTTTGGTTCAGTTGCCGGGTCGCGGGTTTCGACAGCCAGACGGCCGGCGACAACCGCAACGTAAAGCTGTCCTGGCGGGTCCGGATTGTGGATTCGGGCGGCGTCGCGGTGGAACCTCCGAAAGCCGGCGTGCTGGAAGAATCTCTGAGACCCCAGGATAAAGACTGGGTCCCAAAATTCGGGGTGTCGTTCCTGCTGCCGTCTTTCATTCCCGGTGGGAACTACCACATCCCGGTCACCGTAAAAGACGAGTTGGCTGGCTCGGAAATTAGCGGCGATCTGGAGTTCCACGTACGGGCGGAGAGCGTCGAGCCCAGCCCATCGTTCGTGATTCGTAATTTCCGTTTCCTCCGCAATGAGAACGACACCGCGGCTTTACAGCAGCCGGTGATCTACCGGCCCGGCGCGACACTGTGGGCCCGCTTCGAAATGGCAGGATATAAGCTCGAGGCGAATAATAAGTTTTCGGTGGATTATGGCCTGGCGGTCCTGGACGCTGAAGGCAAAGAACTCTTCGCGCAGCCGGAGGCCGCTGCGGAATCAAAAGAATCGTTCTATCCGCAATTGCGCGTTCCCGGCGCCCTGAGCCTGCGCCTGGATCCCAACGTCCCGGCGTCGACCTACACGCTGGTGGTCACGGTGCGCGACAAGATCGGCGGCCAGACCGCCGAACAGCGGGAAACGTTCCGTGTGGAATAGCTCACACGAAGACCAGGTCCACTGAACCGACGGGTCCGAAGTCGGCCGTGATGCGGTCTCCGCGCTGCGCCATGTAGACTTCGGTCGTGACGCCTGTGGTAACGTATTGACCCGCCTTCAAACCGAGGCCGCGGGCATTCAGACTGTCGACCAGCCATTCCAAAGCGTGGAGCGGGTGACCGAGCACAGCGCTCCCGCGGCCTTCGCGAAGCAATTTTCCGTTCACCGTCACGCGAACGGCCTGCGCGGCAAGGTCGATGGACTGCCAATCGGTTAGCAGACTTCCTTTGACCCAGGCCGCGTTGCAGGCGTTATCCGCGATCAGGGACGGCGCACCGATGGTGGTCCAGTCGTCGAAGCGGCTGTCGACGATCTCGATACCTGGAATCACTCCTTTCACCGCATCAGCGATTTCCTGGCGCGAACGCCCCGCAGTCGTTGGGGGCAGATCGCGGGCCATTTCGAATGCGAATTCGGCTTCCACCACCCGCATGAAAAATTGGGCCGCTTCGACGCGGGCTGGTTTTTCAAGAAAGCTCTCAAAAAAGAATGCCGAAAGCAGCCGGCCGCAGAACGGCGCATCCACGTTCAGTTGCCGCTGCGCGGTGACGTTAGTGCAGGCGATCTTATACCCGATCACACTGCCGCCGTAGTGGCCGAGCAGCTGGTCCACCAAACCATCCTGGACAACGTAGGCCTCCTCAGCGGTTTTCGGCCGGACCGGGACGGGAAGCTCCGGCAAGCGTCTGTGATTGATCCCGGCTTGAGCGAGGAGTTCGGCCGCGGTGGGAAGTTCTCGTGCTTGGGTCACCTGAATATGGTAACCATTGGCGGTATGTGAGGGAACTTCATCTGTCTGGTTTGCGTAAATTTTCCTAAGGGATAATCCGGCCGCTTCCGGGAGGATGGTCGATCATGCTTAAGTGCGATGCGCTGCACGCGGTCAGCGTTCTTGCGGGATTGATCATAGGCGGCCCGGCTACGGCAAAATCCTTGGCAATCGTGGACGTCCTTGTGTACACATCCGTGACCGCCGCGCCCCTTCCTCGCGCATCCGTTCTTATGAAAGATGGCAAAATTGTTGCGGTTGGCGAACGGGTACGAATTCCAAGAGATGCCGAGGTTCTTCGGTGTAAGGGCTGCGCCGTCATGGCGGGATTTTGGAATTGCCACATTCATTTCACAGAACCAAAGTGGGACGATGCGGCAAAGCAGCCTGCGCAGAGGTTAGTCGAGCAGTTGCAATCAATGCTGGGACGCTCCGGCTTTACAACCGTGGTTGATACTGGATCGTTGCTGGCGAATACCCTAGCCCTACGTCGCCGAATCGAGTCGGGCGAGATTCCCGGCCCACGGATCTTCACGGCTGGCGTACCCATTTATCCGCCGGACGGTCTTCCGTACTACGTGAAAGACACTCTATCTCCCGCAATTCTGCACCAGCTGATTCCGCCGCGGGATCCGCAGGAGGCGGCTTCGGCCGCTGCGGTTAACCTGCAAAACGGCGCCGATATCCTCAAGTTATTCACGGGCTCTTGGATATCGCACACGCAAGTCCTGCCGATGCCTCAGCAAATTGCGACGGCGGCGGTCAGCGTGGCGCACAAACGAAATCGACTCGTGTTTTCACATCCGTCCAACCTCGCTGGAATGCGTGTTGCGATCGCTAGCGGAGTCGATATCCTGGCGCACGCTCCCGATGATACTCGCGGCGTGGACGATTTCATTCTCCGGGAGGCGATCGCCAATCATATGGCGATGATCCCGACCCTGAAGCTATTTAGCGGCGCAGACAACATCGCCGAAATCCGCCGGGTCGTTCGCCGGTTTCACGACCTTGGCGGCGAACTGATGTTCGGAACAGACACCGGTTATCTCAGCGACTACGACGTCGGAGAGGAGTTTCAGCAGCTTGGTAAAACAGGCCTCGGTACGGCTGAAATCCTGCGCATGCTGACTGAAAATCCAGCCCGAAGATTTGGTGTTCAGAAAGAGCGGGGTCGAATCGCACCCGGGATGATTGCTGACATCACGATTCTTACGGCCGATCCGGCGGTTGACGTCACTGCGTTTTCGCATGTCCGCTACACGATTCGGGACGGACGATTCATCTACGGTTCTCGTTAGCTCAATTTTGGTCAACGAAACCTATTGCCAATAATTGCGATCCAGGCTGCGATACTGGACCGCTTCGGCCAGGTGCTTGGCGGTGACGCGATCCGAGCTGTCCAGATCGGCGATCGTGCGGGCGACCTTCAGAATGCGATCATGCGCACGCGCCGAGAGACCCATCCGGCGCACGGCCATTTCGAGGGTGCGCTCGCCGGCCTCATCCAGCGCGCAGATTTTTCGGAGCTGGCGAACCGGAATCTGCGAGTTATAGTAGCCGCGGGCTTGTTGCACGGCCCGGACACGTTCGACCCGTGCACGCATGTCGGCCGACGTCGCGCCGCTGGGCTGGCCGCGCAGCTCCTGATACGGGACGGCGGGAACTTCGATGTGCAGATCGATTCGGTCGAGCAGCGGGCCGCTGATCTTGCCCAAGTAGCGCTGGATGATGCCGCCCGTGCAGCGGCACTCGCGCGTAGGATCTGAAAAATGCCCGCAGGGGCACGGGTTCATCGCGGCGATCAGCATGAAATTCGAGGGGAAGGAGAGGGTCATCTGGGCGCGCGCCAGCGTGACACTGCCCTCTTCCAGAGGCTGCCGCAACTGCTCCAGGACGTTGCGGGGGAACTCCGGCAGCTCGTCCAGAAACAACACGCCGTTGTGCGCCAGGCTCACTTCTCCCGGTCGCGGCATTCCGGATCCTCCGCCGATCAATCCAGCGTCAGAAACCGAATGATGCGGCGCACGAAAGGGCCGCTCAGCCATGAGACCGGCGCCCTTCGGCAGAAAACCGGCTACGCTGTGGACCTGCGTGGTCTCCAGCGCTTCGGGAAATGTCAGGGGCGGCAGGATACCCGGCAAACGTTTGGCGAGCATGGTCTTGCCCGACCCTGGCGGCCCGACCAGCAGCACGTTGTGGCCGCCGGCCGCCGCGACCTCAAGAGCGCGCTTCGAGGTGGTCTGGCCGCGAACGTCACCGAAATCGAGTAACGAGCCATTTGAGACCGGCGCAGCTCGCGCCTCACGAACATGCGGCGTGAACTGTTCTGGATGGTTCAGAAACGCCACCACCTCGCTCAGATGCCGCATCCCGAACACGCGCAAATCGTCGGCCACTGCAGCTTCGGCAGCGTTATCCGCGGGCACCAGCAGGTTGGCGATCTTCTGCCGGCGGGCGCAGGCAGCGATCGAAAGCGCTCCGCGCACCGGCCGGATGGCGCCGTCGAGCGACAACTCACCCACGAAGAGATGCTCGTCGCTAGGCGCTACGGTTCCCATCGCGCCCAGAATCCCGAGCGCCATTGGCAGGTCAAACCCGGCGCCCTCTTTCCGTACATTGGCGGGCGCCAGGTTGATAGTGACGCTCTTATTGGGATAGCCAAAGCCCGAGTTGAGCAGCGCCGACTTGATCCGCTCCCGGCTCTCCCGGACCGCCGTGTCCGGCATCCCCACCGTGATGAAGTCACGGTTGGTCCCGGGATACATGTCCACTTCGACATCGACCAGGTAGGCATCGATCCCGTACAATGCGGCTGATCGGGTCCGGAACAGGGCCATAAATGAATAAAGAACAATAGTGGTCAGGGGCGGATTTTTCTCGCACCCGATTACTGTGTTTAGATGGATAGACGCCGCGCCGGAAGCGGCCAAGGAGCTTACGTGAAAGGCATTGTTCTCGCCGGAGGAACTGGAAGCCGTCTGTTTCCTCTGACCAAGATCACTAACAAACACCTGCTTCCGATCTATGACAAGCCCATGATCTTTTACCCGATCCAGGCGTTGGTGGACGCTGGAATCCGCGATATCCTGCTGGTGACCGGCGGGCGCAACTCGGGCGATTTTCTGCGCTTGCTAGCCAATGGCAAGGAGTTCGGGCTCGCTCACCTGAACTATACGTACCAGGAAGGCGAGGGCGGTATTGCCGATGCGCTGGCCCTGGCCGAGCACTTTGCCGACGGTGAGAAAATTTGCGTGATCCTGGGAGATAACATCATCCAGGGTTCCATCGCCGCGGCGGTTCAGGCGTTCGAAAAACAGGAGCGTGGAGCGCGCATTCTGCTCAAGCAAGTCCCGGATGCTGAGCGGTTCGGCGTGGCCGAACTGGTTGGCGATCGCATCGTGGGCATCGAGGAAAAACCCGCGCGCCCGAAATCCCCGTACGCGGTGATCGGGATATATCTGTACGACGGCACGGTGTTTGAGAAAGTGCGCCGCCTGGTGCCCAGCCGCCGTAACGAGCTTGAGATCACCGACGTCAACAACGCCTACATCCAGGAAGGAAGCATGAGCTATTCATTCCTGGACGGGTGGTGGACCGATGCTGGCACATTCGAATCGCTACTGCGCGCGGCAAATCTGGTGGCCGAAACCAGCGTTTCGAAATCCGGCGACGAAGATCAAGCGGCCGAATCCGCCACCAGCGCGCCCCAGTGAAAACCCGCGCCGAAAGCGGAAAACACGATCGGTCCTCTTTCTGAGTTGGTTTCCGACCACTCTGCCGCCGCAATCAGCATGGACGCGGACGAGGTGTTCCCGTAACGTTGCACGTTGGCAAAGACCTTCTCGGGCCCCACGCCGAGCGCCTTGGCGACGCGGGTGAGCAGGTTGAGATTGGCCTGGTGCAGCAGAAAAACGGCGACCTGTTTCGCGGAAATATTCTGACGCCTCAGCACTTCCTCGATTGAAGAAGGAATTTTGCGGGCCGCCTGCAGGATCACAGCCAATCCGTTCATGCGCAGCACACCGGTCTGGTCGCACGCCAGGTCCCCGCGGTATTGCCCGTCGGTGTGAAGCACGGCGTCCAGCATCCGCCACGGGCCCGGCCGCACGGACACGAGTGCCGCTCCGGCGCCATCGCCGAAGAGAATCGCGGTGTTCGGATCCGTCTCCACTACGTCTGACATTTTCTCAGCCGCAACCACCAGCACATCGCCGTACGCTTCGGTCAGGCGCATCGCTAATGCCAGCCCGAATAGGCTGCCCGCACTCGCAATGGGAAGGTCGACCGCAGGCACGGAACTCAAGCACAATCGATCCGCTACTTCGGCCGCTGGGCCCGGAAAGCCGCGCGCTCCGCTGCCGCTTGCGACCATCAACATACCGAGCTCGTTCGTTGAAATACCCGCTTTGCGAAGGCACGTTTCCGCAGCGGCGACTCCCATATCCGCGACAGTTGTTTCCGGCGCCGCCCAACGCCGCTCACGGATTCCCGAAACGCTTTCGATCCAGTCGCCGGTGCGTCCGACGCGTTCGGCCAGTTCCGCGTTCGTGACTACTCTCTCAGGTAGATGCGCTCCAAACGCGTGCAGATACGAGCTCATCCGCCAACATGTTCCGCCAGGTAGGCATCCATCCGCTCAATGGAATCGAATTTCCGAGGGTTCAGATCGGAGTCCGGAACCTTCGTGGCGAACTCTTTCTCGATCGCGCTCACCAGATCGGGCAGGGCGAAAGAATCCAGCAGACCGCTTTCGAATAGGGATTCCTGATCATCCTCGGGCGCAGGCTTTCCTGCGATGTCCTGTATCAGCATCCGTAAGCGCTGTCGGCGGCTCGAATCGGGCATCTCACTATAATACAGATGCCTAAAGCGGCTCGACCGCTTGCCATACCTGCTCCGCAACCGCTTCCCGCGTCTGACTTCCGTCGATCAGCCGCACGCGGCGGGGCTCATCGGCGGCCAACTGGCGGTACGCCTCGCGCACACGGCGGTGAAACCCGACCTCCTGCTCCTCCATGCGGGTTTCCGGATCTTCCGTACGAAGGCTGCGGCGCCGGGCGCGCGCCAAACCAGTCTCCGCATCGATATCGATCACCAGCGTGAGGTCCGGGACCAATCCCCGGCAGGCGATCCGGTCGAGCTCGTAAACCACCTCTGCTCCGAGACCGCGGCCGACACCCTGGTACACCAGGGTCGAATCGGTAAAACGGTCAGAGAGAACGGTGCGCCCCGCCGACAGCGCGGGCAAGATCGCCTGGTCCACGTTTTGCGCCCGGCTGGCGAACATCAGCAGCAATTCGGCGGTGGGGCACAGCTCGCGATTCTTCGCATCCAGCAGCACATGCCTGATCTGAGTGCCAATAGGCGTGCCGCCCGGCTCCTGGGTTTCCAGGACGTCCCGCCCGGCGTTCCTGAGGCGCTCGCCGAGCAAGCGAAGCTGAGTGGATTTGCCGCTGCCTTCCGGGCCTTCGAACGTAATGAATCGGCCGCGCGCAGTCATTCGCGACTTCAGTCGTATACGAAGTGCAGGACCTTCTTCAGGTCTTCCCACGCCTCGCGTTTCGCGTCCTGATTGTAGGGCCGCAGCAGGTAAGAGGGGTGGTACATCACCATGACCGGGATATCGCGCCACTTATGCCACTTGCCGCGCAGGCGGGTAACTCCTTCTTTGGTGCCGAGCAATGCCTTGGCCGCGGTGGAACCCATTGCGCAAATTGCCTTGGGGCGGATCGCCATGAGCTGGCGGAATAGAAACTGGCCGCAGGTTTCCATTTCATCCGGTTGCGGCGTACGGTTTTCCGGGGGTCTGCACTTGACCACGTTGCAGATGTAGACATCCGGACGCCGGATCGGAATCCCTTCCTTGGTCGCGGTGTTCTCGATCATCTGCGTCAGCAGCTGGCCGGCGCGGCCGACAAAAGGAAAGCCCTGGGCATCTTCGTCTGCTCCCGGCCCTTCGCCCACGAACACCAGACTCGCCTGCTCATTGCCCGATCCGAACACGATCTTCGATCGGCCTTCGCACAGCCGGCAACGGCGGCAATCGTCTCCGATGTCTTGGAGAATCTTGAGGAGGGTGTCTCCCTCAGGCGCCAGAGAGGGTAAGCTAGCAGAAGCCAAAGTAACTCCTTGATCAACAGTTACGCCGGCAGGCGACAAGATTGCCTGCCCGAGAGGCTCACGCCGAAAGACTTCGTCCACTCCCAGGTCCTTGTAAAAGTTCAAGCGCTCCCGCAGCTCATCGCGATTCATGTCGTGATC
Organism: Bryobacterales bacterium; assembly: GCA_025463005.1. GTDB lineage: Bacteria > Acidobacteriota > Terriglobia > Bryobacterales > Bryobacteraceae > Palsa-187. Next base: position 40,969 of record JAOAPR010000124.1, on the reverse strand, counting down.
TATGTCGTGATCTATGTGGAGCTGTGCAGAGCCAAACGAAGCTTGATCATCTGGTCGAAGATCCGGTGCGAGATGGCGCTCTTCGAGGCGCGCTGGATGGGAATGGTTTCGCCGGTGCGCAGCACCAGGGTCACTTCGTTCTCATCCGACTCAAACCCGATACCCTGCTGCGACACCAGATTGGCCACCACCATGTCGCAGTTCTTCGATTCCAGTTTGCGGCGGGCTTCCTCGATCAGGTTCTCAGTTTCCGCAGCGAAGCCGACCAGCAGCCGGTCGCCCTTCTTGCGGCCCGCTTCGGCCAGGATATCCGGCGTCGGATCCAGCTCGAGCGAAAGCCGCGTCGCGGTTTTCTTGACCTTCTGCTGCGGAGGATTGGACCGATGATAATCCGCCACGGCGGCCGCCTTGACGATCACGGTGGCCTCCTCCAGATGATCCATCACCGCCTTGCGCATTTCCACGGCAGTTCGCACGAGAATCAACTCGACACCCCTGGGCGCGTCGAGCGCCACCGGTCCGGAAACCAGGATCACCCGGGCTCCCCGGGCCACGGCCGCCTCCGCCAGCGCGTATCCCATCTTCCCGCTGGATCGGTTACTCAGGTATCGAACCGGATCGAGCGGTTCCTGCGTGGGTCCAGCCGTGATCAGAACAGTTTCGCCTTCCAGATCCTGCTTGGCGCTGGTCCGGTTCGCAGCGCCTAGAGCAACGTTCGCGACGGCTTGCGCGATGATCTCGGGTTCGGCCAGCCGTCCCGGTCCCACCATGCCGCAGGCGAGAATGCCTTCGTCGGGCTCGACAATCACGTGGCCGCGCGCGCGCAAAACACGAAGATTCTCCTGCGTGGCCGGATGATTCCACATGTTGGTGTTCATCGCGGGCGCGAGCACCACGGGCCCCGTGAACGCCAGATACGTGGTGGTCAGGAAATCGTCGGCCAGCCCGTGGGCCAGCTTAGCCATCAGGTCGGCCGTAGCCGGCGCGATCACCAGGATCTGGTTCTCTTGCGCCACCCGGATGTGCTCGATGGCGCTCGCGAGCGTATCCTCGGCGCTGGAGGCGCTGAACAGGTTGGTGATTACCTTACGCCCCGTGAGCGCAGCGAAGGTAAGCGGGCGGACGAACTCTTCGGCGGACCGCGTCATCAGCACCTGTACGGAGAAACCGCGCTCCATTAGGGCGCGGGCGAGCTCCGCCGCCTTGTACGCGGCGATGCCTCCGCCAACTCCCAGGGCAACGTTGGTCGTCACCGGCATGCGATCGGCCTATTCTTCGGGAGTTGGTTGCTCGAACTGGCGCTGGATGGCAATGTCCTCATACTGGACCAAGCCTCGGCGCACTTCTTCCATCGCCATCACGGTGGGTTTCTTGGACGTGGTGGGCAGGAAGCTGCGCGCCCCGTTCTGCAACTGTCGCGCCCGCTTGGCGGCGACGATAATGAACCGGTAGGCGCTTGCCTCCGGATCATCCGGAATCACGCTCTGTGCGATCTGCTTAAGATTTGTTTCGGCCATCTTCAAAAGTCTCCAGAATCGGTCCGATCTGCTGCTCCATCCGGTCGCGCCTGCTGCGCACGGACCTGACAATCGACACCAGCGTGTCCGTGGATGCCTGAACGTCCCGATTCACCAGCACGTAGTCATATTGCGAATAGTTCCGAATTTCCTCCGCGGCCTCCTTGAGCCTCCGCTCGATTACAGCTTCGGAGTCCTGAGACCGGCTGCGCAAACGCTCTTCCAGAACTTGCCGGCTCGGAGGAAGAATGAAAATCGATACCGCGTGGGCAATTCTCCCTTTTAATTGTCGCGCACCCTGGACATCAATGTCGAGCACCAGGTCGGCGCCCGCGGCGCCGACCTTGTCCAGCTCGCTGCGGTGGGTTCCGTAGTAGTTGCCGAACACCTCGGCCGACTCCAGGAACTCGTCCTTGGCCAGGCGCTCTTCAAATTCGGCCCGGGAAATGAAATGGTACTCGTTGCCGTCGCGTTCCTGGCCGCGTGGGGGGCGAGTGGTGTACGAAACCGAGAAATTCAGGTCCGGGATGCGCTTCATGAGCTCGCTCACCAGCGTCGATTTACCGGAGCCCGAAGGCGCCGAAATGATGAAGACTGTGGTCATGCTGTCGGCTTTACTCAAGCTGGCGGCTTTACTCAAGCTGGGGGCTTTACTCAAGATTAAGCGACTGCTCACGGATTTTCTCGATGGCCGCCTTGGCGGAAAGAGCCAGTTCGGTGACCTTGAGGCCGATCTCGCCCGCGCCGCTGGTCTTGGACAGAATGGTGTTGGTTTCGCGGTTCATCTCCTGCAACAGGAAATCCACCTTCTTTCCAGTTTCGCCGCCGGCATCGAGAAGGGCCCCCAGTTGCGCGGAATGGATCTTCAACCGGGCCAATTCTTCGCCGATATCGCTGCGCTCCGCCAGCATCGCAGCCTCCTGCGCCAGACGCTGCGGATCAATCTGCGCGCCCTTAAGCAGGTCATTCAGACGCTCGGCGAGCCGGTTTTGAAAAACTTCCTGCGCGCTGCTCCGGATCCCTTCCATCTGCTCCGCTGCCGCGCCGACCCGGGCATTGTGGCCGCGCATTTCCATGGCGATCTCCGCGCCCTCACGCTCGCGAAACTGGTTCAGCTCATCGAGCGCACCGCCTAAGGCAGCCAGCATGGTCGCTTCGGTTCCGGCCGGCAGCTCAGCGCTCTCCGCTTCGCCGAACATCCCGGGAATCCGCAGCGCCGCGTTCAGATCGGGCTGGGCATCCAGATCATGTTCCTTAGCGGCTTGGCGAAAAGCCCCCAGGTATTCTTCGAGCAGCGTGCGGTTAAGCGCCACCGCCCTCCCGTTCATAGTAGCCGGGGGCAGAGCGATCCGTACCTCCACGTGCCCGCGCGTCAGGCGGCTCTTCACCAGCCCCCGGACGGCGTTTTCGAACGGATCGGCTACCGAAGGCGCGTGTACATGCACGTCCAGCGCACGGTGGTTCAACGTCTTCACGCTCACCACCAGCTCGCCGTCGCCTAGGGGGCGGCGGGCGCGTGCAAATCCGGTCATGCTGCGTAGGGGCTGGTTGGCCATCTCAGGGATTCATTAAGGGATCGGCCGGATTCATATCGGATGTGACAAATTGTAACTCGTATAGCCTTTGGTACAGGCCGCCCCGGCTCACCAGCTCATCATGCCGGCCGGTTTCGGCGATGCGACCGCGGTCGAGCACCACTATTTTGTCGGCGCGCCGCACGGTAGATAGCCGGTGCGCGATCACGATCACGGTTCGGTTGGTCATCAAGGTTTGCAGCGCCTTCTGGACCAGCACCTCGGATTCGGTGTCCAGATGCGAGGTGGCTTCGTCCAGAATCAGGATCGGCGCGTTCTTGAGCAGCGCGCGTGCGATCGCCAGGCGCTGCCGCTGGCCGCCGCTCAGCTTCACCCCACGCTCGCCGATGATGGTGCCGTAGCCCTGCGGCATGCGCGAGATGAATTCCTCAGCCAGGGCGTCGCGAGCCGCCTGGTGCACCTGTTCGGGCAAGGCGTATCGCAGACCGTAGCCGATGTTTGCTCCCACCGTGTCATTGAACAGGAACGTATCCTGCGCCACGATGCTGATCTTGTCGCGCAGGGCGGCCAGCTTAAGGTCGCGCAGATCCTTGCCGTCGATTCGAATCGCGCCATCGGTCACATCGTAAAAGCGGGGCACCAGGTTGGCCAGCGTGGTCTTGCCCGCGCCGCTCGGCCCCACCAGGGCGACCACTTCTCCCGCCTTCACCTCCAGATCAATGCTCTCCAACACCAGGCCCTCGGGTGAAGTGGGATAGCGAAAGTTCACCTTTTCGAATACGATCGCTTTCTCGAACCGATTCAGCCGCGCCGCTCCCGGCCGTTCCTTGACTTGCAGGTCGCGATCCAGATACTCGAACACTTTCTGCGACGCCCCTAGCGCCTGTTGAAAGATGTTGTGAATTCCCGTGAGCCGCTTCACGGGTTCATACAGCAGGAACAGCGCGATCACGAAGCTGGTGAATTCTCCGGTGCTCATGGCCCCGGACTTGATCTGCGTCCGCGCGTAGGTCAGCAGACCCACGATGGTAATGGCCGCGAAGAACTCGATCAGCGGCGAAGCGACAGCCTGTTGCGCGACGTAACGCAGATTGTTGCTCCGCAGGTGCTCCGCGCGGTCTCGGAAACGGTTGGACTCGATTTCCTCGGCTCCAAACGACTTCACAACCTGGTGGCCACTCAGTGTTTCTTGCAGCACCTGATTGAGCTCCGCGGCGTTATCCTGCGCGCTTCGGGTCGTCCGCCGGATGCGTCGGCCCAGCCTCAGGGTCGGAACCAGAACGAACGGCAACACCGTCAGGCTGGCCAGCGCCAGTTTCCAGTCCGTTTGCAGTACTACGGCTCCCAGGGCCAGGAAGGTAAAACTCTGGCGGAGCAGGTCGGCCAGGATATGGGACATCGCCACCTGGATCTTCTCGAGATCGTTCATGATGGACGACATCACGCGCGCGGTGGAGTTCGATTCGAAAAAATGTGCGTCCTGGTTGACCACGCGATCGAAAACATCCTGCCGCAAATCGGTCACCGCTGACAATCCGACATAGTTCACCAGATAGTTCCCGGCGTAATCGCATAATCCTTTGATCGCGAACATCGCCAGGATTCCTCCCGCCACCATGGTCCAAACATTGTGGACGGAGGCGGGCATGAAGCGGTCCAGATAGACTTGATAGTTCCAGACCGGAATAGTGAACAGCAGTACTGGGGAGTCGGCCGAGGCTGGATTGAGAACGCGATCGAAAATGGGGACGATCAGCCGTACGGTGAGCGCCTGTGCGGCTCCCACACACGCCATGAGCAAGACCGAGAGCAGCAGGTGTGCAGTATAGGGCCGCGAGTAGCGCAGCAGCCGGCCAAGTTCGCTCACGCCCGCACCCTTAATGACTCGGCTGCGGCGATGACTTCCTCGACGCTGATGCGGCCGATCGCGTCCGGATTCGTAAGCACGTGTGCTTCAGTTCGCCACGGCGCCCAGTTGGTCGGGTCGCTGGGACCGAACAGCACCACGACGGGCACGCCGAAGGCTGCCGCAATGTGCGCCGGACCGCTGTCATTCCCCACGAAGACTTGTGCGCCCGCCATGATGCTCTTCACCTGAGTCAGTGGAGCGTTGCGATACACGCGAAACCGCACAAAAGGGCCAGGATCGTCGGCCGGTCCAGCCAGGAAAACCGGTTCCAGCCCGGCTCTCGCCCGCAGGTGTTCGGCGACCGCGATGAAGCGCTCTGGGGGCCAGGTTTTCTCGGGCGTGGAGGCGAAGGGATGAAACACCGCATACGCGCCAGTGGGTGGCGCTGGCTGCGCCGTCATCCCGGCCGACAACCGCGCGCGCGGGATCTCGGTGCGAGGCACGCCCATCCAGAACATCGCTGAAGCGAGATGCTCAGCCGTATGCACCCGCCGCTCCTCGCCCAGGATTTCCTGCGCGCGGGGAATTTTCACGTTGTAAAGAAAACTGTAGGCGTGGTGCGCGAACCCGGCCTTGATCGCCGCGCCGGAAGCGGCCGTAAGCCACATGCTGCGGGATCCACCGTGAAAATTGAGGGCCATCTTGGGATGCCACTTCGCCACGGCGCGCGCCGACGGAGGCAGAATTTCGTCCACGTCCGGACTGCCCTCGAACACCGCCGCAAACCGGCTCTCCACCACTACCGCGATACCCAGATCGGGACGATGTGTCTTCAGCAGCGCCAGTGCCGGTGTCGTGAGCACGCAGTCGCCCAGGGAGCGCAGACGGATCACGGCGATCCGCGAGCCAGACGGCAGCCGCTCCAGCAAATACGCCACGCGTGTCTATTCTTCGATTCGTGCCTCGTCGACCAGCATCACCGGGATGTCGTCGCGAATCGGGTACACCCGCTTGCACTCTACGCACTTCAGGCCGTTCTGATCCTGCTTCAATTCCACCGGCGCTTTGCACAGCGGACAGACCAGGATTTCCAGCAGATCTTTACTGATGGCCATAGAAAACGTTAGTGTAACAGGCTGCAGCCCAGTAATGCGCCGTTAGGACGTCGTTATGGACGTGACCCCGGCGACTTCGGCGTCGCCAGGTATCCGACGATCTGGTCTTTGCCGACCTGGTTGACCACCAGCTCGTGCGGCTGGCGGTTGCGACCCACGTAGAACTGCACCGGCTCATTGGCGCTCTTGTCTTTCTTGTCGATCTTGCGGTCGTCCACCTGGAGTTCCAGGGTATAGCGGTTGGCTTTGACGTCGGCTTTCTTCAGAAGGATCGAAACATCGGCCACTTTGATCGGGTCTTTGCGCTTGTACAGCGTGAATTCCGTATAGGTCCGGTCCCCGAGCTGCTTCAGCGCATCGATCTCTGTAGAGTTGGTTGCAATCAGCCCGCTCATCAGCCCTAGGTCGCCGGTGGTGCGTTTCAATTCGGCGATGGTTCGCTCTAGCTGGCTCTGCGTCTTGGCGACCTCGGTCCGCACTTGCTTGACTTCGGTGGAGACATCGGTAAGGTTTGTTTGCGCCGATTTCGTGGCCTGCGCCAGGCCGGTGATCTCAGTGGCTACCCGCGCGCCGGCTTCCTGTTGCTGCTTGAGCTTGGATTCGCTCACGCGCACACGGCTAGCCAGATCGTCCACGCTCTTCATGGTCTCTTCCTTGACCTTGCCGGCTACACCGCGCGCCTGGCGCCGCGCTTTTTCAACCTCGTCACGCACCGAGTCGAGCGCCTTCTGGCGTTCGGCTTCGGCCAATGCGCTAGCCGTTGCGGCGGCTTCACGCATTTTGGCGACCTCGCTTTCGATCACGTCGCGAACGTTGGCTTGATCGGCTTGCATCGACGCCAGTTTCGATTCCGTCGAGCGCAGGCTCCGGATAGTGTAGACCTGCGCGATCAGCAGACCCGCCAAGCCCAGGAACAGGACCACCATCGCCGGGCTTAACCGGGGCTCGGATTCTTCGCGCATATGGTGATCCAGTGTATAACCATTCGTCCTACCAAACCCGGCAGGCAGGACCGCGCACCATGGGCTGGCTGGCGCGGCAGGCGAAGGCTTTCTGGAATTCCGGCATGTTCGAGACTACTCCGTTCACACGAAATTCCCCGGGAGAATGCGGATCGGTTTGCGTGCGGAGCCGCAGCGCCTCTTCGGTCACGTTCTGGCACCACACTTGGGCCCAGCCTAGAAAGAATCGCTGCTCAGCGCTGAATCCATCCGTCTTGGGGGGCTGCTTGCCTCCCAGCGTGTCCATCAGCGCCGCGTAAGCGAGCCGCAAACCGCCATTGTCGGCCGTATTCTCGCCCAGCGTGAGCTTCCCGTTCAGATTTACGCCCTCCACCGGACTGTACCCGTTGTACTGGTTAACCACGCAATCGGTGCGCTGCTCGAAAGCCTTGGCATCTTCATCCGTCCACCAGTCGCGAAGATTGCCCTTCGCGTCGAATTGCCGGCCTTGATCGTCGAAGCCGTGAGTCAGCTCGTGGCCGATCACTGCGCCGATTGCACCGTAATTCACGGCGTCGTCCATGGTGTTGTCCCAGAAGGGCGGCTGCAGAATCCCAGCCGGAAAATTAATATCGTTGTGCTGGGGATCGTAGTACGCGTTCACCGTGGGCTGGCTCATTTCCCACTCGGTCTTGTCCACCGGCTTCCCGATTTTGGCGAGCTGCCGGGCCAACTCGAACGTGCTGGTGCGGCCGCTATTCGCGTACGGATCGTTGCGCGCGATCTGAACGCCCGAATAGTCCAGCCATTTGCTCTTATTCCCGATCTTGTTGGTGACGCCGTGCAGCTTGACGATGGCTTGGTCCTTGGTCTTGGGAGTCATCCAATCCAGGCCGCGGATATCTTTCTCCAGCGCCTTCTCGATAGCCGCCACCATCTGCTGGGTTCGCTTCTTACCCGCCTCTCCCAGCGTTTTCTCAACGAACGTCTTGCCCAGCGCGTCCGGCAATTGCTGATCGGTCAAGTCCACGCAACGCTTCCAGCGCGGGCGCATCTCCTTGGCTCCGCGCAAAGTCTTCTCGTAGAATTCGAAGCTGGCCTGCTGGAACGGCGCTGGAAGAAACAACGTGTTGTCGCGCACCAGAGCCCAGGTGAGATAAGTCTTCAAATCGTCCAACCGCTGTTGCTCGAGAACGGCGTTCATCGTCCGCGCGAAATCCGGCACCGCCACGTTCAGGCTTTCGATCGGAGGAGCGCCCAGGCTCTGGAAAAACTTCACCCAATCGAAGGACGGAGCCAGCTTCGATAACTCTGCCGCGGTTAGCTTGTGATACACCTTCTCCGGATCGCGGCGGGCGACACGATCCATGGAACCTTTAGCCAGCTCGGTTTCGATCGCGAGCACCGCGGCCGCCTTCTTCTGCGCATCAGCCGCCGGCAAACCCAGCAGTTCGAATACTTTCTGAACGTGCGTCAGGTATTTGTTCCTCAGGTCCACTGATTTCTCATCTGTTTTGAGGTAATAGTCGCGGTCCGGCAGTCCCAATCCGCCCTGATCCATCACTGCGATCACGCGCGTCGAATCCTTCGCGTCCTGTTCCGAGCCGAAGCGGAAGAACGGCCCGGAGCCGATGCGGAACATGTAGACCGCCAGCTCTGTGATTTCTTCTCGGTCCTGAATCAGCGCGATCCGGTTCAGATCGCGCTGGATCGCATCGAGACCGCGCGCATTGATGCTCTTCTCGTCCATGCAGGCGGCATAAAAATCGCCAATCTTCTGGTCGGTAGCGCTGCGGTTGGGACCATCGGCCGCAGCCGCCTCCAAAACATCCCTGAGCAGCATCCGGTTTCGGTCCTGCAGAGCATCGAACCGGCCCCAGCGCGACGCATCGCCCGGCAGCGGATTGGCTGTCATCCAGCCGCCGCACGCGTATTGGTAAAAGTTCGTGCAGGGGTCCACGTTGCGATTTATCGCCCCGAGATCGAACCCGGGGGCCTTCTGAGCATGAACGGCCGCAGCTGCCAGGCACAGCATAAACAATACGCGCATACCCATATAGTAAGGCATCGCCAAGATCATGCCACCGCTAAGAATGTGGCGCTCCGGAGCGCCGGAATCAAGCGTTGAAAACTCCAGACCGCGGGCCGATCTCCTGCGTTTGGAACACTTGGCACGCTTCGGCACTTCGCCAGAAGGGTGGGGCTCGAAGTGCTCCCTGGTGCGTGTTGGGAGTCGTGTATGAATGCCGTCGAAACCCTCTCCGCGCAGGAGCGCGAGGATCTCATCCTGGAACACATGCCCCAGGTACGCCTGGTCGCTCGCAGGATTCACGATCGTTTGCCCGAAAATGTGAGCCTGGACGATCTAGTCTCCACCGGTGTCCTTGGCCTGATCGCGGCTATCGACCGTTTCGACCCGTCACGCCGCGTCCACCTGAGAACCTACGCGGAGCATAAAATCAAGGGCGGAATTCTCGATAGCCTGCGCCGGCTGGATTGGGCGCCGCGCCAGGATCGCAAGCACGCCAAGCAGATCGATGCTGCCATTGCCGTTACGGAGCAGCGCTTGCAGCGCGCGCCTACCGAGCAAGAGATCGCCACCGAGCTCAACCTCACCGTCGATCGCTACCACGGGTGGCAGGTGAAAATCCGGGGGCTGAATCTGGCGAGGTTGGAATCGGGATCCGGCGATTCCGAGACACGCGATCTGCTCTGCTGTCTCTCAGGGGATGAGAAAGAGTGGCCGTCCGCCCTGCTCGAGCGCAGCGAGCTCCAGCGTGCCCTGGCGGCTGCGATCTCTGGAATCCCGCCCATGGAAAAGACTGTCTTGAGCCTGTACTACCGCGATGAACTGACGCTGCGGGCCATATCGAAGATGGTCGGCCTGCACGAGTCGCGCATTTCCCAGCTCAAGCTGCAAGCCATCCTGCGGCTGCGGACATGCATGGCCAAACTCTGGTCGCGGTAGCAGGCGGGCTTGCCCGCCTTAACTGAACGAGCCCAGCAGGCATGCGGGCAATAGTGCCCCTATGCTCCGCTCGGGTCTGCTGACGGCAGCCAGCATCATCGTAATTTCTTTGCGATCCCGCACCACGACGATCGACACCGGACGGCCGCGCAGAGCGCGCAGGTGTGCTGCTATATCCGCTGGCGTCGCCACTTTGGCGTCGTCCACGCGCACGATCACGTCCCCGCTCTTGATGCCGGCTCGCTCCGCGGCGGAGCCCTTATTTACAGTGCGAACTAAAACGCCTTCCTTCACCCCGAAATAATCCGCCAGCTGGCCCTCCAGCGCTTCCGCCTCGATTCCCAGAAACGCGCTGCGCCACGTCATGTGGCTCTGCGGCATATCGGGAAAGCGGAGTTCCAAGGGCTGCTGGACGGGAATCGGAGGAATCAGTTGGCCGCTGATCGCTGGGCGCGACGCGATCTTCGCTGTGATCGTCTGCGGCGCACCGTTCCGGATGATCCCGAGCTTCACCTCGCGCCCGGCCGGCGTCTCGCGCACCATGCGGGAAAATTGGTCCATCCCTTCCACGCGCTGCCCGTTGTATTGCGTTACTACGTCGCCGGTCTTGATCCCGGCCTTCTCGGCGGGGCTATCCGGGGCGATACGCGTGACTTCCACGCCGGCGTCGTCGGGGAGTTTCAACTCCTTGGCGCGCTCGCTGTCGATCTCCTGAATCGCCACACCCAGAAAGCTGCCCGGCGCCACCGCTACCCGCGGCGCCGCAGGCGGAACCTGGCTGATCCCCAGCCCGGCCGTCATGCATGCCACCAGAGCAACTTTATTCCACATGTGCCAATACCCCTGCCATCATTTGCGACGAAGATAAATCACGCCATTCGAAGTGTTCAGATTCAGCACCGGCCCTCCGCCGTTGATCGCGCCCTGGCCCACCAAGGGAGACTGGAAGAATTTGGCCGGCGTAATCCGGATCTCCGGAAACTCGGATACGATGCGCGGCGCCCCGCCACCCGTGCTGTTTCTCGCCATTACCGATACCGACAGGTTGGACGGGATGAGAACCGTGATGTCACCCGCGCCGGCCACCAGCGAGGAATCCTCCACACGCGCGCCGCCCAGCAGCTCGGCCAGGATGTTCCCCGCCATGGTCGCGAGGTTCATGGGACCCGCGTCATTCTTCACCCGCACCATGCCGGCAGCCGATTCCGCCTGCACTCCGCGCGCCGAGCCGACCTGGATGAACCCGCCTTGCGTATCGGCAAAGACCGCGCCACCCGCTTGCCCGACTTCGATCATGCCCTGCGCCGAATGCGCCCGAACTTCGCCCGCCGCCTTGTCCACGCGGATATTGCCGCCCATTTGATTGGAGAGCGCCACCGTACCGGCCGCGTCGCGGACGACCATATTCCCGCCAACCGTGGTGCAATTGATCGCGCCTCCCGCTCTCTCGATAACCACTTGGCCGGCGCCCGAATAACACTGCACCGTTCCGCCGATCCTGCCTAGCTGGATTTCGCCGCCGCCAGTGCTCAACTGCACTGCGCCATCGAACTCGGCCACATCGATTCCGCCCAGCTCGGTTTGAATAATTACAGTAGAAACCTGGGACGGCACGCCGATCTCGATGTCGGTCTTGACCGTCCGAGCCGAAATCGGCTGGAGTTCCAGCAAGACGCGTCCCCGCACGGAACTCACTTGCTTCGCTCCCCCGCCAAGCAGGGCGCGCGCCTGATCCTCGCTCGCGGCCCTCACACGCTGCCGGACGCGATACGTGACCTGGTCGCCTGCTATCTTTCGTACGACGACGTTCCCGCGCGTATTCACCTGCAGGCGCGACTGCGCAGCGATGGGGAATGAATCGCCGATGCTCCCGACCCAATAGGCGCCCTCGCGCACAACCGGCGCTTCCTGCGCGGTCGTAATCACGGCTGTCGCCATCAACACAGTGGCGAGTCGCAACTTCATCGGTACGTCCATCAGTATGTTTCGGGTGACGCGTTCACCAGTTGCAGAACGCGCTGCCCGCGCTGCCGCACATAGGCGTTGTTTTCCCGGTTCATCAGCTCTTGGAGCGTTCCGATAACATCGCGGTCCAACGCGTTGCCGATGTTACCCGTCGATTCGCCCACGCCTTGCGTCAGGAGATCGATGGCCTGCGTTCGCATTCCAGGGTTGCCATCCGACAACAGCACCCCCGCCAGGGCTTTGCGAACCTCGGGCTGCAGCACGAAGGGTTTCAGCCCGTCCATGGCCTTCAGGCGCACGCCGGCGTTCTCGTCGTGCTCCAGGGCGTAGATCAAGGTGTCGCGCACCTCGGCCGTTTGCGCCCGATCATTGAGGATCCCCACCGTCTCATAGCGCAAGCCTGGATCGGAAGGATCCTTCGCGGCGGAGAGCAGCAATACGCGGATATTCTGATCGTCCAATCCGCCCGACACGATACGCTGGCGGGTCTCGTCGAGAACAATCTGAATGCCGCCATTGGGAGCCGGCTCGACCGATCGCACGCGCTGAGCGCCGGGATCCGCCATGGACATCCCCACCACTCCCACGCCCGCGTTCGGAACTACCCTCGCGGCCAGGAATCCGAGCGTCACCAATGCCAGCGCTCCGGCCGGCTTCATCCATCCGCTTCCATTGGCAGGACGAAGCATCAGCGCATCCACGAACTGATCCCACCAATTCGCGCCGCGCGAAGATGTTAAAGCGTGCTCGCTCGCGATTCGTTCCTGAAGGTTCTGCCGCGATTCCCATAAGACCTGTGCGGGCGGCTCGATCTCTGCCTGGTCGAACGCCGCGTGCAGCACGCGCTCCCGGTCCAGCGCTGCGCGGCACTCCGCACAGCTCTCGAGGTGCGCGTCGACCGCCTCTTCTTCGTCAAACGACAGCTCGCCGTAGAGCAGCATGGCAAGCTGCGTCCGGATCATTTCGCACGAATCGTTTTTTCCGTTCATACAAAGTCACCCAAAGCGACCCGCATTTTCTGGGTCGCCCGAAACAGGCAATTCTTAGCGGCTTCCTCGCTGGTTCCAAGGATCTCGCCGATATTCCGCAATTTCAGCCCTTGGTAATGCCGGAGCTCGAACACCATCCGCTCCCGGTTCGTCAGCTCACCGAGCGCCTTCTGGATCCGCTCCCGCAACTCTCCACTGAATAAATGCCGCTGCGGATCGCCGTCCACCCGCGATTCCTGCAGGGTGTCCATCCGGTCCACTGGCCCATCGGCCCCTTCAACCTGCGATGACTCTTCCCGCCGTACCTTCCGCTTCCGCATCTGGTCCAAACACAGGTTCGTCACGATCCGGTACAGCCAGGTATGAAAACTGCAATCGAACCGGAAACTATTCAGATTCCGGTACACGCGTAAGAAAGCTTCCTGGTACACGTCCTGAGCGTCCTCAGGAGACCGCAACAGGTTCATTGCAAGCCGGAGCACACTTTGGTCGTAAGCGCGGACGAGTTGCCCAAAGGCGTCCTGATCGCCTTCTTGAGCAGCCCGGATAAGCGCCTTCTCGTCTATCTGAAAGCCCGTTTTCTGGGCCAAAGAAGCGGCTCCGAGACTCACGTGAGCACTACTCAGTATATTGGACGGCGGCGTGCCAGAAAGGTAACGGCCACAGCAATAAGCTACACCGTTTCAAGGACTTAGGGCTGCAACTGCAGATCTATGCGCTTTTTCTCCGGGTCGATCTGCACAATTGTGAAGCTCCGCACCTGGCCGGCGCGGATGGCTTCGACGGAATCCGCCGCCCCGCCCCCGGATTTCCACTTCTGGGTCAACATCGCCGTCAGCGACGAGAGATCCGCCTTCTGTGCCCCGCCGGCGGACTCCTTGCGCTGCTCCGGCAGCGGCGCGAACGCCGTCACGCCTTCTCCCAACTCCACTTTTACTTTATTGCCCGAAACATCCACCACCCGGCCGCTGACCACCTCGCCGGTCTTATGCTCGGCCAGGTATTCGTCGATGCTGGTCGGCTCCAGTTGCTTCATCCCCAGGCGAAAACGGCGCCGTTCCTTGTCGGTCTCGAGCACCACGGCCTTGACCGTCTGCCCTTGCTTCAGGAGTTCGTTGGGATGGTTCAATCGCTTCTCGCCGGTAATGTCCCCGATGTGGATCATCCCTTCGACGCCGTCTCCAAGATCTACGAAGGCTCCGAACTTGGCCAGGCTGGTGACGGGTGCTTCCACCGCCGTTCCCACCGGATACTTCTTCAACGCGTCTTCCCAGGGATCGCCCAGCGCCTGTTTCAATCCCAGGGCGATTCGTTTATCGGTGGGATTGACGTTTAGCACGACCACGTCCACAACCTCGCCCGGCTTGAGCACATCCACCGCGCGAACGTTTTTCTTGCTCCAGGACATCTCGGAAACGTGAATCAGTCCCTCTACACCCGGCTCCAGCTCGACGAACGCGCCGAAATCCAGCACGCGTGAAACTTTTCCCCGGATGCGGGAGCCCTGGGTGTACTTCGAAATCGCCACCGTCCACGGATCGGGCGACAATTGCTTGAGTCCCAGCGAAATCTTGCGAGTGTCGCGGCTGATTTTGAGAATCTTGATCTCGATCTCTTCGCCGGCCTTAACCACCTCGCCGGGCTTCACGCCGCGCGAGTAGCTCATATCGGAGACGTGCAGCAGCCCGTCCACGCCGCCAAGATCGACAAACGCGCCGAAATCGGTGAGCGAGCGGACCGTGCCTCGCACTACAGCGCCTTCTTCCAATCGTCCGAACGCTTCTTCCTTGGCCTGGCGCTCGAGCTCTTCCAGGATCACGCGCCGATCCACCACAACGTCTTCTTCAGCGGCGTTGATCTTGGTGATGCGGCACTCGATCTGCTGGCCAACCAGCTTTTCCAGGTCGGCGAGTTCCCGCGCGCCGCTGCGGGACGCCGGCATGAACGCGCGAACGCCTACATCCACGCGCAAGCCGCCCTTGACGACCTCGAGAACCGTGCCGCCGATGGTCCGCTTTTCCGCGAAGGCAGCTTCCAGGCCGCTCCAGTCGCGCGGCGTTTCGACCTTGATGGTCGAGAGAAGATAGTTGCCTTCCTCATCGCGTCCGCGGATGGAGACCAGGACCTTCGTGCCCGGTTTCAAGTCCGCCGCGCGATCGGGCGGCAGAACGCCGTCCATCTTCCGGCCGATGTCGACGAAGACGCCGTCGGGCGTCACCGACACTACCGTGCCTTCCACTCGTTCGCCGGCAGCGTGATGGGTTTGTTCGAATTGAGTCAGGATGTCGCCAAAGGAGGTGTCGGCCGGGGACGCCTCGGGCGAATCAGGAGCGTTGGGTTGGGGCATGCGAGAAAAACCGGAGTCCTTGCTATTGTGTCACAGACTCGGCTGCAGCAGACGCGGGGTTACCCCTGCGGAAGCAGCTTGGAGATGTCGTTGTACAGCACGAAGACCACCACCATCATGAGGAAGACGAATCCCACCCTCACGATTGCTTCCTTGATCCGCAGACTCAGGTCGCGCCGCAGCAGCATTTCCACCAGGAGCATGAGCATCACACCTCCGTCCAGGATCGGAATCGGCAGGAGATTGAAAATCGCCAGGTTCAGACTTACCGCGGCCATCAGCCCGATGTAAACCATCGCGCCTTCGCGAGCGGCTTGCCCGGAAAGTTGCGCAATCCGAATGGGACCTTCGAGCGACTTCGCCGACATGCGCCGTTCAATAATTCCTTGGATGAACTGGTAGATCAGCTTGGCGCTCTGAACGTTCTGGCGCCACGATTCGGCCAGGGCTTCGCGGAAAGGCAGCTTGATAATCTCAACCGGGGATTCCAGTGCCGCCCCGATTCGCCACGATTTGCTGGCAGGATCCCAAACCGGAGTGACGGTGGTGTGATATTCCTTCCCGTCGCGCGCATACGCCAGATCTACAGGCGATCCTTTGGCTTCCCCGATCACATCCAGCAATCGCATCGAAGAGCGGATCGGCTTGCCGTTGACGCTGACGAAAGTGTCGCCCTTTTGCAGACCCGCCTTCTGGGCCGCCTCGATATTGCAGCAATAGCCACCCACCTGCACGGCAGTCGATTGCGTCCAGCCCGCGAACCCGATGTGCTGTTTGTCGTCGTACACCGGCGTAACGGTGAAATTGAGCCGCTGGCCATTGCGCTCCACCCACACATCCATGGGCCTTTTGGCGCTGGCGATCTCTTTCACCGCTACGGTTTCCCAAGTCGGATCCACAACGCCGTCGATCTGAACCACCTTGTCGCCTTCGCGAACACCGGCTTTGCCCGCAGCACCATCCGGCACCACATACCCCACCGTCGGCGAAGGCGGCATGGGAATCTTCGGGTACTGAACCATGTACAGGCCGGTCAGTAATCCCACTGCCAGGACGATATTGGTGGCCGGGCCGGCAAACGTGATGCACAACCGCTGCCAGCGAGGCTTGGAAGGCAGGGCGCGCGGATCGCTGGCCTGCTCGTCTCCCGGCTGTTCACCCGCGAACTTCACGTATCCGCCGAACAGGATCAGGCAGACTTTGAAGTCCGTCTCGCCGCGACGGAATCCGAACAGCCGCGGACCGAAGCCGATACTGAACGCGTCGATCTTGACGTCGAAGAAGCGGCCGACCAGATAATGCCCCAGCTCGTGGAGCAGGATCATCACTCCGATCAGAACCAGGAACCACCAGAAATCTTGTAAGAAAGAAACCATTGCCCGTTACTCTATTTATAGTTTACGTACGCGCGGCCACTCCGGTTTGGACTATTTCACCCCAGCGCGACCCGATTACTTGCTGAGCCACCCGCCGCGACTCGCGATCCAGTTCCAGTACTTCGGCCACGGAGGTTAGCTGCCGCACGGGAACTTGTTCCAAACACTCGGCTACCGTCGCCGCGATCCCGGGAAATGGAATTTTTCCGGCCAGGAACGCCTCCACCGCAATCTCATCGGCTGCATTTAGCGTAGCAGCAGCCGACCCGCCCGCCGATACAGCCTCATAGGCCATCCGGAGCAGCGGAAATTTCTGATAATCCGGCGGTTCGAAGCTCCATTGCGCGGTTTGGCTCCAGTCCAGGCGCGGTACCGGAGCTGCCGCCCTCTCGGGGTAAGTCAGCGCGTATTGAATGGGCATCCGCATGTCTGTAGCGCACACCTGTGCGATGACGCTGCCGTCCAAGTATTCCACCAGCGCGTGAACCTTTGATTCCGGATGCACGACAACTTCTACATCCTTCGGCGGAAAATCAAACAGCCAGCAGGCTTCGATTACCTCGAACCCCTTATTCATCAATGTCGCGGAATCGATCGTGATCCGCTTTCCCATCTTCCAGGTTGGATGATTCAGGGCCTGTTCTGGAGTCACACCGGCGAGCTGCTCTCTCGGCAGCCGCCTGAATGGACCGCCCGACGCGGTCAAAATCAATTTCGAAACTTCCTGCCTTAGGCCGGCCCGCAAACATTGGTGCGCCCCGTTATGTTCGCTGTCCACTGGAATCAGCTCGGCACCCGATTCGCGGCGTGCTTGCATCACCAGTTCCCCGCCCGCGACCAGCACTTCCTTGTTGGCCAGTCCGACACGTTTCTTGCGGCGAACCGCCTCGTAGGTGGCCTCCAGGCCGTCCACGCCGACGATCGCCGACATCACGAAGCCGGCTTCCGGCGCGGTGGCGGCGTCAATGCGAGCTTGTGAACCCGCAGCCAATTCGGGCATGGGAACATTCTGCGCCTGGAGCGTCGCTCGCAGTTCCGCCAGCGCGGTTCCATCGGCCACCACGGCTACTTTCGGTTTGAATTCAGCGATTTGACGCGCGAGCAGTTGGACGTTTCTGCCGGCCACCAGCGCATAGATGCCGAAGCGATCCGGCCACATCCGGACTACATCAAGGGTGCTGGTACCAATAGATCCAGTGGATCCCAGAAGGGTCAGGAGTGTCACTCGCTCCGATAATAGCATCCGCCTGCCCGCTTGCTGTGCTTGTTTTTGTTTGGGAAGTTTCTTTTTGAAGGGGCGCCGGGGAGGTTGCTTCAGGGGTCTTTATTGAGGTTAGTCTCGCTTTGGTGGGAGTTTCCTCCCCGGCTTGATTCCAATATTAGTATACTTCCCCTAGGAACGCAACAGTTTTTTGTATAGGGCTAAATAAATTTTTGTAACTGCTTGTTAACAAGTAAGATGCTAGTTTAGCCTCGGACCCTAAACCTCTGTTTCTTACGACTTTTTGACAACAACGTGCGCCCAGTCTTCCAAAACACGGATGGCGGAGCAGAAATCGTCATCCCCCCAACCGTTAGCGATCGTCGCTTGCAACATCTGCTCTGTGACAGCGGTCATCGGGAGTGGTAAGTCTAATGATTTCGCCAGTTCCAGGGCGAACCCGACATCCTTGTGCATCCATTTGGTCGAGAAATTGGTAGTGAAGTCCCGGTTCAGGATGAAGGGAGCCTTATAGGACGCCAGCCCGCTCTTGGCGGCGCTGTTTTCCAGAATCTCGATCATCAGCTCGGGTGCGATCCCAGCCTTGGTCGCCAGCACGATCCCTTCGCAGAACGATTGCAGGATGCTGGCTCCGACCAGATTCTGCGTGACCTTGGCCTTTAAGCCTTGGCCCGCCGGGCCGCAATAGTAAAACAGCTTGCCCATGATCTCCATATAGGGCTTGGCGCGATCGAAAACGGCTTTGTCGCCGCCGATCATAAACGTCAGCGCCGCCTTTTCGGCGCCGCCTGTGGAGCCGGTCACGGGCGAATCGAGGAAATGGGCGCCCTTGGCCGCGAATGCAGTATTGATTTCCAGGCTGGCGGCGGGAGCGATGGTGCTGCAATCGCAAATGATCGCGTCCTTGCGAACCGCTTCGATCAAACCGCCGGATCCGAGCGTAATCTGCCGCGCCATGGTGGTATCGCCGACGCAATAGAAAATACAGTCGGCACGCTCCGCCACTTCACGCGGCGTCGCGCAGGCTGTGCCTTTGCCTGATTTCGCGAGTTGCTGCGCTTTGTTGCCGGTGTGCGACCACAGGGCGACATCGTGACCCGCCTTGAGAAGATGGCCGGCCATACGATACCCCATGATGCCGAGACCGAGAAAACCGAGTTGTGCCAAAGGGAGAGCCTCCTGAGGGATTCTAGGAAGCTACGATTCTAGCAATTACTGCGCGTTCGAGCCCGTCGGCATGCCGGTGAGCAGGCGCAATATAAGCAGGTCCGACGGCTGGAAGGTCGTGACTGGGACGTTGTTCAGGTCCTCGTCGCGATCCACCACGTGGCTGCGGATCATGGTGCGAAGCTGCAGCACCGAAATACCCAACTCCTCGGCAGCCTCCGCTTCCGAGTACTGTCCTTTGCCCGGTCTGCTACTAACCTGCACGCTCATATGGGCATTGTAGGGGTGCGAGGTGAGCGGCCCAATTAGCAATAGCGCTTATTTAGGCCTGCGTATCGCCTGACGTACGAACGTACTAAGGACGTCTGCCAGGGCTGCCCACGGGGTACCGGGGAGTACACTTCTAATTGATGGCAGAAGAAAAGACAGGCTTGCGATCTTCCACAGAAGTGCTTACGCGCGGATTCGATCCGCGTTTATCGGTCGGCTCGGCTCGGCCGGCCGTGTTTCGAAGTTCCACGTATGTGTTCTCAAGTCCGGAAAGGGCTGAGCGCGCCTTTGACCTCCTAGCCGGACGGGCCAAGCCGGAACCCGGGGAACAGTCCGACCTGGTCTATTCCCGCTTCAATCACCCCAACGCCGAGATTCTCGAGAGCCAAATCGTGCCGCTTGAGAAGGGCGCGCAGGCCGCGCTGGTCTTCAACTCCGGCATGGCCGCGATCACCACGGCCTTATTCACCTTTCTCCGGCCAGGCGACACCGTCTTGTACACCGTGCCAATTTACGGCGGCACGCAGTCGCTCATTGAGGGATTTCTCGACTCCTGGGGTGTCTCAGGTATCGCGGTGCAGGCCGGAGACACCGCGGCCATCGAGGACGCGATTCGCACCACCGAGAATCTGCGCGTGATCCTCATCGAAACGCCGGCGAATCCAACGCTGACCATGACGGATATCCGCTCAGCCGCGACGGCAGGCTCAAGGCGTAAAGGCGAGCCGCCGCTGGTGATGGTCGACAACACGCTGCTCGGCCCCACCTTTCAACATCCTCACGATCTTGGCGCGGATTTGATTTTGTACTCCGCGACAAAATATCTATCGGGATTCAGCGATTTGATCGGCGGTGTCGTGCTGGCGAAAGATCCCGAGCTGATCCGCAAGATGCGCCTGAAGCGCAACCTGTTCGGCAATATCCTGCAGCCGGACGAATGCTGGATACTGGCGTCGCGGCTCCCGACGGTGGGGCTGCGCATGAACCGGGCCAGCAAGAACGCGCAGCGCATCGCCGAGCGGTTGGCATCGCACCCCAAAGTCCGCAAGATGTACTACCCTTCCCTGTTTGACGACGCCGGCCAGATCCGCATCCGTCTCGAGCAGTGCGATTTTCCCGGCGCGATGTTTTCCGTGGAGCTTCACGGCGGCAAGCCCGCGGCGTTCGACTTTCTGCGCAAGCTCCGCTTGGCTTACAATGCCGTGTCGCTGGGCGGCGTCGAGACGCTGGTGTGCCATCCCAAGACGACTACGCATTCCGGTTTCACCGAGGCGCAGTCAGCCGAGGTGGGCGTGACCGATGGACTGGTGCGGGTATCGATCGGAATCGAAGACTGGCGAGATCTACTGGCGGATTTCGAGCAGGCGCTCGCAGGGTAAAGGAAGTAAAACCAAAGAGCGCACAGCGCGCGGTGCACTCCCTGCGTTGGATATTGCTTGCACCGCGCGGCGTTGTGCGCGATTAACAGTATGGAGCGCACAGTGCGCGGCGCACTCCCCTGCGTTGGATATTTGCTTGCGCCGCGCTGCGTTGTGCGCGATTAACAGTATGGAGCGCACAGCGCGCGGTGCACTCCCTGCGTTGGATATCGCTTGCGCCGCGCGGCGTTGTGCGCGATTAACAGTACAGAGCGCACAGCGCGCGGTGCACTCCCTGCGTTGGATATTGCTTGCACCGCGCTGCGTTGTGCGCGATTAACTAAAAAATAGAGCGGCGGCCCGAATCAGGAGGCGATTGGGCCGCCGTGGATCGAACCCGGAATCCCCCGCGAGCGTGGGGGGTGACTGCGTCCGGGTGATCCGAGGTCGTACGTTAGTTGTGTTCGACGCGCAGCTCGTTAGTTACCGAAAAGGCGCCCGGAACTCCGTTGGCTCGCACGTATGCCAGGTTGCGGTCCATCGAGTTCGCGACCACACCTGCCAGGGTCACGTTCCCGTTTTTAACAAGGATGTGGATCGACGGATGCGTGCCCATCGCATAACGATTTAACGGGCCAAATCCGTAAATGGCGCGATACGCGCGCAGACGAATGTCATTGTCGAAGGACGACAGCGGCAGGACTTCGATTTGATCGTCCACCTGCTTGACCCCTTCGATATGCTTCACCGCGTTTTCCGCGTCAAGCTTCAGCACAGGACGGGCAACTTGCCCGAATAGTGTGACCTTGCCGCCATCCACGCGGAACGAAAGATTATCGAACACGCCGTAATACGGAAGCATGTTCAGCTCGTGCCGGACTTTTTGCTCCATCGAGCCACTCTGCTCGGCGCTGCGCCCGGAAGCGTAGGCAAACGCGGGAATCGCCAACAGGGCGCCCGCCGCCAGAAAACCACGTAGTTTTCCAACTCTCATGATCAAAGCTCCTCACCTCATTGGACGCGAGGATCGGCCCCTTGGTTGCAAGGGGCTTTGTCACTAGAGGGGGCGGGATTTATCCCCGCGCGCGCGTTGCCGTCACAGTCTGCGGAGCCGCCACCGGAGGCGGGGCGACTGGCTGCTCGGGACGAACCAGCCCCAGTTGCTTGCGCAGCTCAGTGTCGATTTTCTTGTACACATCCGAGTTCTCGCGCAGGAACTGCTTGGCGTTTTCGCGGCCCTGCCCGATGCGCTCACTGTTGTAGCTGTACCAGGCGCCGCTTTTCTCGATCAGATTATTCTGCACTCCCAGGTCGACCAGATCGCCTTCCTTGGAGATGCCTTCGCCATAAATAATGTCGAACTCGGCTTCGCGGAACGGCGGCGCCATCTTGTTCTTCACGATTTTGATCTTGGTGCGGTTGCCGGTTACGGTTTCGCCGTCCTTGATGGCGGCGATCCGGCGGATGTCGGCGCGCACGCTGGCATAGAACTTGAGTGCGCGACCGCCCGTGGTGGTTTCCGGGTTGCCGAACATCACACCGATCTTCTCGCGAATTTGGTTGATGAAAATGAGGCAGGTATTCGATTTCGAAACGATGCCGGTGAGCTTGCGCATGGCCTGCGACATCAGCCGCGCGTGCACGCCCATGAAGCTATCGCCCATTTCGCCGTCGAGCTCAGCCTTGGGAACCAGCGCCGCCACCGAATCCACTACCAGCACGTCGATGGAGCCGGAGGTGATCAGCGCGTTGGTGATCTCCAGAGCCTGTTCCCCGTAATCGGGTTGCGAGACCAACAAGTTGTCGACATCTACGCCGAGTTTGCGGGCGTAGACCGGATCGAGCGCGTGCTCGACATCAATGTAAGCCGCCATGCCGCCGACCTTCTGCGCCTCGGCCGCCACTTGCAGGGCGACGGTGGTCTTACCCGAAGATTCCGGCCCAAAGATTTCGGATATGCGCCCGCGCGGGAATCCGCCGATACCCAGCGCCACATCGATCGAGATCGATCCGGTGGAAATGGTGGGAACGGCCTGTACCGCTTGCGCCCCCAGGCGAATCACGGACCCTTTTCCGAACTGCTTCTCTATCTGGCCCAATGTCGCACTCAGGGCCCGCGCGCGTTCTTTTTCGTCCATTGAAAGTTCCTCGCGATCTCGGGGGAACCCCAATTATAGCGCGCCGGCTAAAACAAATTGTGCGGCTATTGTTGCGCGGAAGCGGGAGAAGCCAGCTGGACACGGCTGATTTGTTGATCGAGCTGCCCCAGGGTTTTCTCCACCTGCGCTTTGTCAGCGGCGTTGGGCGCGGCCTTCAGGTACGCTCGCAGGCTCGCTGCCGCTGCGGCCCAATCCTGTTTCAGGACCAGAATCGCGCCCAACAGATAGTGCGTCTTAGGATTCGACTGCTTGCGATCCGCCTCCACCGCCTGGTGCGCGCTTTTTTCCGCAGCGTCATATTCCTTCAATTGAAGATGCGCCAGCGCGTTGAAGTAATAAGCGCTTGGAAATTCGTAGGGATCCAGATGCAGAAGCTGATCGGTCTTGTCGACCAGGTCCTTCCAGTTTTGCTCGCGCAACGCCATCTGGTAGAGCTGCTGGTACGGATAGACATACTTCGAGTCCGCCGCCAATGAGCTGGCGTACGCCTCGCGCGCTTCAGGATAGTGCTCTCTCCGCTCCAGGGCCTTTCCAAGTTCCAGCCAACCGGCAGCGTACTTGGGATAGATTTGCACTGCCTTGCGGAATTCCAGCTCAGCCTGATCCGGCTTGTTTTTCTTGACGTTGTCCAGCCCTTTTTCGTACGCCTTTCGCGCGTCTTTGGGCGCCTGGCTGGAAGTGGCGCTCGCGGTCAGCCCCTCAATCTTTGAGAGGGGATAGAGCACGATCGTGCCGATGTCCGGACTATCCAGCATGCGCCGGCCTGCTAGAGAAATCGTATCGGAGCGATATCCGGGCAGGCGTGCGCGAATCTCGCAGTCCCAATAGGCCGAGTCGGGGTTCGAGTTCCCCATCCCTCCGGTCGCACCGCTATTGCTGGACATCGACGAGCTGAATCCGCCCTGCTGGCCGGGCTCGGAGAAATTACCGGTGCTGGCGTCGGCAAAAATGGCGTTGTTCTGTCCGAGATTGAAGCTGAAATGGCCCTTGGAATCGGTGTATCCCTCAGGCCGAACGGAGTTGGACGAGCAGACCCGCTCAATGGTCACGGGCTCCGTGGGCGCCCCGCCGTCATACATCATCACGCTACCCGTGATCCAAATCGGACGGGGGGTCTGGGGTGTCTGATTGGGCGGCTGGTTCGTGGGTCGAGGCGTAGGGGTGGGAGTCGGCGTGCCTTTCCCTGGGGTGATTGGCGTACTGCCTCCGCCGGTTTGGCCTCCTTGCTGGGCCACGCCAAGCGAAACCGTAAGGGATACTGCGGCGACCGCCATCATCGCCGGTCCGAAAAAACGCGCCTGCAAAATTCGCATAACGGCGCCTCCTACTCTTTCAAGAATTATACCCCTAGTGCCCGGGCTCGTCGTGGATTTGTCGCTCTAAAAGCACGAAGGCCGGATCGCGTTTATCGCGATCCGGCCCTAAATCAGGTTTTTGAGCGCACCTGACAGCTTGTTTTCAGAACAGGACTACGCCACCTGTTGTGCCCGATAGCGGGACATAATAGCGTTCATCTCGTCCTTTAAACGCAGCTTCTGCTTCTTCAGGCGAATCTCCTCGGCCTCATCTTCCAAGGTCAAGTGCTCCTTAGCTTCGATCTCTTCCAGTTGCTTATGGTATTGGAAGTGCTCTTGGGCCAAGGTACGGAATTGCTGATCGGTCGCCATCAGATGCGCTTTCAGCTCTTCGTTATATTGCTCCATCAGTGACACCTCTCCTTTTTGAATGGTGGAAGCGCCGTCGTCTGGGCGCGTGAGGGCCACGCCGAGTCGCTTGGAATAAATTGTTGTTGGGCTCGGTGGGTCTTGCGAAAACGACTGTCATTCGTTCACTCACAGCCGGCATCGAGTCGGCTGCGCACCATGACGATATCATGAAAAGAATCTCATGACAATACCATCTTCAACAGGTTCGTAATAGTAGTCCGGACGGCGGCCTGTGCGATGAAACCCAGCGGATTCATACAGCTGGATCGCAGCCGTATTGGACGCCCGGACCTCCAAAAACCACTCGCCTTTGGCTCGCGACAGCGCGTCGCGCAGGAGCGCGCGGGCGATACCGGTACGCCGTTCGGCGGGGTCGACGGCCAGATTCAGGATTTCGTGCTCGGCCGGCCCAATCTGGCGCGTGACTAGAAATCCAATGATCCGACTGCCGCCGGTTGCCACCTGACAGTCGTTGTCCAAGTAAGAGGACGGTTCCCACTGCGCTGCTTCGGGCGAAAGATCCTGAATGGAGGCGATTGCGGGCAGGTCCGCGGGGGTCGCGGCGCGGACGGTCATTTGACTGTCGTTTGTCTCGTGGTTGTCCATTGCAGAATGGATACTCCCAGTAGCGGCATCACCGCGAGGACCACGCACACCGGCGAGAAGCCCACACGATCTACCATGCTGCCGATCCAGGGGGAAACCAGCGCGGTCATCAGTCCAAACGAGCAGCTCAGCCCGGCTACTCCCAACGCTGCGTTTGCCGTCCCGAACAAGTCGATCGGAAGCGAGTAGACGTTGGTACTGATGGCCAGTGTCCAGAAGAAACTCAAACTGATGGCAGCAGCCGCCAGCTCGGGCCGTGGCATCAGTGGAACAGCGGCGGTCGCGAGCAGGATCACGGCCGAAATCCAGCAGATCCGCATACGGGCGCGCAGGACGTTCATGCCATCCCGAATCCACCGGTAGGACACTGCCGCTCCGAAGAATCCGCCTGCGGTGGCGAACGCCGACGGGATCCAAGCGAATTGGCGGTTGGCGTCGGCCTGCGTCATGTGCCGTTCCTGAACGAAGTACAGGGTGGTCCAGTTGCTCCACAAAGCATACAGCGTCATGACGAACGCGTTGCCGGCGGCCAGTCCCCAGAAGCGCGGGTCGCGAAGCAATTGGGCGGCCCGCCCGCGCTTTTTGGCCGTCGCGGGGTTGGTCACCGGAATCCGCTTGGCCGTGAAGAACCACAAAGGGATCCACAGGAATCCGAGCGCTCCACACAGAACGAATGCCGGCCTCCATCCATAGCGCGGCTGTATGGCCGCGACAATCAGAGGCGCCGCGATGGAACCCAAGGCGATCCCGATCTGGCCGAACGCCGCACCAAGTGCAAATTCGCGCGGTTCCAAATAGGTCGCCGTAGCTTTTCCGGCAGCCGGAATACCGGCGGCTTCGGCCGCGCCCAGCAGCGTCCGGCACGCGAGCAACCCGGCGAAGCTTCGCGTCCACGCGGTGGCCGATCCGGCCAGCGACCACAATGCCACCGCGATACTCGCGCCGCGATTCAGACCTACGCGATCGACGAACCACCCAGCGGCCGGAGCGACGACCGAATAAACGATAGAGAATGCCGAGACGATCAATCCGTACTGCTGGTTATTTAACTGGTATTCCCCTCGCAAGGTGGGTGCGAGCGCGGCCAGGAGCTGGCGATCGAGATAATTCAGAGACGACGAGAGCACAAAAACGCTCATCGCGACCCAGCGCAGCCGGGTGCTCGGCATCATGCGCAATATTAGCGCAGCTCGTAGGTCTGAACGTTCCCGGTGGTGCCCAACTTCGCGTCGGGCTTAGAATCGTGGATCACGAAAAGCTGGCGAGCGGGTTTCTGGACGCCGCAGGTGAAATCAGCCGGATTCAAACCCTCCGTGCCGCGGACCAGCAACTTCACCGTGACGCCGCCCGATTTCTGAATCGTCAGCCGCCGCGGGCCATTGAGGCAGTCGACTTGCACCAGGGTTCCGGTGACGTTTTCTCCGCCGTAGATCTGCGAAAACGGCACAGGCGTCGCGCCGGATTTCAGACCGCCTTGCTCGCGGTTGGCCTTTGCTTCCGCAGCGCGAACCTCGGCCGCGGCGGCGTCCTTGATGCGCTGCAGCTCCTGGGCCCGTTCGTCGGCTTCCCGCTTCTTGTTGGCGATCTCGAAATCCGTCCGGCGCTGCTCGGCGTCCAGGCGAATTTGATGGATGCGCGCGCGTTCCGCGTCGCTGGGGGCGGTGCGCTCCGCCGAGATCCAGGATTTCGCAGCATCGGCGGGCTGATCGGCCGCCGTCTGCGCCTCCGCCAGCGCCTGCCAATAAACGGAATTGTGGGGCTCGAGCGTCGTCGCGGTCTTTAGCCGGCTCACCTTAGCCAGCCGATTCGTTTCGAGCGCTGCCAGGCGAACGTGCGGCTCGGCCCAACGCGGATTAGCGTTAGCGGCCTGCTCGAGAGCCGCGGGCGTGCCCTGCGCCAGCAATCCGCGCGGGCTGTCCGGTGGAAATGTTTTCCCGCCGTTTTTGAGCTCGGCCATCCAGGCGTCTACTTCCGACTGCGGAAGACGTTTTTCGATGAAATCGCGATTCGGATTCAGCGCTTCGCCGGAAACCGGGAACGCCTCGAAAACGCCTGCACGGAAATACGCGTCTGCGCGTTGGTTCAGGTCTTCGAGCGTTAGGTCGAACGCGTTACGCGCGGCAACGGTTTCCTCGCTCCCCTGCTGGAGATTGCCCAAATAGACGCGAAACCGCCCGGCATATTCGGGATTCGTCGCATAGAGCTGGATCTTGGCCCATTCCTGCTCACGGTCCGCTGGTAATGAGGGGGGTCGTGTGCCTAGCTTCACGCGCGTGGCGTTCACCTCGATGGTCGAAAAAAGGTCGCTCAGCGCGGTGACGATGACGCTGGGAATGAGCCCGGCGTTATCCGCGATCAAGCGGCGCACAATTTCCCTTCGCCAATCCTGCGGTTGCGGAGTATCGGCGGCCCAGGCGCTCAGATCCGACGATCCGCCCGGCACGAACGGCTGCGGCAGCGCGCGCGGGCCATATTCCTTTTGATTCGGGAACAGGACCAAGACGATCGGCCAGACTGGTTGCAGGTCGGTTTTGCCCAGCATGCCCGCAAGAACGTGGCGGGTCTGCTCCATTTCGGTGAGGCGTTCGCGCGCCGGGCGATCGCCCGCATTGCTGATAACGCGGAACGGTCCCATGCGGTATTCGGTCCAGTCGGCGGCGAACACCGATGAGGCGAGCAGAACCGAGATCAACGCGCTGCGAAGCACCACCTTGATTTTATGGCAACCCGTGCCCTTTGTTATACTGGCAGCCGTTCAGGAGGCTTTGCACATGTCACGACGCGTGGTCACTCTCACGATCCTCAATTGCTCGCTGGTTGTGGGTATCGTGTATACCGCAATTGCTCAGGAGCCCAAGCCGGCGGTCCCGCCCGGCCCCGCGAAAGAGGGCAAGGGAAAAGGCAAGCAGGCTGCGCGCCCGCCGTTGTTTTTCCGCGAGGAATGGAAGCAGACCGCGGCTGGCGGCGAACATGGCGTTCTGCCGGAGTCCGTGGGGAATCCGGATCTGGTCTTGAACCTCGTCGGGCCCACCGCGAAAGAGATGTTACTTACGGGCAACGCCGGCGATGAGAACAATCCAATCCATGTGTGGACCGGCATGTGCACCACGCCCTGCGCCTTCACCCTCCGGCACAAAGCTAACTTCGCCGACCTGACGGGACTGGCCCGCATCCGGCTGGTGACGAAAACGTCCGGGTTCCATCAGGTTCACCCCATCGTCAAGCTGGCCGATGGCACTTGGCTGGCAGGCGATCGCACGGATGGATCGCTCGCGGACTGGATCGAGAGCGAGTTCCCGGTCAGCGACATCCGCTGGCTGCGGCTCGATCCGCAGCGCATGGTGACCACCGGGAACTGGGTAAACAATCCGGATTTGAGCAAGGTGGACGAAATCGGGTTTGCAGACCTGATGCCCAGCAGCGGCCACGGTCCTGGCGGATGGGCGGACGTCGCCAAGATCGAGGTGTACGCGAAGCCGGTCGCGCGCTAACATCTGCTCAGAATTTCGTGCTGATCTGCAAATACGAGTAGTTAAAGCTGTGTCCCGGCGTGGCCCGTTCTAGAAACGTCCCCGGGAAAATATGCGCGAATCCGGCGCCGATCTGCGTGCCTTGCAGGATCGAATACTGCGCGGCGAGATCCACCTCTTGTCCGACCCAGCGCCCCGCCGATCCATCGGCTACACGCGGCACCACCACTAAGCCCGTAGGATTGTATAAACCGTCGTGCGCGTCTGCCAACCAGATGGCGCTGTAGCTCGGGGTGACGATCCACTTGGGACCAGGCTTCCAATCCACTCTCGCCCGCACGTGCTCGATATTTTTCCAGCCAACCTGGTCGGAGAGGCTGATCAGGTCGTGCCGCGTCGGATATAGGAGCTCGAAGGTATTGTGTCTGCCGTCGTGCGGATTTCCGTCGCCGGTCGCATAGTTGTACTCGACCGCGAGCCGCGGTGTTCCGGCAAAACTGATAAAGGTATGGCCCAGCAGCCATCCGCCGCCCCAGGCGTCGACGCGGTCGGTTGCCAGGTGGCCGCGCTCGAAAACCAGGCTGGTGTTGTACTCGACTCCGTGAATCTTGCCGAGCAAACGCGCGCCGCTGACCTTCATATCGAGGTTGCCAATGGCGCCTGACTCCGCGACATC
Source organism: Bryobacterales bacterium (assembly GCA_025463005.1). Taxonomy (GTDB): domain Bacteria; phylum Acidobacteriota; class Terriglobia; order Bryobacterales; family Bryobacteraceae; genus Palsa-187. The sequence goes on along the minus strand of JAOAPR010000124.1, from coordinate 11,733 downwards.
GTGGGGCTGAAGCCGCCATAGAAAATACGGCTCGAGGGTCAAACCTCCGGGGAGCTTGCTCACGGTTCCGTACAGCCCGTGCAGGTTGTTGCCGGCATCCGCACTGCCGATTTGACCGTCGCGCAGCACGACGATGCTCGCCGCAAACGCGTCAAGTTTCAGGTTGCGGTATCGAAACGTGGCGCGGGCGGCATCGAAGCTCCGGGATACGTTGGTCCAGGTGCTGATACCTACCAGCCGCTCGCCGCCCAGGCTGATTTCCTGGCGGCCGACGCGCAGCGCCGCGTGGCTCTTGTCCGGATCGCCCAGCTCTGCGTAAGCCTGGCGCAGATCCCAGGTGTCCTGGTAGGGCGGTGCGTGCGGTATGTTTCCTCCCCACACCCTGGCGTCCTGCGTCTGGGCGACGATCCTCCACCAAGTCGCGGGCCGCAGGGTCATCGAGAAGCGAAAGCGGTGCAGCAGATAGAACTCGTCGTTTCCGGGCTCGAAGGCACCGGCCGAGAATCCTTCCAGACGCAGTCGCTGTTCGCCCGCGAAACTTACCCAGGAGGGGAGGGCGCGATTCAATTCATCGGTGGGCATTAAGCTCTGCTGCGCGCCAAGCGGCATGCACAGCAGCAGAACGATCAGGATTGGGAGCAAAAAGTCATGATAACCCGGAGAGTTTTGCGTCCGTGCGGAAACTATCTTTCCGAGTGGAGCCAGTCAATGCGTGAACCGCTGATTCTTCCGCTTATCGCGTTCACCGCAGGGATTTTGTTGGATACGACGGCTCCTTTTTCGACGCGCGAAGCGGGCTTGGGCGCGATGACGTTCGCGATTTTGGCATTCGTGCCCGCGTCTATGTGGATCAAGCGAACCGCAGTCTTGCTGGCGATGCTGCTCGCCGGAGCTTTCGCTGGCGCGTGGCACCGGCCAGGTCCCCCGCCCGAGGTCGACGCGACCTCCCGCGAAATCGTGGTCCTCGCCGGATGCGTGGTTGAGCCCACGGTGTTCGCCGAAGATCGCGCACAGTTCACGCTGGAACTGGAACCGGGAGCCCGTGCGCGCGTTCTCATGCCGTCGGACGAAGGGGATCCGCTTCCGCCGCGCTTGTCCTACGGGCAAAGAATCGAGATCGAAGCGCGCCTGCGACGTCCCCATAACTTTAATAATCCTGGTTCGTTCGACTACGCCGCGTACCTCGCCCGCCGCGACATTTTCTGGAATGCCACGATGCCGCGCAATGCGCCGGTCACGGTGTTGCCGGGGCGCTGCGGCTCGCGTTTCATGGCCGGTATCTTTGCGCTGCGGACCGCGGCGCTGGATCGGATCGACCGCCTGTACGCCGGGAACGGCAACGACTATGGAAGCGGCATGATGCAGGCGGTCTTGATCGGCGAAACCGCCCGGCTCGAGCGGTCTGGACCGACGATTTTCGCCGCACGGGCACCTTTCATGCACTGGTGATATCCGGGGTCCATGTGACCGTCCTGGCTGCCATACTTTTGTTTGTGCTGCGGTGGCTCCCGCTCTCCGAATTGAGCGCGCTGGCAGTGACCGCGGCAGCGGCGTGGCTGTACGCACTGGTTTCCGGATTCTCGGCTCCGGTAGTGCGGGCAGCCGGTGGGTTCACGCTCTACACCCTGGCGCGAGCCTGCTTTCGACGCGCGCGTGTCATGAATCTGCTGGCCGCCGTCGCGTTGGTTTACTTGGCGTGGGACCCGGCCCAGATGTTCGATGCGAGTTTCCAGCTTTCGTTCCTGTCGGTAGCGGCCATCGGAGCGCTAGCTGCACCGCTGCTTGAATCGACCACCGCGCCCTACGCCCGCGGTCTCCGCGGTATCGCCAATCCTGATCTGGACCCGCATATTGCTACTCACGACCCGCGCGTGACCCAATTCCGTGTTGAACTGCGCTTAGCCGCGGAAGCGCTGTGGCTGTGGACTCGCCTCCCGCTGCGCTGGGCGCAGGAATCACTGGCTATGGCGCTTCGCTGGGCGCTCTTCGCGTTCGAGATGGTGGTGATCTCCGCAACCATCCAGATCGGCCTGGCGCTGCCTATGGCAGAGTATTTTCACCGCGTCTCGTTCACCGGTTTGAGCGCGAATCTGCTGATCGTGCCAGCTATGAACGCAGTGGTCCCGCTCGGCTTCATGGCGATCTTCACCGGCTGGCGGTGGATCGGATCGGTGGCCGGCGCGCTCCTCCATTTGTCCGCTCGAGTCGCGGGATGGCACGCGAACCTGGAGCCCGCCTGGCGCGTCCCCGATCCGCCACTGTGGCTGGGTTTGGCTTTCGCGACGGCCTTGGTCGCCTGCGCCATTCTGATCCGGAGTCGCCAGTGGCGTTGGCCGGCGATCGCCGCAGTACTGGGCTTGTTCGTTCTGTTGCTATGGCAGCCTTGGCTCGGGCCGCAGCCGTCAGGGGTGCTGGAGCTGACAGCCATCGACGTGGGTCAGGGCGATAGTCTGCTGGTCATCCTGCCCCGCGGCGAAACCATGCTGGTGGATGGCGGCGGACGTCTGGTGTACGGCCGGGCGCGGAAATCCAACCTCGATATCGGCGAGGATGTCGTATCGCCCTATCTTTGGAGCCGCGGCATTCGTCGCATCGATCTAATGATCGCCACCCACTCGCATCAGGACCACATCGGCGGCCTGGCTGCCGCCCTGGCGAATTTCCGCCCGAAAGAGCTCTGGACGGGGGCGAATCCGCCTCCGGAACTGCTCGCTCTGGCGCACCGGCTGAACATTCCAAGCGCCGAGAAGCATCCGGCTGGCCCGATCGAACGGTCCGGCGCCACACTCGAAGTCTTGGCGCCCTCCGATGACTACCCGGCGGGAAAGCCGGGGAACAATGACTCCCTGGTACTCAGGATCGGCTACGGATCGCGATCTTTTCTGCTGACTGGCGATATGGAGCGCGGAATCGAGGCGAAGCTGCTCGCCATGGGCGCGGATCTGCACGCCGATGTCCTCAAAGTCGGCCATCACGGCTCCCGAACCTCCAGCACGGAGCCCTTCCTGGAGGCTGTCTCGCCTTCGGTCGCCCTGATCTCGGCGGGGTATGAAAACTCCTTCGGCCACCCCCACCCGGACATCATAGGGCGGCTGTCAGCGCGGCACGCGGCTATCCTCAGGACCGACCTGGATGGACTCGTCACGGCCCGTACCGACGGCCGGGGCCTCTGGTTCGATCTCCAGGCGTGGCAAGGACAGCCACAACCTGTTCGTTTTCCGCTACATCTGGTAGAATAACCACATAGGACTGCGCGTTTCCGCGCGCGCAAGGGCATCCGTTAGTGCGTCTACCTAACTCTTTTCTCGCGTCCGCCATTCATGTGAACACGCGCAAAACGGAGCGCGGCGCGATCAGTTCCTGGTCCCGCTTGGTGGCACGCGCCGCGCCCTTTGCGCTTTTGAACACGCGCAAAACGGAGCGCGGCGCGATCAGTTCCTGGTCCCGCTTGGTGGCACGCGCCGCGCCCTTTGCGCTTTTGATAATCGCCCTCCATGCCGCGGATATTCCTAAGAACTACGCTACTCCGGATAACCTGAAGAGTGTTATTGACCGTTATCTAGCCGCGCAGCAGGTCCAGCAGGACGCCCTGCGGGGGGCTCGCATGGAAGTCGATATCGACGCCCAGCTACCTAGCCTCGAAAAGAACGGTAAACTCAGAGTCCTGCGCATGATTTCCAAGTTAGGCAAGATCTCGTTCGACCAGATCGGCCAGTTTATCGGCGATCCGGTGGTAAAGAAAGAAGTCATTGGGAAATACCTGGAGCTCGAGCAGGATGAGCGCCAGAAGGGCTCCATCGCCATTACGCCCGCCAACTACAAGTTCCAGATCAACGCGATCATCACCCAGGACCAGGAGCAGACTTACATTTTCAAGCTCACTCCAAAGCGCAAAGCGGTGGGGCTGTTCAAGGGCGAATTGTGGCTGGACGGAGCCACCGGCATGCCCCTCAAGGAATCCGGCCAGATGGTCAAGAGCGGATCGGCCTGGCTCAAGAGTATCCGCTTCGTGCGCGACTATGAAATGCGCAACGGCATATCGATTTTGAAGCATCTGCAGAGCACCGTGGATGTACGAGTGGTCGGCAAAGCCGAGTTAAACGCCGATTACAGCAACCCGACATGGCAAGAGGACGAACAGGCTGCCGCCAGCCCAAACGTCCCATAACCAAGGAGATTCGCTTACATCCATGAGAACGCTCTTTTTGAATCCGCCTTCATTTGAAGGCTTTGACGGTGGGGCCGGCTCGCGTTGGCCCTCCACGCGTGAGATCGAATCTTATTGGTATCCGGTATGGTTATGCTATCCAGCCGGCATGCTCGAAGACAGTAAGGTGGTGGACGCGCCCGCTCACGGCGTCAGCATCGAGCAGACCGTCGCCATGGCGAAGGATTTCGAGCTGCTGGTCCTCTTCACGTCATCGCCCGGCTTTCACGTGGATGTCCGGATCGCCGAGATGATGAAGGACGCAAACTCGAAGATGCAGGTCGCGTTCGTGGGGCCTCCCGTGACCATCGAGCCCGACAAGGCCCTGAATGCGACCAAAGCGATCGATTTCGTAGTGCGGCGCGAGTTCGATTATCAGATCGCCGGCTATGCCAAAGGCACGCCGCTTTCGGAGCTGCCTGGCGTGAGCTACCGGAAAGACGGCGTCAACGTTCATAATCCCGAGGGCGGCGTTATCGAGAACCTGGACGAGCTGCCATGGGTGAGCAAGGTTTATAAGCGCGACCTCGATTTCCGTCGCTATAACGTCCCGTTCCTGCTGAATCCCTATATTTCGTTCTACACGACGCGTGGCTGCCCGGCCATGTGCACCTTCTGCCTGTGGCCGCAGACGCACTCCGGCCACCGCTGGCGTTTGCGATCCAGCAAGGATGTGGCGAACGAGTGCCGCTATGTGCTCGAAAACTTCCCGGGCCTGAAGGAAATCTTTTTCGACGACGACACCTTCAATTACAAGAAAGCCCGCACGCTGGAATTATGCGCGGAGCTGAAGAAGCTGAATTTCACCTGGAGCTGCACTTCGCGCGTCACCACCGATTACGAAACTCTCAAAGCTATGAAGGACGCGGGCTGCCGGCTGCTGATCGTTGGTTACGAGTCTGGAGACGAGCAGATCCTCAGAAATATCAAGAAGGGTGCGACCATCGAAGGCGCCCGCCGCTTCACCAAAGACGCCCACAACCTGGGCCTGACGATCCACGGCGATTTCATCGTCGGTCTGCCGGGCGAAACACGCGAGACCCTTCGTAACACCATAGATTTCGCCAAGCAACTGGACGTGGAGACGATTCAGGTCTCGATGGGCCATGCTTACCCGGGCACGGAATTCTACGAGTACGCCAAAGAGAATAACCTGGTGCAGCTCAAGATGGCCGACGACGAAGGGCATCAGCTACCCAACGTGGTTTATCCCGGCATCCTGGAGAAGGGCGAGCTGGTGGAATGGGTGGAGCGGTTCTACGGCGAATACTACTTCCGCCCCAAGGCGGCCTGGCGCATCGTTCGCAAGGGAATTTTCGACGGTCACGAGCGCAAACGGATCTACAAAGAGGCCAAGGATTACTTGAGCCTCCGCGCCAAGCGCAAGAAGTATGTCGCTGACGAGAAAGCCAGCGTTCTGAATCAAGCAGACGAACGAGCCTAACGACCGGAAACCCGCTCCGGATGAATCCTCGACTGCGATGGAAGACGCGCGCCTTCGCCGTCATCGTCATCCTCAGCAACGTCCTGGGAAATCTTTTCCTGACCTGGGGCCTGCGGCACGGCGCTGAAGAGCTCACGGCATCGCCCCTATCGTTCCTGCGCGCGATCTTTAACCCGTGGGTGAGTTTGGGGATCTGTCTGCTGATCACGTGGCTGATGAGCAGAATGTTTCTGTTGAGCTGGGCCGACCTGAGCTATGTACTTCCGGTCACTGCGTTGGGCTATGTGATTACTGCCCTGCTCAGCCGGCTGTTCCTGGGCGAACAGGTCACTGCGGCTCGCTGGGCGGGTACGCTGCTCATTATGGCTGGGGTGATTCTAGTCGGACTTGGAAATCCGCACTCGGAGGGACCGCGGTGAAGGCCTGGCTCCTTCTTGGCACCATCATCGCATCTACAGTGACGGCCGATCTGCTGCAAAGCCACGAAATGAAGCGTCATGGAGAAATCCATGATTTCGGGCCCAGCGGTCTGCGACGCGTACTGGCGACGCTGGCTCGCAAGACGAACCTCATTCTAGCCGTGGCGTGCATGGCTTTATCCTTTTTCGCATTCATGGCACTGGTCCAAGTGGCGGACTTGAGCTTCGCCGTCCCTGCCTCAGCCGGGAGCTTAGTGATTGAAACTATCCTGGCCCGCCTGGTCCTTAAGGAGCACGTCGACGCACGCCGCTGGATCGGGGCGGCGCTGGTGGCGGGCGGCGTGTGGCTGCTCGCGCTGTGATTTTGTTCGCCATCGCTGCTGCCGCTGGCGCATATCAACTGATCGCCTTGGTGGCATGTCTGGCGTTCCGAAGGAGCCAGGGGCCAGACGCCAGGGGCCAAGCCCCAGGGGCCAGTATTCTTAAGCCGATACATGGAGCCGATCCGGCGCTGCGTGCGGCGATCAAATCCCACACGGTTCTGGAAGGCGACTACGAGCTGCTGTGCGGCGTGCGTAGCGGCGACCCGGCAGCCGCCCTGATCGCCGAATTTCCTACCGTACGCATGGTTGAATGCACCACCGAAACGCCCAACGGGAAGGTGGGCTCGCTGATCGATCTGGCCCGGGCGGGGCGTTATCCGATCCTCATAGTCAATGACGCCGATATTCGAGTAGAACCGGATTATCTCGCCGCCGTCGTTCCACCGCTGGCCGATCCGCGAGTAGGACTGGTCACGTGCCTGTATCGGCCTGAGGGTGATACGTTCGCGGCGCGCTTCGAAGGACTCGGCGTATCGACGGATTTTGCGCCGTCTACGCTGGTGGCGCGACTAGTGGGCGTCGACGAGTTCGCCTTGGGCTCGACCATGTCCTTTCGCCGCGCCGATCTGGATCGCATCGGCGGTTTTCAGGCGATTGCGGACTATCTGGCGGATGACTACCAGCTCGGCCACCGCATTCATGCACTCGGCTTGAAATGTGTCCTGAGCGACGCGATTGTAACCACGCGCCTGACCGGCGGATGGCGCGATGTCTGGCGTCATCAGGTCCGCTGGGCCCGCACGGTTCGCGTGTCGAAATTCTGGGGATACCTGGGACTTCCGGTAACATTCGCGACGCTATGGGTCGTCGCGGCCGCCGTAAACGGATACATCGGTCTGGCTGCGGCGTTGCTGGCGTCTCGCATGGTCATGGCGACCGCTGCGGGTTGGTATGTGCTGGGAAGCTCGGACGTGCTGCGCTTATGGTTTCTGATTCCGCTGCGCGACTTGTTCGGCGCGGCGATATGGATCGTAGGGTTGTTCGGCCAAACGGTGTCTTGGCGAGACCGGACGCTGGCACTCGACAGTGAAGGGCGCATCCGGCCCAAATAGTTACTGCTTCGACAATCCTTCGGTTAGCTCTATATAGGTCCCAAAGGGATCGGTGATGAATGCGATCTTCAAGCCGAACTGCTTCGTCATGTCACGCGGAGCCATGTCAAACTTCACGCCGTCCGCTTCGAGTTTCTTGGCGAATGCGTCCAGATCCTTCACTTCAAATCCGATGTGATCGAGGTAGCGGCCCTTGGTAGCCGCAGGTGGAGCAGGCGGGGCTGCCGGGGGAGCGCCCTCCTTGGCCTTGCCCTTGCCAAAACCGCCGCCTCCGCCCAGGAAATCCACGGTGCCTGGAGGAATTCCGACGCCTTTCAATCCAGGCCGACGCTGCGCTTCGACGCCGCCAAACGTCTTCATGTACCATTCACGCGCGGCGTTCTGATCGGGAACAGCAAGGTGATAGTGACTGAATGCCGAATCGGTTGTAAGCGATGTATCTTCCTGAACTTCGACGATCACGTCGTTCGGAAAAGTCACGAACGCCTGCACATTCGGCGTGACTTCCTGTACGTTCAGGCCGGCCGCCACTGCTTTCGCTTTCAAAGCAGCGAAACTCTTGACCGAAAAACCCATATGGTCCGCTGTGGAACCCTTGGATCCACCACTCGGCCCGGCTCCTTGCTTCGCAGCCGTCATGATGAAGAAAACACCCGGAAGTTTCACCATGGTGAGAGGGCCGGCGTTCACGGGCGTGCCGCCCAGAACACTCACGATGGTCTTCTGGTAGGCGGCCGGATCGGCCACCACCAGGTGAATATGTCCCACGGAGATCCCCGTCGGGTTCGGAGGAGCAGTTTGAGCAAAAAAAGCAGCCGCAGCGGCGAGGAGCGAGACGGGTAACAGGAGCCAACGCATGGCGGCTATGTTATCACCTCAGCGGCTGGTTTCGCTCGCCAGACGGCTCGCCACGGGCCGCTCCTGGCCCGCATACTTGTTGCCAACCTTTTTGTAATAGGGGACTTCCACCCGCGACGAGAGCTGTTCGAAGGTGAATGAGCAGATCCGCATGCCCTGATAGAGTGCCACCGGCATCACGCCCAGGTTGCTTAACTCGAGCGTCGCCCGGCCGCGCCAACCGGGATCGAACAGGCCCGCCGTCCCATGCACGATAATGCCGATGCGGCCCAGGCTCGAGCGGCCTTCCAGTCGTCCCAACACATCGTCATCCAATTCGAGGGTTTCTTCCGTGATGGCCAGCGCGAACTCGCCTGGCTGCAGGATGAACGGCTCGCCCTGCGCGACTGTGATGGTGCGCATCAGGTCCTGGATGGCGGTTTTCTCCCTCAGATCGATCAGCGCGTGGCGGCTGTGCTCGAACACGCTGAACTCCTGGCCAAGGCGGAAATCAACCGAGCAGCTTCCGAACTGCTCGGGCGGCAGCGCAGGCGTGATCTTGATCTTGCCCTCTTTCAAATAGCGCCGGATATCGACGTCGGAAAGAACCATCTCTTGATCATAGAAGATGCACATGCCGCGATGATCCCGCTAAACTAAACCATGGCCACCAAAATAGGAATCAACGGCTTCGGCCGTATCGGCCGGAACGTCTTCCGGGCCGCGCTTAACCGTCCCGAAGTGGAGATCGTCGCCACCAACGATCTCACCGACACCAAGACCCTCGCGCACCTGCTCAAATACGACTCCATCCTGGGCCCGTTACACGCGGATGTGAAGGCCGAGGCGGACTCGATCGTGGTGAACGGAAAACGCATCCACATCTACGCGATTAAAGACCCGGCAGAGATCGATTGGTCCAGCTTCGGCGTGCAGGTTGTGATCGAATCCACCGGCAGATTCACCGATGCCAAGGACGCCTGCAAGCACATCCGCGGCTCGGTCAAAAAAGTCATTATTTCGGCGCCCGCCAAGAATGAGGACATCACGGTTGTGCTCGGGGTGAACGAATCGTCCTACGATCCGGCCAAGCACAACGTCATTTCGAACGCATCCTGCACTACCAACTGCCTGGGGCCGGTGGTGAAGGTGCTGCACGAAAAATTCGGCATCGAGAAGGGCTCGATGACCACCATTCACAGCTACACGAACGACCAGCCCATCCTCGATTTTCCGCACAAGGACCTGCGCCGGGCGCGCGCCGCGGCGATTAACATGATCCCCACCACCACAGGCGCCGCGAAGGCGATCGGGCTGGTGATGCCGGAGCTTAAAGGGAAACTGGACGGCTACGCCATGCGCGTCCCGACTCCGAACGTCAGCGTGGTGGACCTGGTGGCAGTCACCGCGAAATCGACCACCACTGAAGAGGTGAACGCCGCGCTCAAGGCGGCCGCGGGCGGGCCGCTCAAGGGCATTCTCGCGTATACCGAGGATCCCGTCGTGTCAACCGACATGATGCACAACCCCAATAGCTCGATTGTCGATTCCCAGTTGACCAAGGTCCTGGCCGGAAACCTGGTGAAGGTCGTCTCCTGGTACGACAACGAGTGGGGCTATTCGCTGCGCTGCATCGACCTTGCGGCGTACCTGGCGAAGAAGGGTCTGTAACCTCGGCTATCCCATCGCGGCGATGACCGCGTCCGTGAACTGGTCGGTGCCCGCTTTGCCGCCGACGTCGGGTGTCGTGTTCTTGCCGCCCGCGTAAACGTTCTCGACCGCCTGCTGCAGGCGCGCGGCCGCTTGCGGCTCATTCAAATGGAACAGCATCAGCGCCGACGACAGCATCATGGCCGTCGGATTGGCGATGCCCTTCCCCGCGATATCCGGAGCCGAGCCATGCACCGCCTCGAACACGGCATGCTTTTCGCCCATGTTGGCGCCGGGGACCATGCCCAATCCGCCGACCAAACCCGCCGCCAGATCCGAGACGATGTCGCCGTAGAGATTCGGCAGCAGCAGAATATCGAACTGCTCCGGCCGCACCACCAGTTGCATGGCGGCGTTGTCGACGATCAGCTCCTTGTATTCGATATTAGGATGCCGCGCGGCCACTTCCCGGCAGCAGCGCAGGAACAATCCGTCGGCCAGCTTCATGATGTTCGCCTTGTGGATGGCCGCGACTTTCTTGCGTCCCGTTTTTTCGGTGTATGCGAAGGCGTACTCCGCGATGCGGATGGACGCGGTTCGCGTGATGACCTTGAGGCTGGTTACCACGTCGGTGACCACTTCATGCTCCAGACCCGAATACAGGTCCTCCGTGTTTTCGCGGAAGATCACCATATCGATTTTCACGTCGTCAAAGCGGGTGACGACTCCCGGCATGGAGCGCACCGGCCGGACGTTCGCGAACAGATCCAGTTTTTTGCGCAGCGCGACGTTGACGCTGGTGTATCCGCCGCCGACGGGCGTCGTCACAGGTCCCTTTAATCCCACATGCGTCCGCTCCAGGCTCTCGACCACGTGCGGAGGCAGCGACAGGCCTGTTTTCGCGATTACGTCGGCGTTCAATTCGACAACTTCCCACTCGATGCGGACGCCGGTCGCGTCCACCGCACGGCGCGCCGCCGCAGCGACCTCGGGCCCGATGCCATCGCCCGGGATCAACGTTACTTTATGAGACATCGTTTTATTGTATAGGCAGTACCGTCCCGCGCCCGGTTCTAAGGTCACGGATGACGAGCTTTTAACGTCCCCCCCGCGAAACTCCCCGTTCACCTTGTGGTTTGACCATGCAGAAGGCAACAGCCTTTCACAAGAAAACAAGGAGGTCGAGAGAAATGAGACGGGTGATCATCAGCATTTTGACTAGCGCGCTTCTGACCGGCACGGCGACGATGTCTTTCGCGGCGGATGACAAAGAAGGCAGAATCGAGCAGCGCAAAGAGAACCAGCAGAAGCGTATCGCGCAGGGTGTGAAGAGCGGCTCACTGACTCCGCGCGAAACGGCGCGCCTCGAGCGCCAGCAGTCCAAGCTGAACCAGGAAGTGCGCCATAACCGCAAGGAGAACGGCGGGAATCTGACCAACAAAGAGAAGGTTCAGATCAACCACCAGCAGAACCGATTGAGCAAGGAAATCTACAACCAGAAACACGACGGCCAGAATCAGAAATAGCCGAATCCGGTTAGCAGGACGGGCGAGAGGAAAGAACCGCAAAGGGCGCGGCACGCACCATCAAACGGGCCGGGAAACGGTCGCGCCGCGCTCTGTTTTGCACGTGACGCCTTAGAATCCTCCCGCCGTTTGTTTTTGCGCCGCTCACCGACCCCCAATCGCCATTGGCCGAATTCCGCGCGAAAGGCCCGGCCGGTCCTGCTAGGATCGCTTAC
>JAOAPR010000313.1 GCA_025463005.1 Bryobacterales bacterium | reverse complement strand
GGAAGGTGGCGCCGATGCTGCGGTCGGGATTAAAATCATGCGCCCAGGCCAGGCGACCGCGCAAGGTCAGGATCGCGCTCTGCATCGCGAAGGATTTGTCGGTGCGAAGGCCGAGTTCGCTGCGCGTGTCGGTCACGCTCTTCGAACCGTAGGCGAGCGCAAACGCGTTGCTGCCGACGAGCGCGGATTCGGCGTAAGCCGGCAGGTCGAACGTGGTGAACTGTCCCGCCGCATAAGGCGTGATGCCGACGCCGCCGATCCACGGGCTGACAAAACGATAGCCGCCTTCGACGCGGCCGGAAAACGCATTGGCGTTGAACTCGGCATGCAGTTGATCGATGCCGGCGACCGTGATGGTGCGGTCGGTGGTGACGTCCTGCCAGCCATAGGCCAGTGCCGCGGAGATGTAGGCAGGCCCAACCGTGTGGCGCACGAACGCGCCGGCCTGAAACAGATCCGAGCGCCCGGTGCCGCCATTGGCGACGGAAAAATTGGTGCCGCCGCCGGCCAGCGCAAAACCCGCGATGGTGTCGGGCGAAAACCGATAGTCGGCGCCGACCGCAACGGCGCCGAGACGACTGCTGGTATTGTTCGATCCCAGCGTCGCATTGCCGTCGGTGGTCTGCGAGCCGCCAAAACCGGCAGCCCACACGCTCCAGCGCGCATCGAACGACGCCGGCGGAGCCTTGGTGAACATGGCATAGGCGTCGCGCTCGCGCTTGTTACGCGGCTTGCCATTGGCCGCGTAGGCGCTGGTGCTGTCGTTTTCTTCCGCAAACGGCGTCGCGCCTGATGGCGGGCTCGATGCGTCGCCGCGCCCGCCGATGAAGGGATCGGTCATCACGCCCATGAACTGCGTCATCGCACCGAAGGTGGTTTGCTGACTTCCGCTCGCGGTCTCGCCGGAGAGCTGCGTCAGCGCACCGGGAAGGCTTGTCACCGGCAAATTGCCGAGCGCCACGAAGCCGGCCGGCAGCGTGCCACCGCCGGCAAGACCGGCGTCGATTGCCTTGGCGACGTTGACCTGATTGACCGAGGCAGAGGCCGGCAAGACCGCGGCGAACGAACCGGAATCGACGGTGAGGAACACATCGTGCGCGTCCTCGGTCAGCCGTGGATTGCGCGCGAACGCCGTGCCCGCCATCGAGGCGGAAGAAAACGCGCCGCTGAGGGTGGTCGCGGTGAGGATGGTGAAGGTCTGGGTGTGGGTGATGAACGACGACGCCGTCACCTGCACGGTGCCGCCGGTGAGCGCCGCGGTCCCTGCCGTCACATTGACGAGGCTCGCGGCACCCGACGGCACGATCGTGGTCGAAAGGATGCCGCCGGAATTGAAGGTGAGGTTGCCGCTGATGTTCAGCGTGCCGATCGCGCCGGGCACGCCCCCCTGCACCGCGCCGCCGCTCGCGAGCGCGACATTGCCGATCACGGTGCCAAAGCCCGCCAGCGTGCCGCCGGCATTGACGCTCACCGGGCTGGTCAGCGTCGCGCCCGCGTGGCCCGCATCGCCGATCGCCAGCGTGCCGCCGTCGACGGTAGTGGCCCCGATGGTGGGGCTGCTGTTCAACGCCCACAGCCCGCTCGCCTGCTTGTCGAGCGTATTGAAATTGACGAAATTATTGTTGGCCGTGCCGGTACCTTGGAGGATCAGCGCGTTGGTTGCCCCGCCCGCCGTGCTGCCGAGCGCGGTGCCGTTCAGCACCGAGCCGGTCTGCAAGGTGAGCACGTTGGCGCCACCGCCTGTGAAATTGACCGAACTGGTTCCGCCGGTGATGGTGCCGGCGTTGGTCACCGTGCTGATGGTCGCCGTGGGGGTATAGACGAGAACGCCGGTACTGCCGCCGGTGCCGCCGTTGATCGACCCGCCAGTCTGGTTAGTCACGCTGCCGCCGGTGCCGAGGCGGACGCCGACACCGTTCCCGCCGGTGATGGTGCCGGCGTTGCTCACCGTGCCGATGCCGAGGATGTAGACGCCGGTGGCACCGCCTCCGCCCTTGATTGTCCCGCCGGCATAGTTGATGACGCTGCCGCCGGCCTGCAGGTAAATCGCTGTCCTCATCGAGGTGATCGTACCGGCGTCGGTCACCGTGCCCGCGCCGCCCGCAACGTAAACGCCCAGATTACCACCACTGATCACGCCGCCGGCCTGGTTGGTGACGCTGCCACCGGCCTTGAGGTCAACGCCTGTGTAACCGCTGATCGCGCCCCCGGCCTGGTTGGTGACGCTGCCGCCGGCACTGAGCAAAACACCGTTGTTAGTCGCCCCCGTCCCCCCCGTGATGCTGCCGGCGTTGGTTACGGTGCCGGCGCCGTTGTTGACGTAAACGCCACTGCTGCCACCGCTGATCACGCCGCCCGCCTGGTTGGTGACGCTGCCGCCTTCCCTGAGGTAGACGCCTATGAAATGCGTCCCCGTGATGCTGCCGGCGTTGATCACCGTGCCGGCCGAATTAGCAACGAAAACGCCATAATTACCACCGCTGATCACGCCGGCCGCCTGGTTGGTGACGCCTGCCGCCGAGCTTGAAGTAAACGCCGTTGCTACCCGAGCCCGAGTTGGACCCGGTAATGGTGCCGGCGTTGGTCACCGTGCCGGCGCTTCCGTCGATTTTAATGCCGTTGTAGCCGCTGATCGTGCCGCCGGCCTGGTTGGTGACGCTGCCGCCGGTCTTGAGGTAGACGCCGCTGTCAAAGGTGCTCGAGTTGGACCCGGTGATGGTGCCGGCGTTGGTCACCGTGCCGACGCCGCCGTTGACGTAAATGCCCTGGCGGAAGCCAGTGATCGCGCCCCCGGCATTGTTGGTGACGCTGCCGCCAGCGGCGAGGTAAACGCCGGACGCGAGCCCGGATATCCCACCCGTGATGCTGCCGGTGTTGGTTACCGTTCCGCCGGCGAAAATCGCGATGCCGATGAAGCCGCTGATCGCGCCTCCGGCCTGATTGGTGACGACGCCGCCGCCGCCAAGGGAAACACCCCTAATCCCTGCTGTGATGGTGCCGAAGTTGGTCACCGTGCCGGCGCCGCTGTAGACGTCAACGCCCTGGAAACCACCGCTGATCACGCCGCCCGTCTGGTTGGTGACGCTGCCGCCGGCCTTGAGGTAGACGCCGTAGCTATTCGTCCCGGTGATGCTGCCGGCGTTGGTTACGGTGCCG
>JAOAPR010000086.1 GCA_025463005.1 Bryobacterales bacterium | reverse complement strand
GGCTTCTCCCCGCAACTGCAGCGTGGCTCTCTCACGGATCTTGAATGACCGGGTGAGGCTCGTATCCAATGTGACTGATCCCGGACCTCTGAAGTTGTTGTAGCCCAGATTGCCATAGGTGCCCGTGACGGGCGTCGAGAAGGCTGCCGAAACTGAATTGGGGGACATCCACGCAACGCAGGGCGGACTCTTGCACGCGTTGCGATCGCTGGTAAACGGATCCGCACCTGTGAAATTCGCGGTTTGCCCGCCCTGGCCGCTTAAGGCCGTATCGACACCCGACGTCACGGTATACGCCCTGCCGGATTGAAGGCGCAGGATGGGAGAAAGCTGCCACCCGGTCGCCACCAACCGTAGCGCCCGATTGGAGAATGTGGGCGTCTGTGCCACGATCGACATATTGAAGAGATGCCGCTGATCGGAAGCGCCGCAGTCTCCGTGATACGCACTGCGGTTACCGGGAACGGCGCTCGTAGAGGCGCCTCCGGCTCCGGTCTGGGGGTCGTAGATGTCGCTGATGCAGTGGCTCCACGTGTAATTCGCGAGAATGCTCACGCCGCGGCTCAGTCTTTTTTGTACTGAGAGGAACAAGGCCTCATAGTTGGCTGTTCCGCCGTCGTCGATGATAGGGAGGCCACTGTAATATTGTCCTTGCAGCGGGTTTTGCAACCACAACACACGACGCTGACTTAGGTTCGCAGCCGTGGAGCAGACCGCCTGCGGGCTGGCCACTATCTGGCCCGCCGCGTTAATGCTCTGCAACGTGCAGGCGCCGGTCCCCAGGAACACGCCGTAGTTGGTCTGGTTCGAGCTCAGCAAGTGGACGGTGGAATTGCCTACATAGTTCGCCGTAAGAAGCCAGTTGGTCCCCACCTGCCTTTGGATGCTGAAATTCCACTGATTGAGGTAGGTTGGCTGGGCATCCAAAGGATGGTTGATTACGTTGGCATTCGCGTAGAAGGGGGAATTCTGGCCGCGCACGAGGGGGAACGGGTTCCCTCCAGGCTGGTTGATCCAAGGATCGGTAAGAGTCGGGTTGGTCGGGCCCAGCAGATAGCCAAAAGGTTGGTTCTGCGAAATGAATGTCAAATTGAAAAAGTGTTGCCGGTCGTTAAACATCCCGTAGCCGGCGCGGATGGTCATTTTGCCGTCGCCCATGGGGTCCCAAACTAATCCAAGCCGCGGTCCGAACTTCAGCCATTTATTGTTTTCCACGCTTTTCCCGGCTGTGTAGGGAGGGTCGCCGGAAAAGATCAAACCGGCCGGCGCATTGGTGAATACCTGACTTTTCGCACCCGCGGCGAAAAGGGCAGGATCGAAGTGGGAGAACTCGCCATACTTGCTATAGACCGCCAGGTACGGTTCCCACCGGACACCGTAGGTCACCGTCAGGCGGGAGGTGACCTTCCAGGAGTCCTGAGCATAGAGCCCGATATAGTGTTGCCGGTAGGCGAACCCGCTGGTGGTACCCTGGGTCACTTGGTTGTTGCTAGTTGCGGAGGAGGGCTGTCCGGTCAAGAAATCGGCCAGTGTGTTTCCGGTCGCCTGCCCCCCGAAATTAACCGATCCGGGCGCATTCAGTCCGGACCAGTAGTTCATAATGTTGAGATTGTAGCTGGCGCCGAATCCGAACTGATGATTTCCCTTTAGGATGCTGACGTCTTCGCCCAACTGAGGATTCGGCCCCGTGAAGGCAGCCCCAGGAACGCCGTTCACTGAGCCAAGATTAAAGCCGCCGTTGGTCATGGTCAGCCGAACGGTCTTACCGGCCTGTTCGGCCAGATTGGATCCCAGATCTTTCCACGAATAGAAATTATCGTTGGTGATGGTACGGGCGGTTCGGCTGGCCGAGATGTGGAAGGCGCTTACAGTGCTCGGAGAGACCAGCCAAGTGTGTCCCAACTCGAGGGTGTAAACCGCGTTGCGCACGGCAACGGTATTGAGCGTAAGCGGGTTTAGGCCATCGTAGGTGGTCGGGGTTGTCAGGATGTTGGTGGTCATGCGACCGAACAGGCTGTGCTTCGACGACAACTGATAATCCATCCTCGCAACCAAATCGTTCTGATCCTGGTTGCCAGTAAGGCCGTAAAAGACCTTGCCGCACTTATCGGGCGTGCCCGCCCCCTTGGCCAACAGCGCGACGATCTTCGCCGCTACGGGATTCACAGTAAATCCCGGGATCACATCGCCGACAGCCCCGCTTTTCGCATTCAGATGCTTCACCGTCCCATTGTTACAGTCGGCTGAGGCCAGATCCCTGAAGTCGCCCAGGAGCGCTGCGGCGGTAGGAATGTTCGCGGTTTGGTCGATCGGATTCGAGCGGGTCACCCGGCGCTGGAGACCCACAAAGAAAAATAGTTTGTCTTTTTTTATCGGACCACCAACCGTTCCGCCAAATTGATTCTGCTTAAGAACATCGCGCTGAGTAGCAAAAAAGTTTCGGGCGTTGAAGTCTCCGTTCCGCAGAAATTCGAACAAGTCTCCGTGGAATTGGTTGGTGCCGGACTTTGTGACGGCATTTACGGTCGCAGCCGAGTGAAATCCATATTGGGGTGAGAGCGCGCTGGTTTCCACCTTGAATTCCTGCAGCGCGTCCGGGAACGGCAAAGGCAGATTCAGGCTGCTGCTTACATCGTTGTGGATGGCGCCATCTAGGAGGTAGGTAACCCCGTTGCCTTGGCCGCCCGCGACCGAAACGACGGTGGCCGGGAAATTCCGCAACTGCGGGGTGTTGGATGGCGAGGCCATGCCGGAGAGGAAAATGAGCTGAGTCACATCGCGCCCGTTCAAGGGCAACTCGACTACGCGCTGATTGTCGACCACCGTTCCGATACCGGTGCTGTGTGTTTCCACGAGAGCAGTTCCGGCTTCCACTGTTACCTGCTCACTCACCGAGCCTACCTTCAAAGCCGCATCAAGTGTGGGGTTTGTGTTGACCTGAAGCACAATGCCGGATTGTACGTATTTGTTGAAACCCTCTTTCCGGATCTCCAGGGTATACGGACCAATCGGAAGATTGGTGAGCACGTACGCACCGTCGGCCGCCGACGTGGTCGTTCGGACCAAACCAGTGTCCGTCTGGGTTGCCCTGACTTCGGCACCAGGAACCGTCGATCCAGTCGGGTCGTAGATCACCCCGTTAATCTGAGATGTTGACGCCTGCGACCAGAGAACCGTGCAGGCAGTTAAACAAACCAACGTAGTAGTAACGAGGTTCTTCGCTGTCCACATTTTCTGTTCTCCTTGAAGTCTTTGACTCAACTGCCCCAATGCAGCGCAACTACGGTAAAGTCCTTAGCGAGACCGACCAACGGCGACGGGAACTACGACGTTGGGAGTATACTACTGGACCCTTCCGGCGACAATGATCCAAAGTGATCATCCACAATGACCCGATGTGATCGTTTCTTCTGTTGATCCGGATCGAAATCAACAGGGCTTCGCAGCAATGTTGTTCCTGGGGCAGGGGCAGACAGGTGCCTCGCAGCAATACCACCGTTCAAATCTCCACGGAAGGCATCGCTAGCCGCCACGCTGGTAATGCCTGAATAGCCGCCAAGCGAGTATGTCACAAGGCGGGGGAGCTTAGGGCTGACGAGGGCCGCGCAGAGGTGAGAGGGTTATTTGGCGAGCCAAACACAACTCTCTCCATCCATATTTTTAACGTCCTTCGATGAGCTTTTCGAGATTTCGTGTTGTGTGACGGCCGCGTGTGTTTTCTACATCAATCATGTTGATCGCAGACATCAACCGGAATCGATTGACTAAAACGTTAAGAATGTGACCATATGGTGATACTCGCTTGGCTGTTCGGCGGGTCCTAAGTGGGCCCAGGCTAGAGTCGGAGCTTGTCTTTATAAGGGGAATCTTCATGAGGCGAATCTCGTTAGTAGCTGTACTGCTTTTGTCTGCTTCAGTCGGCTTTGGCCAAACGGTATTGGCCACGGTCACTGGAACGATTTCGGACACGACGGGAGCTGTCGTTGCAAATGCCCCCGTTTCACTCAAGAATCTGGACAACGGACAAGTCTATGCGGCAGCCAGCTCCGAGACGGGCAATTTCACCGTGTCGCAACTGCCGATTGGCGACTATGATCTAACCGTCAAGGTAGCCGGGTTTAAGACCTACTCGCACACCAAATTCCACTTGGCGGCGGCCCAGACAATGCGCGAAGATGTGAGGCTCGAAGTGGGCCAAAACAGCGAATCGGTCACTGTTACCGCGGAGTCCTCCCTACTGAAGACCGAAAGCAGCGAACTGGTGTCCAACACTACGCTGTCAGAACTTAACAACTTGCCGGTTCTGCAGGTCGGCGCGACCAACGATGGTGTCCGCGACCTCATGAGCGCCTCGAAGCTCCAAGCCGGAATCCGGTACAACAACAGCGGCGCCAACAGCGCGGTCGTCTATGCCGTCATCAACGGAACTCCGAACAACACACTTCAGACTCGCCTGGATGGCGCGACCATGAACCCCACCAGCGGGCGCCTTGGCGGGGCTACCATGGAGACGCAGCCATCGGTGGACGCGATTCAGGAAATTGCCATTCAGACTAGCAATTTCGCCGCGGAGTTCGGCACCTCCGGCGGAGCGATGGTGAACCTGGTCACCAAGAGCGGCACCAACCAGTTCCACGGCACCGGCTACGACTACGCCGTCAATGAAATCCTGAACGCTGGTCAGCCCTACACCGGAGTGCGCAACAAGCTCCGCCAGCATGACTACGGATTCACGTTCGGCGGTCCCGTTCGGATTCCGAAGGTGTACGACGGCACGAACAAGACATTCTTCTTCTGGAGCTTCGAACAGTTCCGTGTGAAGAACATCAACGGCACCTTGCCGGCTACGGTGCCCATTCCCGCCTATCGCGCTGGCGATTTTTCCAATCTCCTCACCGCTGAAAATCGCTTGGCCGCGACGGCGTCCGGCCCTTATGTAGACCCGCTCGGCCGCACAATCCCCAGCGGCACAATCTTCGATCCGAACGATTTCACGACCGTCGGGAGCACCATCGTCCGCAACCCGTTCCCGAACAACAAAATTCCGTCGACCCGCTTTGACCCGGTTGCCGCGAAAATCCTGGCGCTGGTTCCGCAGCCGCTTGGTCCGAATGCCACGCAGGCAGGCAGCAACTATCTGACGGGGTTTGACCAGAGCCGAGTGTCCAATATCCCCTCGATCAAAGTCGATCAAACCCTGGGTTCCAAGTTGCACATGTCGGTCTACCTCCAGCGGACCAACACCAGTACGCCCCGGACCATCACGGCGGCCGATGACCTGCCGGATAACATTACCGGCTCGGCCATTTCCGCTAATGCCGCCAGGACCGTGCGCGTCAACCTTGACCACACCTTGACACCGGTGCTCCTCCTGCACTACACCTTGGGTTGGAACGACTCCGATTTCTTGCTCCAAAGCCAGAACTTCCCCTTCGACGCCTTGAAGCAACTGGGCATACCTGGGCAAACGGCGGCCCGCACCTTCCCGATCATCAATAGTGCCGTCTCAACGAATACGGCGCTGGGTGGCATGAGTAATATCGGCGGATCGTTTGACCAGCATTTCTTTGAGCGGCGTCCCTCGTTCAATACTTCCGCCACGTACGTGCGCGGTGGACATACTTACAAGCTCGGTTTCGACATCCGGCAGGAGAAATTCCCCAATTACGATTTCAGCAACTCCGCCGGCACCTATACGACGGGTTCAGCGACGATTCCAACTTGGACGACACAGACCTCGCTGCAGGGTACGACTCTATCCACGGGCTTTGCCGGATTCGGTTTCGCTTCGTTCCTGTTGGGCGGCCTAAGTTCAGCCTCGGTTAACGCGCCGATCTCGGCCATGACGTACAAATACGAGACCTCCCTGTTTCTGCAAGACACCTGGAAAGTAACTCGCAAATTGACTTTGGACTACGGAGTGCGCTGGGACTACGGAACCTACTCGCGCGAGCAGTTCGGCCGCCAGGCTTCGTTCTCGCCCACGACCCCGAATCCTTCGGCTTCTGGACGGCTCGGCGCACGAATTTATGAGGCGACCTGCAACTGCAACTTTGCATCCAACTATCCCTACGCGATTGGACCGCGGGTGGGTCTGGCATACCAAATCGATAGCAAGACCGTCATTCGCGCCGGTATTGGCGTGGTTTACAACGCCACCTCGATCCAGAGTGGCAGTAACGTGAACAACGCGGCCTCCGGTACGCCGGCCTACGGGCAGACTGTCGGACTTCTACAGAACGGCATACCGAGCAACGTTGTCGCCGTGTGGCCGACGTTCAATCCCGCCGCCGGTCAGGCCGTGGGAAGCGTCGTGGCCCCACCCACCCTCCTCGATGCGAACTCGGGCCGCCCGGCGCGCCTGCTGCAATGGAACGTCACGATGCAGCGCGAGATCAATCGCAACTTTGTCGTCGAAGCCGGTTATGTGGGCAATCGCGGTGTTTGGTGGGAGACGAGCAGCCTGTCTCTTACTCCCTTGAACCCCGTGAACGCCTTGAGCCAGCAGACTCTGCGCTCGTTAGGCTTCAATGACTTCACCAGTCCGACCGAAGCGGCATTGCTCACCACAACGATCTCGAGTCTTTCCGCGGCACAGAAATCCACGCTGGCGGCTCGCGGAGTCAGCTTCACGCCCTATGCCAACTTCCCCAGCACCCAGACGGTCCGCCAATCGCTAGTGCCGTATCCGCAATACAGCGGCCTGTTGGCACCCGCAGGCTCTCCCTTGGGCAAGACCTGGTACGACTCACTCCAGGTCACGGCGACGAAGCGCTACAGCCACGGGTTCCTTGTCAATGCGAATTACAACTTTTCGAAGAATCTGGATGAGCTGGGCTCGCCTGACCCATTGAACCGGGGATTGGGTAAGAACATTAGTGCCAACGACCTTCCCCACGCGTTCCGGCTTACGACTCAATACGAGGTGCCTGCCCGCATTCACTCCGATCTCCCCGTTCTGAAGAACAAAGTTGTTGCCTACGCTTTATCCGGCTGGAGTACGGGCTGGACTCTGAGCTACCAAAGCGCGCCTCTGGTGGGCCTGCCCACCAGTTCGGGCTCCACGCCGATCAGCCAGTTCCTCGGCTACGGACCGGGCCCCGCGCAGTTGAAGCAAAACGCCGACGGGAGCTTCATGAGTCCCTGGTCCGTGGATTGGACCGACTACAGTGGCAATCACCATACCGACCCGCTCGACATCAACTGCCACTGCTTTGACCCGACCAAGACCCAAGTCCTGAACCCGGCCGCATGGGTGAACGTTCCCAACGGGCAGTTCGCGGCCAACCAAAGCTCGATTCGCTCGTTCCGGAGCTTTCGGGTCCCCTCGGAGAGCGCCAACTTCGGCCGCAACTTCCGGATCAAGGAACGTGTGAATTTGAACCTGCGCGTGGAGTTCACCAATATCTTCAACCGCATGCAGTGGCCGACCGTCCCCGTGACTGCTCCCGCCGGAATTATTTTGGGGAACTTCTCGAGCCCGGCCGTCAAATTCACTAGTGGCCCGAACGCCGGCTTGTACAGCAGCGGCTTCGGCGTGATCAATCCGACGGCAGGTACACAAGGTTACCGCACCGGCACATTCGTTGCCCGCATACAGTTCTAGTCCGATGGGACTCTCGGGCGCGAAGCCCGTTTGGTAAAAAAACTGAAACCAACGGCAACACAGTAAGATAGACGACCAGCATGAGGAACAGTAGATGGTTACGACTGCTGGCATACGTGACGGGTTCCGTGAACCAAGAGCTCCCTCTGCGGAGCGAATACCTGGCCGCCGAGAATCGAGTACTGCGGGCCAAGCTTCCAGCACGATTGCGTCTTTCTGACCCGGAACGAATCACCCTGGCTGAAATTGGAAAGCGGCTGGGACGCAAAGCGCTCCGCGAGATTGCTTGTGTCGCTAAGCCCGACACTATCCTGGCCTGGTATCGAAAACTCGTCGCCCAGAAATTCGACGGCTCCAAGCACCGGCAGTATCCAGGTCGCCCTCCCGTTTCCTCGGAAGTTGAAGCCTTGGTGATCCGGATGGCGCGAGAGAACTCTGGCTGGGGATATGACCGGATCGTTGGCGCCCTCACCAACCTGGGTCATCAGGTGTCCGATCAGACGGTAGGGAACATACTGCGTCGCCATGGTATCGCTCCCGCTCCTAAGCGAAGCCAAATCACGACATGGAAGGACTTTCTCGCCACTCACATGAATGTACTGGCGGGTTGTGATTTCTTCACAGTCGAGGTACTCACTTGGCGGGGGCTGGTGACCTACTATATGCTGTTCTTCCTTCATGGAAAGCCGCCGCGTGATCGTGGCCGGGATCACGAGACATCCAGATCAAGAATGGATGGAGCAGATTGGCGGTAGCGCGACGCAGGACACCTGGGGCTATCTTCATCCCAGCCGCTATGTTCTGCA
>JAOAPR010000065.1 GCA_025463005.1 Bryobacterales bacterium | reverse complement strand
CTTGGGAGGCGTCAGCGCCTTGATCCGCATGCGCGCCCATTTCGTGGTTTTGAGGACGCAGGGCATGACCGCTGCCCCGACGCCGGAAGCGTTTTACGGCTTCAGGGCCGCGAACGTCATCGAATTGCACTTCCGCAAGCGCGGTGCGGGTCGCGGTCTCTGGTATCGGCTGAAAGACGGCCGCGTGATTGACGCCTTCGGAAAGCGCGCGCTGCGCTCACGCTCGGCGTATTCCCTCGCATGAGGCCGGCCGCGGAAGGCTTGACCGTGCCGAACCTCTGCTCTATTTGAAAGATGATGAAAAAGCCAGCCATCGACGATATGTGCATTGAGGGCCTGCAGGCCGCCGCCGCCTCTTTGACCAAATCAGGAGCGAGCACCTCCGATATCGTCTCGGCCTTCGCCGACGTGGTGATCGGGCTGTCGGAAAGCGACCGCGCCTACGTCCACATCCAGCTTGATATCGTCGCGAACCTGTTTTCCGCAGGCGATGCTTTGGCGCGCATGCGGATCAAGGCGCTGACGCCTCCCAAGAGAGCCCGCAAGAAAAGTTGAAGCAGCCAGCCGAGTTCTTCACGAAACTGGAAGCACCCGACGGCTCCGGCCCCGCGACGATTTTCTTTTCAGAAGCAAATACCGGAACGGCATCGGACCAGCGATGGCCTTAAACCCCAATGAATTCCGGGGTGCGCGCTGAACAGGGCTGTAAGATGCTGAGAAAATGGGAGATTCTAAGGGGCCAAAGTTACACACTGACTTACACAGTTAGACATTTCTAAACTATAACTAACATCGTATCAGCAGTATACGAGCAGATGCGACGGACTTAAAATCCCTTTTTCCGTAAGGAGAGTGTGGGTTCAAGTCCCACCCCGGGCACCCCTTCTTATCAATAATTTGCGGTCATTCGCTGCTCTCCGGCTCGAAGCCGTCGGAAGAGGCTGGGTACCAACCTGGCACCCAATGGCCAAGAGGGTAGCAAGGAACTAAGAGAGTCAGGCGGGACTGCGCGGTGGATTGCAGACTAAATTCTCCCAAACTAGTTCCGGCGGATCCTGCGCGAATTCCTTTTGAAAGCGTTTGTAAATTTCGTCGGCCGCCCAAAGCTTAGCTGCGGTCGTCGTCTTGACCCAATGCTTCATGACGATTCCGTCTTTTTCGTTAGCTTCCGGCCCACCGTACACGATTACACCCCAGCCATCGGCGTGAGGACAAATGCTTACGATGTACGGGATCACCACCGCGATGAAGCCCTCGACGATCTCCATGGGGTCCAGTTTAAACGTTATGAGGTGGCCGCTAAACTCGTTGCCGGTGGTCGGGTTTGTGGAGCCAGCCGCTTGAAAGCCTGCTCCATCGAAGCGGAACTAGGATGGACGTAGCGCTGACTCATCATCACCGTGGAGTGACCGGCGATCCGCATGATTCTGAAAGCGTCCGCCCCCGCCGCACCCAATCGAGTTAGGAACGTATGCCTGAGTGCGTGCAGGCAGAGGCCGTCGGATTCCGGCCAGTTCAACGCAGTGCGAACGTCGGCCTGCATCGCCCGGACGTCGCTCACGCGTCTCCTTCATGTTTTATTAGCAAACGTACTGTGGCATGATAAGTCGCCAAGTAGAAGTGAAAAATCCAGGAGTACCAAATTGCCTGATCGTAGTTACGCTTCTGCTTCGGATCGTGGTGGCGGATGGCGAAGTTATTCGCGAGTTCGAAGATTGCAGACTCGTCTTTCCCGTCTAGTACGGTTGAGAGACCTTTGCTCTTCTTGAGCCACTCGAAAACGTCGGCAAGCTCCCGGATAGCCTCTTTCTTCTCCGCAAGTCCCAAGTGACGGTTTCTCCATTTAGTGATTGCGCTGCGAACCTTGCTGTCAACATTCACCTCGTCATAGGGCACAATATCTGCATCGAGGATATGCTTCAGCCCTTCGCTGCCAAGCGCCAAGATCATGCCGTCCTTGGTAATTTCGAAGCCGGACTTGTAGTCGACAAGAAACGCGTTAACTCTTTTCCGGTAGTCAGTGCGACCCGCATCCTCGTCATAGCTCAGGTAGTCCCAGTAATTAAATCCACTATCATCAGATATGCGCCCCGCTTCCCCGGGCTTCGAGACGTAGTCGTGAAAGAACTCGATTGCGTCGAATACGTGATCTTCCGTGATGTCTGCCGGAGGCCACTTGGTGACCGGAAATAAGGTAAACGGGAGCGCTACCGCCGCCTCGTGTTTGATGGCGTTCGGAACATCGTTCGTTGTGATTCCAGCCTTTTCCTTGAAGTAATCCTTTTCGCGGAAGAACATATAGAGATTCGAGAACTTCAAGTAGAGATCGCCGAGGGCTAGGGCCCCTGGTCGTTTCCTCGTGCTGTAATAGCGGCGCGTCAAAGTTTAACTGGTGTTCCGCTGATCTGTGACTGCAATTTACCGAAGCTGATCACTAGTACCCGTCAGACGCCATTTCACTCTTCACGTCGAGCTCATGGTCGAAGTAAGAATCCAGGGCGTCTAGCGACGTGCACAGTTGCTCCATGTGCTCCGCGAACACGGCGATGTTGATATACTCGGGAGCTTTGTCGAGGGAGGCATTGCCCCTCTTATCGCGCGGGTAACGGAACGCTTGCGCTTGAGGATCAATCTCGGATAATTGCTTGACGTAAGAATCGATCCCCTCGGATTCGGACTGGCTGACGTCAACCCCGGTCCGTTCACTCGTGAGCATCGGCTTGAGATCCGCCCAAAGTTGGTCGATCCGGTGTTTCTCAAGGTCTTGGGAAGCTTTTGGATCCAACTCCTCGTCCGCCAAAGCGGCGGCGGAACGTAGTAACTGCTTTAACGCAAGCTCGACGTGATGCCGGTAGAGATAGACGATTGGGTACAGGAGAAAATCCTGATTCGTGAGAGTTTGGCAGACATGCTGTGCCAATATGAGAGCCCCTCGTCGATACCCCTCCATATACGGAGGATCTGCGCCACCTAAAGAACCCCGCCACGCATTTGCGTGTGAGAACTCGCTGTCGGACCTAAAAAGCACATCCTCTGACCGAGGCTCGGGCGGAAGCGTATAGTCGTCTGCCACGTGAACCATTCTCCCATTTCGATCAACGGGCCCTCGGCCCGATCCTGGCACCCAACCAGGTACCAATCTGGATGGCGTTCTATACGATCGGTGAAGCCCGGTGCTTCCTAAGGCGTTGCCGCTTATAGCTCCATGATGCTCTGGGAGTCCGGTGCAATCCTCCTAGGAATCCTTAAAATCCCTTTTTCCGTAAGGAGAGTGTGGGTTCAAGTCCCACCCCGGGCACCATGGAACTCCGGCGCCTGGGCCTATTTGCTGCCTTGAACGCTCTTGGCGCGAGTGGATCGTACCTTGTCGCCTTCGATCACCGGTCCGATCGCTCGAAAGGTATACCCCCGCGTAGCCTTGGTATCGAAGGCCGGGCTCGACGTCCCGGGCCGTGTGGCGGCCTGCTTTACGGCGGCAAGATCGGACGTTTCCACCTTGAACAACGCGAGATATTTTGTTGCAGGAATCGACGCGGTCGATGGTCTCGCCAGAATCATTCGCTGCGCGCTCACGAAGCCCGGGATGGCCGCGAGCTCGGGCGCGTGATGCTGATCGTAAAAGAGATTGAAATCCCGCTCTTTGCCTGGGACCATCGCAGTAAAGACGACCTGGTAATAGGTCTGCTTCGGTCCCGGCTTGGCCCCTTCAGGTTCACCCCCCACGCCCTTGATTTCAGGCCTGAAAGGCCGATAAACGTAACTGACGGAAGTTTTCGAATCGAAGGTCGGGCTCATCACCGTCTCTCCCGTTTTGAGACGCCTTGAAACTTCGTCAAAAACTGCATTCACGTTGTCCGTGACGATCTTGTAGATGACGAGATATTTTGGTACCTGCAAGTCGACCATGCGGTACAAAGGCAGATCGTCCTTCACGAACCGTTGCGCCGTGACAAAGCCGGGGATGGCAACGACGTCAGGAGCGTGTTGTTCGTTGTACCACTTGTTGTATTCATCCTCATGCCCGGCCACCGGATTGCTGAACACGAAAAAGTAATACGTCTCGGTTGCTGCTGAACACATCGCAGCGCAGGCCAGCAACAGACCAAAGATGGCTAGCGGGCGCGCGATCACGAGAGTCTTTCGTCGTTCCACTTTCATTTGTTCTTACCTCCAGCTCCGCGACCGATCAGGCACCGCGGCCCATTTTACATGAATGCGGTTCGCGTAGACAGAAATGCATCGTAAGCTCCGCGATACGTGAGCTGTAAACTACCATCTGGGAGGTTTCGATGAAAACCTGTCGATTCGCATTGTTGGTGCTGTTTGCTTCGCTAACTTTCGCTCAACAAAGAGTACCTGAAATTTCCTTCGATTCCGTTCCTGAGTTTCTCAAGCTTCCGCCCGGGATGAATTTCGGCGAGGTCCCGGGCGTAGCCGTTAATTCCAAGGGACACGTGTTCGTCTTTACGCGCTCCAACACCGCCACCGGACCGGCCTATGGTCCCGCGGCGGCGCAGTTGTTGGAGTTCGGCCCCAAAGGCGAGTTCTTGCGCGAAATCGGCAAGGGCCTCTACGCGTGGTCCGAAGCCCACACCGTGCGCATCGACAAGGACGATAACATCTGGGCCATCGATAAAGGTTCCGACATGGTGATCAAGTTTAACCAGGCGGGCCGGGTAATCATGACCTTCGGTCGCCGCTCTGAATCGGCCGACGAAGGAGCCAAACCGTGGGAGCGCGTCGACCCTCCTCTACCCCCTGTCGACGGACTCTTCCGGCAACCCACCGATGTCACTTGGGACTCCCAAGGGAACATCTACATTACTGACGGATACGTCAACTCGCGCGTCGCCAAATATGACAAGAATGGCGACTGGGTCGCATCGTGGGGCGATAAGGGTACCGCGCCGGGGCAGTTTCGGATACCGCACGCCATTGTGGCGGATCGCAACAACAACCTCTATGTGGGCGATCGAACCAACCGCCGAATCCAGGTGTTCGATACCGAGGGCAAGTTTCTGCGTATGTTCACCATTGACGTGCCGCCTGATCCCGGAACGCGCGCGGTCAATGGCAATACTCCAACTGGCGAGCGTCTCGCCGCGGTGATTGGCGCTCCCAATTCGATCTGCATCACACCTGGTCCCAATCAGGTGCTTTTCGTCGGAGAAAGTACGTTTCCGGGGCGGCTCTTCAAGGTTTCGCTCGATGGCAAAGTGCTTGGGGTGATCGGACGCTCCGGGCGCCAGCTTAAGCAGTTCTCCGGAATCCACCAGCTTGCCTGCCCCTCGGAAAACGAAGTGTACGCGGCTGAAACATCCAATTGGCGTGTGCAGAAGTTGATTCTTCATCCGCAACCGGCATCCTCCAGTGCGGGGCGCTAGCTGGACGATCGAAGTTGTTAGACTGACGGGGGTGGAATAAATGCGCCTCACCATCAGCCTTATCACTGTGCTCGGCATCCTGTTAATCCCGACTTCCGCGCAGTGGCTCAACTATCGCACGCCGGGAATCCCACGGACGAAAGACGGGAAACCGAACTTGTCTGCGCCCGCTCCAAGGACGTCCGAGGGGAAGCCGGACTTCACCGGTATTTGGCGGATAGCCAGAGCACCAAGCACTACGCCTCCGCCTGTTGTTCCTTCCGGAACGGGAAATGGAGGCTTGAAGAATTTCCTACCAGCCGGCGAGACTATTCCTTTTCAGCCGTGGGCGGAAGAGCTTTACAAAAAGCGCGTGGCCAGCAATGGAATCGGGCTTCCCTCAGAACACTGTCTGCCGCATGGGCTTCCCGGCGCCATGATGATTCCGATTGCGTTTCAGATTATTCAGACTCAGGCGCAGATTTCCGTGCTATTCGAGGAATTCAACTACTACCGCCGGATCTTCACCGATGGCCGCAATCTCCCCGAAGTGATGAACCCGACCTGGTTCGGTAAAGACGCGCTGGTGGTGGACACGATCGGATTTAACGACCAGACCTGGATCGATATTAGCGGCTATCCCACACGGAGTCGCTCCACACCACGGAACGCTTCACGCGGCGCGACTTCGGGCACATGGACCTGGTGGTTACGATTGATGACCCGAAGGCGTATACGAAGCCGTGGACGCCGACACTGCATTTCGAATTGCTAGCGGACTATGAAATGCTCGAACACGTCTGCGATAACGAGCGGGATGCCGTTCACATGGTAGGAAAGTAGAATTGCTTCGGTTGCGGCCGGCTCAAGCTCCCACAATCTGAACGCTGATTCCTTCCGGATCTACGATATGGAACCCGGCATCAAGGTTGTCTTCCGGATTTACGCCGCGCGCTTTCAATTCCCGTGTCACTGATTCCTTGTTGAATTTCTCGACCCCGATCGCGAAGTGGTCGACCAGACCGGTCGGACTCTTGTGATGGAGAGAGACAAGGGCCTTCCCCACTCCGAGGCGCACGATCTCGTTGGGCTTGTCTTCGCTTACTATCGTCATGCCGAAGAGCTTTTGATAAAAAGAAACGGAACGCGGCAAATCGCTGACTTGAATGCTCACGTGGTCGATCTTGGCCGCCTTGATTCCGCCGTCCTGGACTTGAGCGGATGCCGCGCCGCTCGCCGCAACCAGCATCGAGAGACCCTGGATCAAGTCTCGGCGCGTGAGCGCGCCGCTCTCGAAGCGATTCAACAGACTTGAAATGATTGCTTCCATACAGCCTCCTGGATGTGACTTAGCTCTACCTAAAAATATTCTTCGGCATCTTAACATGGACGCCGTACACCGGCCGGTCCACCAGTTGCGTAATCGCGACATTGCCGGCAACACTGACCAGTTGATACGCCTCATGCTTCGTCAGGTTCTTTGTCTCTGCGAGAAAGTCCACCATCTGCTGGACGGCGATGGTCGTCGCCACTTTGAGGTCCTCATCAGAGGCCATGCTGATGTAGTCCGTGGACGTTTCGGCGCGCGGCCACAGGAGCTTCTTGCCCTTTAGGACCGTAAGCTGCACTCGACCGCGCAGCGATGTTTCCAGGGCAGTCTGATCCACCTCCCCATCGCCCTGCGCTCCGTGCCCGTCTCCAATCTCGAAGAGCGCGCCACGGATGAATACCGGAATGTACAACGTGCTGCCCACGACGAGTTCCCGGTTATCGAGATTTCCCGCATGCCTTCCCGGAGGGTTGCTGCTGACGCGCCCGAGGTCCGGCGCCGGCGCGACGCCCATACTGCCGAAGAAGGGCCTGAGCGGGATGGTGATTCCCGGTTTGAACTCCGCGGTCATGGTCTTGCTGTTGAGCTTCACGATCTTCTGCGGAGCGGATCGGTCGCAGTTCGCCGGAATGAAACCGTTGCAGCCGTTGTAGGCGTAGTCAATCGCGAAAGCTATCGACAGAATTTTCACTTCCAGCACGTCACCCGGCTCAGCGCCTTCGACGTACACGGGTCCCGTCAGGATGTGTCCCCCCGGCCCGCGACGGTCGCCCGTCACCTGGGAGACGATTGCTTTCAGTGATTCTTGAATCTTCTCCGGCGGCACGCCAGCCTGCTGCAAGCCCATCGGGGTATTGGTCAGCAGCGTGTCGACGTCAATGATGTCGCCGGACGCTATACGCAACACCGGCTTCGCATCGGCCCAGTAGTAGCCGTAAGCGACCGTCGCCGGGGTGGCTTCCAGGCGGTGAGTGCGTGGGGGTGCCGACTGCCCTGCCACGAACCCCACGAACGTGATGAAGGCGGCTGCACCCGCGATCGGCGTTCGGAACATGACGACTATCCTACTGAATCGCCCGTGACCTATGCGCACGAGCGACGACGCGCTACCATCTCTTGTCGGTTGAGCGGACGATATGGTACTATGCCGTCGGCCCAAAATTTGGCCCGAAGGTCATCGTTTTGAGGAGTTTCTCAACATTAACGGCGTGCCGCGTTGGGAACAGGATGGAGTAAGCCAGTGAAGCGGATTATGCGAAAAGGGATAACATGCTTGGCCGCGGCTCTTGTATGGGCGGTGGGTGCGGCGTTCTCCAGCCGGGCGGCCGAAACGGAAACCGGCGGGCTTGACGTTATACAGGTTCGACCGAACTTTTACATGATCGCCGGGGCTGGTGGAAACATCGGTGTGCAGATCGGCTCCGACGGCGTGGTGTTGGTGAACGCGGGCGCAAAAGCGGCATCCGATCAGGTGTTGGCGGCCCTCAAGAAACTCACCAACCTGCCTGTCCGCTACGTTATCGACATCAACGCGGACGCTGATTTCGTGGGCGGGAACGAAAAGCTTGCCAAATCCGGATTCACCATTTTCACCAATGCACTCGGCAATGCGGGAGTGGCCGGGACGATGACCAACGGAGGCGCCGCGTCGATTCTCGCGCATCAAAGCATCCTGAACAGGATGAGCGCTCGCGACGCCAAAGAGACGTATCCCGGCGATGCCTGGCCCACGGAGGCTTTCCTCCAACAGCGTAAGGCGCTGCGCATGAATGACGAGGGGATCGAGATTCTGTACCAGCCCGCTGCGCACAGCGATGCCGACAGTTTCGTATTGTTCCGCCGCTCCGACGTAGTGGTTGCCGGAGACGTCATGGACACCACCCGCTTTCCCGTGATCGATCTTGCGAACGGCGGGAGCATTCAGGGAGAGATCGATGCTCTGAACAAGCTGATCGACTTGACGATTGCGCCGACTCCTTACATCTACAAGGATGTGGGGACGTACGTGATTCCTGGGCATGGGCGACTCTGCGAGCAGATGGAGGTTGTGGACTACCGCGACATGGTGGTGCTCATCCGCGACGTGATTGCGGATTTAATCAAGCAGGGAAAGACACTCGATCAAATCAAAGCCGCGCGTCCCGCCTTGCCCTACGAGACACGGTACGGTACGCAACCGGGAGTCACGAACTCGTTTATCGAGACGGTTTACAAGAGCCTGACCGCGAAGAAATAGTGACACCATGCAACGAAGAAAAACATTGACGGGTCTAACGCTGTTTATTCTCGGATCTCTGATGATGCAACCCGGGCTTTATGCCCAGGGACGCGCCGGCGGGCGAGGTGGCGGTTCGGCGCAACCGGAGAATGCCAAGGCGGCGGCAGCTATCGACCTGACCGGCTATTGGGTTTCCGTGGTCACAGAGGATTGGCGCTATCGCATGGTTACGCCTTCGCCGGGCGATTACCAAGGTGTTCCGATGACACCGGAAGCACGCAAAATTGCCGACGCCTGGGATCCCGCCAAGGAGGAAGCATCCGGCGATGTGTGCAAGTCGTATGGAGCGCCGGCGCTGTTGCGCGTTCCCGGACGCCTCCACATCACGTGGCAGGACGACCAAACCTTGCGCATGGACAGCGACACCGGCAAGCAGACTCGTATTTTTCATTTCGGCGATTGGAAGCCCCTAGCTGGGGGTCCGTCGACTCTGCAGGGAGATTCAACCGCAGAGTGGGTGCGCGGCGGGGGACGAGGTGCGACGGATGGATCGCTGAAAGTAACGACCTCTCACCTCAAGGCTGGTTTTCTGCGTAAGAACGGTGTTCCGTATAGCGAGAACGCTACCCTCACGGAGTACTTCGACTTGATTAAAGAGCCCAATGGGAATCCATTGATGGTGGTCACTATCGTTACGACCGACCCAATGTATCTGCGCCAGCCCTTTGTGATCAGTTCCCAGTACAAGAAAGAATCGAGCGATGCCAAGTGGAATCCGACAGCATGCTCGGCAAAGTGGTAAAGCAAGGAGATCAAACGTGACTCTTCATAAAATACGTCTCGGTTTGGCGATGTTATTGAGCGTAAGCTTCCCCGCGCTGGCTGAGATTGACTTGTCCGGTTCCTGGGCTGCCATTAATCACGAGGACGCGTTAGAGCGCGGCGGTGGTCCGAACCCAGTCGATTGGGCGGGACTTCCGTTTAACGAAGCGGGACGCGCAAAGGCCTTGAGTTTTTCGCAATCGATCATTTCCATGCCGGAGCGCATCTGCTGGTTCCAGACTCAGTGGCATATTGCGGCCGGGCCGTTCAGCCTCAGGATGTGGGCCGTGCCCGATCCCATAACAGGGAAGGTCCAGGCCTGGATCGTCGGCGCGTGGGAAACTCGGGCGCCCATGACGATCTGGATGGACGGCCGTCCACATCCGGGAAAGAATGCTCCGCACGACCAGACTGGGTTTACTACTGGTGTTTGGAATGGCAACGAGCTGATCGCCACGACCACACATTTAAAGACCGGCTACATTCGCCGCAACGGCGCGCCGAGCAGCGACCAGGCCACGATCACGACGCATTTCCTGCGGCACGGAGATATGATGACGCTGGCGTTGCTGATTGAGGACCCGGTCTATCTGACGGAGCCCTACATCCTGACGAGATCCTATAATTTGTCTGTCAACCCGGTTGCGATCGGAGGTCCGCCCTGCATCGTTGGGGATGAAGGTGTGGAGTCGGGCAGGGTTCCCCACTATCTTCCCGGGAAGAACCCTTTCGTCGATGAAATGAGGAAACTCTACGGCATTCCCGAGGAAGCCGCCCTGGGCGGAGCGGAAACCATGTATCCGGAATTTCGCGACAAGATTAAAGACAAGTTCAAGCTTCCGGCTAAGTGCCCCAAGAATTGCGCGAACGCCGGAGCCAACTAATCATGATCGGTACACATTTCAGATATAATTCAGTCGCAGGAGGCAGCTTGAAGAGCAAACTATTCGTTCTCGTCTTCGCAGGAGTGAGCATTCTGGGCGTTCGGGCCTACGCCCATCACTCGTTTGCGGCCACCTACCTTGAGGATCAAAAGATGACGGTCGAGGCGGACGTGCTGCAGTTCCTATACCGGAACCCTCATTCGTTCCTGCAGTTGCAAACAAAGGACGCGAAAGGGACTGCGATCACGTGGGCCGTGGAATGGGCTGCCGGCGGGCAGTTGGGCAGCTCGGGTGTCCAGCGCGACACGCTGAGGCCGGGCGACCATGTCATCGTCCTCGGCTCGCCGGGGCGGAATCCCGAAGACCACCGCCTTCGCATGATAAACATCAAACGCCCATCAGATGGCTGGTCCTGGAAAGGCAACTTCGACTAGCCAGTTTCGGTTGCTTTTCGCCGCGGCGGATGGCTTCACGCCGCCGCCTTTTTGCGATTGGCATCCAGTCGCGAGTCAACCAGCGCCACAATTCCGTCGATCACCGGGTGGCTTAAGCCCTTTTGCCTGGCAATCAGTTGCACCAGCATATCCGGGCGCTCGATATATGACGCGCCGTTGTTGAGAGCGCGCGCCGCCGAAGCCGGGCGAACCAGTGACTGGGCAGCAGCGGCATATTTGTCAAACGGCACCAGATCGCCAGGGTTGGCGCCGAGCTTCACGCACAAATCGTTGACGAAATCATAGACCGAGCGCGAGGTCTCGATGTCGCTGTGTACCGCTTCCTGTGCGGTGCGAATGCCATCTTTGGTGATGCAGCGATAGTTGCCGGAGAGCAGCATCGCCCATTTCGCCAGCGGCACGAAGATAGAATCGTGCACCTTCAGTTTCACCGGTAACTCCACCTTGCCTTCCGGTGTGTCGAAGCGCGCGCCTTCGATGTCTTTCTCGAGCTGGCGAAGAATTGCCGTGGATTTTTCGTCGTCGAACTTCGCGACTTTGAAATTGGTTGGCAGCGTCACCATCAGCACGTTGACTTGCTCGTCCGGCGGCCGGATCGCCTGCGGGTCCGGACTGTTGAGCGTCATGCATTTGGGATCGAAATTCTCCCAGACCGTCGGATCGGTGTAGGCGGGTTTCAGCGCGTCGTAGTTCAGGCCAGGGATGCGCCTGATGTAAGGCAGCGGCGGCATATTCATGATCGACATGCACGGTACGCGCGACTTCGCCACAGTGTCGAGCAGTTCGCGCACGCCCGGCGCGCGATACTGCGGCTCCATCATGCACAGACCGACCAGGTCGTAGTCCTTCGGATTCACGCCGGTGGCCGGTCCGGCGCTCACCTGGCCGGGCAGCTTACGCGAATCGAGCACGACCGGATCCTTGCGCCCTCGAACCGGCAGGCGCACGCGAAATCCTTCGGCGTTGATCAGATCGGCCTCCGCCGGCAGGCAGACCAGATGAATCGTGTGGCCGCCAAACAGCATTTTGGAGGCGAGGAGCGAGCCGTAGGACGCGCCCATGAGTAAGATGTTGTACGGCATGCCGAGCTGCTCCTTGTGTCAGAGATGAAAGACAGTAGATGTTCAACAACAATCTAACGCGCCTGTCAGTTCCATGCAAATGGGCAGAAGTGCGAGCGGCACGGTGTGGCGTAAATGAAAACCTCCGGTGTATCCTCAGAGTACGGTTCTTCCATCCATGTCAGTCGTGAGTCTCTTCCCATAACAATGGCCAGGTCGATTACGGTCCTCGCAATTTTGATTGTGCTACTCGTAGGAGGCATTGCGGCAGCCTTGTTCGCGATGTCCGCGCACTCCAGTTTGGCGTTCGATCCGCCGCCGGCCGCAATCGGAGCCGCGACGCCGGTGATTGTCCGGATCGCGAATCCGCACGGTGTTCGCACCATCACGGCTCGCATCGAGCAGGGTGGAAACAGCGCGATCGTTGATGAAACCGCCAGGCCTGCCACACGATTCGCCTTTTGGCGAATCCACGCGAAGCCCGAGCAGTTTCACTTTACCGCCGGAAAAGATCGCGCGCCGCAGTTGAAAGAAGGAAAAGCCCGGCTGGTCGTGGAAGCACGATCGAATGATCTCCGCGCCGTGACGGATTCGATCGCAACCGACGTCGACGTGATTCTCCACCCGCCCTCCGTCACCACCGACGGCTTTCAGCATTACATCAACCAGGGCGGCTCGGAGCTCGCGATCTTCACTCCATCGGGGTCGTGGCAAGAGGCAGGGACCCGTGTGGGCCCGGCCACCTTCCGCAGCTTCCCGGCGCCGGGGGACAATCAGCAGCGACTTTCGCTGTTTGCCTATAGCTGGGACACGCCGCCCGAAACGGCTCCGGTGGTCTTTGCCGGCAACAGTGCTGGAACCGAAGCGACCGCGCGATTCTGGTTCAAAGTTTTCCCCAAAAAGTTTCGCGCGCGTGAGTTGCCGATCGACGACGCCTTTCTCGAAAAAGTCGACAATCAAATTGATCCGGGCGGTTCCGGAGATCTGCTGACCCGATTCTTGAAGATCAATGGCGAGACACGGCGCGCCAACAACAAGACGCTTTCCGATCTGCGGCTGAAAACCGCGGGCCGGTTTCTATGGAAGCAATCCTTCCTTCAACTCGCCAACTCACAGGTGGAGTCGGCATTCGCCGATCTTCGCACCTATGTTTACAAGGGCAAGAAAGTCGATCAGCTGCACCTTGGGTTCGATCTCGCGACAACGCAGCATGGTCCGGTACTTGCGGCCAATGACGGCAAAGTGATTTGGGCCGCGCCGCTAGGCATTTACGGCAATTGCATTGTTCTGGATCATGGATACGGGCTGCAGTCCATTTACGGGCACCTGAGCGAGATCGCCGTAAAGGAAGGAGACACGGTCGAACGCGGCCAGCCCATGGGGAAGAGTGGATCCACGGGCCTCGCTGGCGGCGATCATCTTCACTTCTCGATGCAGGTGGACGGCGTCCAGGTAAATCCGGTGGAGTGGTGGGATGATCACTGGATCAATGACCACATCCGCAGCCGTCTGAAGACCCAGTAGTCCGCAGCCCAATCCTCAGTTGTTGCTTGGGCCGCGCGTCCCCCGAACTTCGCCTTCAAACTTCTCCAGCTCCACGCTAAGGAATTCGATCTGGTGCGTGATGTGGTCGTCCGCTCCGGTCAAACCATGCAGGATCTTGGTGCGGTCTCCGCGCCATTGCGTGTAAAGTTTCAGATGTCCCTGGGAAATCGAAAGTCCGACGAATCGATCGGAGGGGAGAATATCCGCCGAGGACGCCCTGTCCTGCTCCAGATAAGATCGAGGTTCGTCCTGATACAAATCATCCTGCCAGAAGGCCCGTTCACTGACCGGCTTCCCATAAGTCTCGTGCAGCAGCGGTTCAATGGTCTTGAAATCTCGAATGAAGTCGTTTGGATCGCCGTGTTCCGCATCGAAGACATACTTTGCGCGCACGAGTTTGTCGTTCGCAAAAATGTAGACCACCCTGCAAGCCAGATCACCTAACCGGATAGAATCGTAGCGCACGATCCATTCGCCGTTGCTTTCGCGAATATCGCTGGGTTTAGAGGCTTCGGTCGCCAGAACCTGTGCACGAGTCATGCCCCAGGCAGCTCGGCGAAAGTCGGGCTGCTGGCTGACAGGGTCGCTGGCTCGTCCGATAGCCAGAAAGGCGCAACAACCCAATAGGAACAACCGACCCATAGGCTTCCATTCTAATGCTCTATTTGCACGGGTGCGAGCCGCCAGCGCTACTGATGGCTGCCGGTCAGATACAGGCCCGCCACTCCGATCACGATCAGCAGCGTAGAGATACAGCGCAGCACGGTCACCTGCTCTCTGAACCAAACGACGCCCATGATCGCGACAATCAACGTTCCCAGGCCCGACCAGACCGCGTAGGCGGTGCCCACTGGAATCCGGGAAACGGCGATGGAAAGACCGAAGAGACTGGTCAGATAGAACGCGAACATCAGGACCGTGGGCCACAGCCGCGTCATGCCTTCGGTGAATTTGAGGGTCAGGGTACCCGCGACCTCAAACACAATCGCGAAGAACAGGATCAGCCAGCTCACGCGGTCACGCCAGAGTCAGCGAGAGCTCAAGATCGCCGCGCATCTGTTCGTAGATGCTCGCAGTGGAAGACTCCTCGCAGACCCGCATGTAATCAGTAAACCGCGGCGGGGCCGGGACGCCTTCTTTCAGCAGACGGCAATTGTCGAATACCAGGTCAAGGGAACAGAACCGGTAATACAGCTCCAGTGCGTGCAGAAGGTGACGCGGGGTGCCGTCGCCGGCTGCCTGCATCACCCGCTTGACGGTGAGCTGGCGCATTCCGCCGACCTCATAGCGATCCTGCGATGTTCCGCCCCGCAGACGGGCGTATTCGGCAGCCAGCTCTTCCCAGCGCACCGAGCTGCCTCTGCCAGCCGAGACGTGATAGCGATTGTGTTTCAGGCGCGGGGCGAACAGCAGATGCCTCAACGCCGACGCGGCCCAGTCGACCGGGACCACGTCAATTCGGTTTTCCAGATCCCAGGTGATAAAGCGTAGAGCCTCTACCGCGCGCAGAACCCAGAAGATGCTGCCCGAGGGCTTGCAGCCGAGCTCTGTGTGGCCGACCACAATCGACGGCCTTGCGATGACCAGGGGCAGATCGGAAAATTGCTCGGCGAGCTGGCGCTCGGCTTCGGCTTTGCTGCGAGTGTAGGCAACCAGGTGAGTGGCTTGCTCAGACGGATAGTCATCTTCGTGAACTACCGGCGCGGCAGACGCTCCGCAAATCGCGGCTGTTCCCGTATAAACAAAGCGCTCCAGGCGCCGCCCACGCATTGCCTTGGCGACCGAGAGAGCGCCGCCGATGTTGGTGCTGCGAATCGCACGGCTGTTGCCAAAGGATGTGCTGGCCGCCAGATGGAGCACGTGGGTGACACCATCCAGATGCGGCGATGTATGCCAGTCGTCCGAAAGAAGGTCGCCGCGCAGTACCTTTACGTTATCGGGTAACGCGGCATCCTTGGACAACGGATCCGTCGCGCCGAACCGGCCTAGCGAACGACGGACCCGCTCTTCGGCGGTATCCTCGTCATCGGCGCGGACCAGACAAACCACTTCTCCGTCAAACGAGGACTGCAGGAGATCAGATAAAAATGCGCCCCCGAGGAAACCGGTCACCCCTGTGAGCAGGACCGTCGGAGCGCTCCACGAGCTTTTGCGAAAAAGACCATTTACCAAGCGGGTACACCTGTGCCTATATTTTGGCACTGCCCCTGTGGATTTCGCGCCTGTTTGGCCGTTAAAATCCCGTAATGAGACGGCCTTGGTGAAGCAAACTAAGGACTATAAAAGTTCTTTAAGGATCCGCCCGGCAACCTCCTTGCCCCGTTCGCCCACCTCGCCGATAGGCCCGACGCAGCTAGGGCATCCCGCCTCGCAGGGGCATCCCGCGAGCAGTTTGGCCGCGCCGTCCAGCAGCCGCGGCGCGAGCTTGTAGAGCGCCGAGCTCTGCCCGATGCCGCCCGGATAGTTGTCGTAAAGGTACAGATTCGGCTCGAAGGCGGTAAGGCTGCCGGCGATGTCTTCGGTAATGGACACGCCCAGATCGCGCGGATCGCACATCACACATAGAGCTGCTACGGTTCGCAGCAGCGCAGCCAGAGCGACGAGTCCTCCTTGCCGATCGGTCGGGGAAAGGTCGGCGAAGCGCGCCAGAAATTCGGCCGGGAAATGCAGCCAGAATGCGGTGGTGTGCATCTCCTGCTCGGGCATCGACAGGTTTCCGGCACCCACATTCTCCATGGTGTAGAACTTGATCTTCTTGAAACCTACGATCTGGCGGTTCAACCGCACGTCCCCGTGGGCGATCTTCAGGCCGCCGGCGGGCGAGGATTCCACCTCCTCCAGCTCCTTGACCTGCGTGTAGTCGATGGCGTCGGTGAAGTAATCGGAATCCACGCGTCGCACGTAGGCTTTGCGGCCTTCATAGTCGAAACGCTCCACCTGGTACTGCCGCGCGTCGTGCAGATAGATAGCCTTCTCATGTAACGTCGTCAAAGCCGCCGTGAATGATACTTCGGCGATTACCTGATGATCGCCGGTTATCTCCACCACCACGAAGTTATCGCTCGAAACCGAGCGCAGGCTGACGGCGTCGGCGGGATACGTGTCGGAGGTCCAGTGCCAAGCGCCGTTGGATGCTGGTCCGGAGTGGTGCAGAAGTTTAAGATCACTCAGAAAGCGGCAAAACTCGCCGCTGTCGTGCTGCCCGAATCGTTCGCCGTCGCGGATGGGCAGCTCAAAGGCCGCGCACTTCAAGTGGCTCAGCAGAATTTCCAGATTGTCCGGATTGATGTAGGCGTGCTCCGGGGGCCGATCGAAAAAATATTCGGGGTGCTCGATGATGTACTGATCGAGAGGCGCGCTGGAGGCCACCAGTACAGCCAACGATGCGGTCTGGCGGCGGCCCGCTCGGCCCGCGCGCTGCCAGGTGGACGCGATAGTCCCCGGGTATCCCGCCATCACCACGGCGTCCAGCGAACCAATATCTATTCCCAGCTCTAACGCGTTGGTTGCAACTACTGCGCGAATATCGCCGTCGCGCAGCTTGCCTTCGATCTCGCGCCGCTCTTTGGGAAGATATCCGCCGCGGTAGCCCCGGACCCCCGAATAGTCGTCCTTGAGATACGTAAGCAGAATTTCGGTAGCCAGGCGGCTGTTGGCGAACACTAGTGTCCGCTGGCCTCGATCGAGAAGCTCGCGGGCCATTCGCCGCGTCTCGTTCAAATAACTCCGGCGAATCCCCAGCGCCCGATTCACCACCGGTGGGTTGTAGAACACCACGTACTTATCGCCGGAAGGCGCGCCATCGCGCTCCACCAGCTCGAAAGGGAGCCCGGTGAGCGCCTCAGCCAATTCCTTGGGATTGGCGATGGTCGCCGAGCAGCAGATGAATTGCGGGGACGATCCATAGAACTCGCACACACGCTTCAGACGGCGCAAAAGATTCGCCAGGTGGCTGCCGTAGACGCCGCGGTAGTAGTGCAGCTCGTCGATCACCACGTAGCGCAGGTTTTCGAACGCCTTGGCCCATTTGGTGTGGTGCGGGAGGACGCCCGCGTGGAGCATGTCCGGATTAGTGAAGACCACGTTGGCGCGCTCGCGAATCGCCCGGCGCGCGTCCTGGGGCGTATCGCCGTCATAGGTAAAAGCGCGAAGGTCGGAGCAGCCCATGGCGTCGACCGCGGCCTGGAACTCGTGGAGCTGATCTTCAGCCAGGGCCTTGGTCGGGAACAGGTACATCGCGCGAGCGTTGGGATCGGCCAGCAGCCCGTTTAACACCGGCAGGTTGTAGCACAGGGTCTTGCCGCTGGCGGTGGGCGTCACGATCACGACGTTGCGGCCGCTCGAAGCATGCGTAAAAGCCTCGGCCTGATGCGTGTAAAGACGTTCGATTCCCCTCGTAACCAGGGCTTTCTGGAGAGAGGGCGCGAGCGTTTCCGGAAACTCGGCGAATTCGCCCGGCCGCGCAGGCTGGCGGCGAACGGCCCGAACAGGAGACTCCGGATCGGCCATCCATTGCTGGAACCGCTCAATCGCTCCAGAAAGGCCGCTCTGGCGCGCTAGAATTCGTTCACGGGCAGGCTCGGGGAAACCGAGAGTGAGGTTCATTCTTCGCCCTTTCTTCGCTAGTGTAGCGCGGGGCGAAAGAAAAAACTAGGCGGAGTCGCGCAGAAACTCGTAGCGTTCGAGTGTCGCAGCGAATGCCGATTGATGATCCTCGCGGAGCACTTTGCCCACGCAGCGCAAACGAACCTCTTTGCGGTTGCCGGGCGTGCGTGGCAGGGTGATCACGTATTCGATCGATTCGCCCAGTGGGAGCTGGCTTTCCGACGTGAATAGGACGCCGGCCGAACTGACATTCCTGGTCTCTCCGCGGACTTTCAAAACGGAACCATTCCGTACGACCTCGAACGGAAGGCGGAGTTCGAAGCGTTGGTGCTTTCTCTGTTCGATCATGGGCTTAATCGACTGTACGGCTAACCGGCTCTAAGGTCAATAGGAAGCGCACCCCGTAAATGCCTCGTCGTATTAGTACTTTGACGCGTTTAGGTCCACCGGAAGCAGAAAACAGCCGCGGAAAGGGAGTGTGGGAAAATGAAGATCGCTTGTTAAAAAGCATCACCGTGCACGGGGCACGGCAGCACAACCTCAAGAACATCGACGTCGAGATCCCCCGCAACACTTTCACGGTCATCACAGGCTTGAGCGGGTCTGGCAAGTCTTCGCTGGCCTTTGACACGATTTATGCGGAGGGGCAGCGGCGGTACGTCGAGACACTTTCGCCCTACGCGCGCCAGTTTCTTGATCAGATGGAGCGCCCGGAGGTGGATTCGATCGACGGGTTGAGCCCGGCGATCTCGATCGAGCAGAAAACCACCAGCCGCAGCCCGCGATCGACCGTGGGCACCATCACCGAGATCTACGATTACCTGCGCGTGCTGTACGCGGCCATCGGGGTACCGCACTGCCCCAACTGCGGCATTGAAATCTCGCGGCAGTCGACCGACCAGATCCTGGAGCAGGTGATGGCGCTAGGATCGCAAGAGCGGGTAATGATCCTGGCGCCGATTGTCCGGGGACGCAAAGGCGAATACAAGAAAGAGCTGGATAAACTCGCGCGGCAAGGCTTCGTGCGGGCGCGCATCGACGGTGTCTTAAGATCGCTTGACGAAGAGATCACGCTCGATCGGCGCAAGAACCACACCATTGAGGTAGTGGTCGACCGGCTGCTGATCAAGCCGGAAATCGAGAAACGTCTGGAAGCGTCCATCGTGACCGCTACCAAGCTGGCGGGCGGTTTGGTACTGGTGGCCGTTGTAAACGGTCCGGAACGCCTTTATTCCACCAAGCTCGCCTGCCCGGATTGTGGCGCCAGCGTGCCGCAACTCGAGCCGCGATCCTTTTCCTTCAACAGCCCGTTCGGCGCGTGCGAAACCTGCAACGGACTAGGGAACCGGTGGAGCTTCGATCCGGTGAAGGTGATCGTGGACCCGTCGCGGCCGCTGTTT
Organism: Bryobacterales bacterium; assembly: GCA_025463005.1. Taxonomy (GTDB): domain Bacteria; phylum Acidobacteriota; class Terriglobia; order Bryobacterales; family Bryobacteraceae; genus Palsa-187. Next base: position 66,999 of record JAOAPR010000065.1, on the reverse strand, counting down.
GATGGCGGGCTCGGTCCGGGAGGCGGGCACAGCTATGTGATCCACGCGCTCAACGCCCTGGCCGCGCAGCAGAAGATTCCAATCCAGAAGCCGTTCGACCAGCTTTCGCGCAAGCACCAGACGATACTACTCGAAGGTGCGAACGGCAAACCGGGGGTGCTCGGGATCCTCGACAAATTCTACAAGGAAGAGATCGCGAGCGAAGCCTACCACGAGTGGTTCATGAACTACATGTCGCCGCACATCTGTCCGGATTGCGGCGGCCAGCGCCTGAAGCCGGCCAGCCTGGCTGTAAAAGTAAAGAATAGAACCATTGGCGAGCTAACCCGAATGTCGATCCGGCAGGCGCTCGAAACCGTGAAGGGCTGGGAGTTCACGGGACGCGAGAAACAGATCGGCGGGCGGCCGGTGGATGAAATCCGCAACCGGCTGGACTTCCTGATGCAGGTGGGCCTGGAATACTTGAGCCTGGAACGCTCGGCGGCAACGCTTTCGGGCGGGGAAGCGCAGCGGATCCGGCTGGCCACCCAGATCGGCTCACGGCTCCGCGGCGTCCTGTACGTCCTGGATGAGCCATCCATCGGGTTGCATCCGCGCGACAACGATCGTCTGTTGACGTCGCTGGCCAAGTTGCGCGATCTGGGCAACACGGTTTTGGTAGTGGAGCATGATGCCGACACCATCGAACGCGCCGATTACGTGATCGATCTGGGACCCGGAGCAGGCCGTCTGGGAGGCGAGCTGGTGGCGCAAGGCACGCCGGCCGATATCGCCAACAACCCTGATTCGCTCACCGGCCAGTACCTCACGGGAAGGCGCCAAATCAGCCTGCCCGAAAAGCGCCGCAAGTCCGCCGCCGGGAAAGTGGTCATTCAGGGGGCATCGGAACACAATTTGCGGAACATCGATGTGGAGTTTCCGCTGGGTCTCTTCATTCTGATCACGGGCGTTTCCGGAAGCGGGAAATCGACCTTGATCAACGATATTCTGTACCGGGCCGCGGCCAAAGCCGTGTACGGATCGCGTGCCGAGCCGGGCGCGCATACATCCATCACCGGCCTGGACCTGATCGACAAGGTGATCGAGATCGATCAATCGCCCATCGGCCGGACGCCGCGGTCGAATCCCGCGACCTATACGCAGGTTTTCACGCCCATCCGCGATCTATACGCCATGCTGCCGGAATCGCGCGAGCGCGGTTACAAGCCGGGCCGGTTCAGCTTCAACGTGAAGGGCGGGCGCTGCGAGGCCTGCCAGGGAGACGGGCTGAAGCGCATCGAGATGAATTTCCTGCCGGACGTTTATGTCACGTGCGACGTCTGCCGCGGCCGGCGTTACAACCACGAGACCCTGCAGGTGAAGTACAAGGGTTATTCAATCGCGGATTTGCTCGAAATGCCGGTGGAAGACGCGCTGAAAATCCTGGAAAATATTCCGCAGATCAAAGCCAAGCTGGAGACGCTGGAGCGCGTCGGTCTCGGCTATCTGCACCTGGGCCAGTCTTCGACTACGCTGTCGGGCGGCGAAGCGCAACGCATCAAGCTGGCTCGCGAGCTGAGCCGGCGCCAGACCGGCAAGACCCTCTACATTCTGGATGAGCCGACCACCGGACTGCACTTCGAGGACGTACGCAAGCTGCTTCAGGTGCTCCAGAACCTCGTGGAACTGGGAAATACCGTAGTGGTGATCGAACATAATCTGGATGTGATCAAAACGGCAGACTGGATCATCGACCTGGGACCCGAAGGCGGCGAGCGCGGGGGGACCGTGGTGGCAGTGGGGACGCCGGAAGAGATTGTGCGGAATCCCAAGAGCTACACGGCACAGGCGCTCCGCAAGACGCTGGGCAAGGGACGCGCCGCGTAATCCCATCATGAGCCGGTACTCGGAAAAGCCACTGTCGTTCGACGGGCTGAAGACCGTACCTATTGCTGATCGCGAGGGCAAGGTGCGCGTAAGCCAGTTTGCGCGGCCGTTCCAGAAGGGCGACGGCGTCTCGCGGCTAATCGAATCCTTTCCGGAGATTCTCGCCGGCCAGGCGTTTCGCGGCGTGCTGGATGCACTGAAGAGAGCCCGGGCCGAATCGCGCGCGATTTTGTGGGGCATGGGCGGCCACGTGATTAAATGCGGTCTGAGTGACGTGCTGCTGGACCTGATGCGGCGCGGCTGGGTGACGGCGTTCGTCATGAACGGCGCTACTTCGATTCACGATTTCGAGATCGCGATTGCGGGCCACACCAGTGAAGACGTGGAAGCCGTCCTGCCGGATGGACGTTTTGGAGTGTCAGAAGAGACGGGTCGCGAGATGAATCTGGCGATTACAGAAGGCAATCGCCAGGGGTTGGGCATGGGCGAATCGCTGGGAAAGCATCTCGAGAAGTTGGCGAAGCCGGAATTCGCGCCGCACAGCGTTCTGGCTGGTTCTTATCTGGCAGGAGTCCCCGTTACGGTGCATGTGGCGGTCGGGACAGACACGCCGCATATGCATCCGCGCGCCGACGCGGCGGCCATCGGGGAGACCACCCATCGCGATTTTCGCCTGCTGTGCTCGCTGCTGCGAGGGCTTGACAATGGCGGTGTTTACCTTAATCTTGGATCAGCCGTGGTGCTGCCCGAAGTGTTCCTGAAGGGGGTTTCCGTGGTGCGTAACCTGGGGAACCCGCTGGGCCAATTTACAACCGTGAATTTCGATTTTGTCCAGCATTACCGGCCGAAGATGAACGTGGTAGAGCGGCCACACGCCCGTTCGGGCGGCCACGGCTTCGCTATCACGGGCCACCATGAAATCATGATCCCGCTGCTGGCGGCTGCGTTAGTAGAATTGAGCTGAACGCATACAATTGATGTCAACGAAATGACACCCTCCCGCGACAGCCGCGCTTTCTGGGGCTTCGAGGATCTGGCGCTGTTCGTGGGCGCCGTTTTTCCGGCCTGGCTGTTGGGCGCGCTGCTGATCCGACTCGGCCGGACACTGGCGCCGGGCGCGTTTTCGAACGATACCGTGCGCGCGCTGGCTTTCCAGAGCGCAATTTACGCGCTTCTGATCGGCGCGCTCTACATGGTGATCACCGTCCGTTACAGACGGCCCTTGTGGCAGTCGCTGGGATGGGTGCCGCCGGAGCGAGGAGCGTGGTGGTGCGTTTTCGGCGGACCGGCCCTGGCCATCGGACTTTCCACGCTAGGTGTAGCGCTAGGCGCGCCCGAGATTCCCACGCCGGTCGAAAACCTGATTTCCGGACGCGGATCGCTCTTCCTGGTCGCATTCTTTGCAGTCGTGCTTGGCCCTTTGTTCGAAGAGTTGCTGTTTCGAGGATTCCTGCAGCCTCTGCTGCATCGCGTGCTGGGCGCGTGGCCTGCCATAATCCTGGCCGCGACGGGATTCGCGCTGCTGCACGGTCCGCAATACATGTGGTCCTGGAAGCACCTGTTGTTGATCGGATTAGCAGGTGTGGCGTTTGGATACGCGCGCTACAAGAGCGGGTCGACTGCGGCAGCCGCGCTGCTACACGCCGGCTACAATCTGACTTACTTCGTTGGATACCTGATCCAGTCCAGGGAAACTCTGCACCTCACACTTCGCTGAGGTCGCGAAAGTTGGCGAGTTTCACTCCGGCTTCGGTCAGGATCGTCCGAATTTCAGGCGCGATAAGCGCGCGCAGCTCTTGTTCCCGGCTTTCCTTGAGGCGAGTGCGTGCCGAACGCAGATCCGCGCCGCAGCGGCCCGGATGGCACATGAACTCGGTCACGCCTTCCGGAAGCGCTCTAATCAGCTCGGCGAGATCGCCGCTTTGATAGCTGCCTGTGAGCCGGAATCCCGCAAACCAATCCGTTGAACGGCAGTGATGACGCGCGAGCGCGGAGCGAAAGCGCCCATTCATCAGCCGCATGAGCCGGTTGGTCCATCCTACCCCGCCCGGCTGGAGCGGAAAATCAAACGGGCGCCGCACCCACGGGATCCGAAACTCCTCGGAGATGCGGGCCACGGCTTCGAGTACGGGAGGAAGCAAGTGCGTGTGCTTATGAGTATCCAAATGGGTCGGGTTCAAGCCCGCATCGAAAATACGCCGCACCTGCCGGACAAGTTCGTCATAGATCTGGATGCGCCCGAGAGCCACGGCCCGCAACAGTTGCGGGATGGTGAGTGGAAATCCGGGGGCCCCGACCAGCACCAGGTGGCAGCCGATATCGAGCGACGGTGTTTCCTTGGCGAGCCGTACGGCATCGTCAAACGCCTCTCCGGTGGCCATCAAAGTGGTAGCGGTCAGGATTCCGTTGCGATGCGCCTCCAGGATTCCAGCATTGACATCGCGCGTAAAGCCGAAGTCATCCGCGTTGACGATTAAGATCCGGACCACCTAGAACAGCCGCAGGCGAATTTGCATGAACTTGGAAGGATTCGCGCGGAAGTCTTTGAGCAGACCTTGCATCTCGCGCGTGGTCGAGTCGAGGCCTTCATACAAGGCCGGATCGTTCAACAGCCGTCCGATGGTTCCATTGCCAGTGTTGACTTTATCCAGTACGCCATCCAGCTTGCCGATGGTGGCGATCAACTGGTCGTGCATTTCGCTGCTATTGAGCAGCTTCCCGACGGTACCGTCGCCGCGATTGACGCGCGCGATGGTGTCGCGAACGTCGCCGATTGCCGCGCGAAGCTCGTCGTACATAGCCTCGTCCTTGAGGAGCTTGCCGGCGGTGCCCTGGCCGGCGTTGAGGCCGTCCAGCATACTGTTGATCCGGGCCGCTGTACCGCGGAAGTCCTGATACAGCGTATCCTCATGGATCAGCCGTCCCATGGTGCTGTCTTGCGCGTTCAGAGCGGTGGTCAGCTCTTTGACGTCATTCGTGATTGCGACAAAGCGGTTGTAGAGCGTGGGGTCGTTCAAAAGCGCGCCGATGGTGCCCTGGCCGCCTTCGACTTGGCCGACAATGCGGTTTACTCGCTCCAGGATATTCTGCAAGGCGGCCAGCGTCGAGGAGCTTTGCTGGAACAAATCCTCGATTTCGGGAGTTTCGGCACTGGGAATTTCGGCTCCGGGCCGAATGGTCTGGGGGCTAGTTCCTTTCTTAATGTTGACGTAGCGGCTGCCCAGCAGGTTCTGCTGCGCGAGCTTGGCCTCCGAGTCTACCGGCACCAGGCTCAGAGCATCGTCATAAATGCTGAGCGTGAGTCTCACAACGCGGTTGGGGTCGGACGAACCCGAAAGCTCTATCTTCTTCACTTTGCCGATCAGGATGCCATTCAGCCGGACTGGCGTGGCACCCTCGGTCATGGCGACTGAGTCGGGCAGGTATGTGTAGACGTCCGAGGTTCTCCGGAACAGCGGGTTACTGCTGGACATGAGGATGATCAGCGCGGCCAGGAGAAGCAGCGCGACGATGGCCATAATGCCCACTTTGAGCTGGGCCCACGTCGTTTTTTTTGTTGTAGGCATCGCGCTCAGGCGCCTCCCAGGCGCAGAAACTTGCGGACATACGGGTCCTGCGTAGCCTGCATTTCAGATTCAGTTCCTTCGAAAACAAGGCGTCCGGCGTTCATGACCAGGAATTTAGTGCTCATCTGGCCGGAGTTGCTTCCGCCGGCTGCCCGCTCGATCTGGCCACTGTTGGGATTGTAGCGAAAGTTCGCCATAAGGTGCCCGTCTTGAAAGCGATGCGTAACCATGATGGTGGCGGTATTGCGCTGGTCGCGCTCCTTGAGGATCAGGGAGATGATGGTGTAGGCCGTGATGGGGTCGAGACCGGCCGTGGGCGAGTCGTAGAGCACCAGAGCAGGCTCTGTCACCACCGCGCGGGCGATCCCGACCCGGCGCCGCATCCCTCCGGATAGCTCGTTCGGGAACTTATCCAAGGTTTCCTCCAATTCCACGAAGCGCAGGGTTTCGCGCACGCGTTCCTCAATGGCCGGGTCGCCGTTGCCGTTGGAGCTGCCCTTGACGGCGTGGTGCAGGATCCGCCGGTTGATCAGCGGGTACGCGACGTTCTCGGCCACCGTGAGCGAATCGAATAATCCACCCTCCTGAAACAGGATTCCTACGCGGGTCCGCAGGTCGAACAGGTCCTGTTCGCGGAGGTGAGTGATCTCCTGACCGAAAAGCCACACGCGCCCGGAATCGGGCCGCACCAGACCCACGGCCACCTTGAGCAGTATGGTCTTTCCGCTGCCGGCGGCTCCCTGGATTACGAAGGTCTGGCCGGGTTGCATCTCGAAGGACACGTGATCGAGCGCCGGTGTTGCGCCGAAATGCAGGCTGACGTCTTCGAAACGCAGGATGGTGGAATCGGAAGGTGTCACTGTTTTGCAAACGCACGGTTCCAGACGTAGGTGATGAACGCCGTCAGCACAAAGATCCAAACGGACGAACTGACCACGGCACTCGTGGTGGACCGTCCCACGCCCTGGGTTCCACCGCTGGTCCGCATGCCGTAGAAACACCCCACCAGAGCAATCACCACGGCGAACACGAATGGCTTGATCAAACCCTGTGCCAGATCGTTGTATTCCAGAACCTGCCAAGCCGAAGTCCAGTATTCGGAAAAGGTGAGACCCAGCATGGTGCTGGCGATGAAGTATCCGCCAGCCAGCCCGATGAAATCCGAAATGATGGTCAGCAAGGGCAGTACGACAGCCGTGGCGATCAGCCGCGGCGTCACCAGCTTCTGGATGGGATCGGTGCCCAGAGCGCGCATTGCATCGATCTGCTCGGTAACTTTCATGGAGCCCAGTTCGCTGGCGATACCGCTGGCGTTGCGGCCGGCCACCAGCACGGCGGTCAGCACGGGGCCCAGCTCGCGCACCAGGGTGATGGAGACGATCTGTCCGACCTGGTCTTGCGCGCCGTAGATGGTGAGCGCGCGCGCCATCTGCAGAGCCATGACAATACCAGTGAACAGCCCGATGAGAGAAACGATGAATAGTGATCCGACTCCAATCACGTCCATCTGGATCAGAATATCGTCGCCGTAGTGGGGGCTGCGGAAAATATTCCGGACCGCCCGTACACTCAGCAAAACAAAGTCCTGAAACGCCTCGACTGCAGGTTTTAGGATGTCGAGCAATCCGGATCCCCCGATAACGTAGATGCTACCATTGGGTTCGCGCGATGAAGGGTTTGACCGACATTGCGGGTATTCTGGTCGGCCACGCTTCCGATTATGACGGATTAACGGGCTGCACGGCCATTCTGTGTGAGGCCGGCGCGGCGGCTGGCGGCGACATTCGCGGCTCAGCCACAGGCACCGAAGAGTGGGACCTGCTCCATCCGCACCATGTGACCGAACGGATTCACGCGGTGGTTCTGGCGGGCGGGAGCGCCTTTGGCCTGGAAGCCGCCAGCGGCGTTCGCCACTACCTGGAGCACAAAGGCGTGGGTTTCGAAACCGGTGCGGCGCGCGTGCCACTGGTTCCCTGCGCGATTCTGTACGACCTGAATATCGGGAAGAGCAGCGCACGTCCGACGCGGGAAATGGGCGAAGCGGCGGCATCGGCAGCCAGCGATGAAGCGGTGGCCGAAGGCGCAGTGGGAGCCGGCACGGGCGCCACCGTCGGAAAGCTGTTCGGCCTGGAGCGCGCGATGAAATCGGGCATCGGCTCGTGGACGGTGGAGCTCGGAGGCGCCTACGCCGGCGTGAAGGTGGCCGCCCTCGCCGCGGTAAACGCAGTGGGCGATGTGCGGGATCCAGCCACGCGAACGATTGTCGCGGGGGCCCGTATCGCTCGGAACTCGATGGAGTTCGCGGACAGCGCACGGGCCATGAAGGCCGGCGTTCAATCGGGACTTTCGCGGGCGAACACCACGCTGGTGGTGGTCGCGACCAATGCACGCTTGAATAAAGTGGAGGCGACCAAGCTTTCGCAACTGGCGCAGTTGGGCGTCGCGCGGGCGATCGACCCGGTGAATACGATGTCGGATGGCGATGTCACTATCGCGCTTTCGATCGGCAATGCGACGGCGCCAGTGGACGCGTTGGGGGTGGCGGCGGCTGAGGCTACGGCGGAAGCGATTCTTCGGGCAGTGCGCGAGGCGCGGACGTTAGGCGGGGTGCCGGGGCTGAAACGATAGGGGACAGCCCGCGAAATTCCGCGCTTAACTGAATCAGGTTTTTGACGCCTTGCGGCTGCTGAAATTCGGAGGCAGTCCCCACTTTGTCCGTCTACGCGGCGGCGCGGTGGGCGAGGGGGATTCCGTAGCGAGCCAGCGCCGCTTCCACATCCGTCTTCGTAAGACGCGATGCATCGTAATCCACCGTGATCTTATCGAGCGACGGGGCCATCTGGACCCGCACCATTCCATATACGCTATGCACCGCAGCGATGTTGGGGTAGTCTTCCTCAGTGAGCTTGCGGCTGAGATCGTAATGAAGTGTGACCTTGGTCATGATTGGAAAAATCAGGATAGCAGCTTCCATCGTATCTGCCGCAGCATTCCCAGCCACACTTCGGCATCGTGCGCGTTCAGTTTCATGCGCCGCACCAGGCGGCGGAGCTTGAGCTCGGTTGATCCTTCCACGCGCTCGTGCACATACCCGGAATGCTCGAGGATTTCTCCGAGCAGTCCCGTGATCCGCTCCAGATCCCCCGCCCGGGCAGCGCGTCGCGAATCCGGTTCGGGTTTCGCAGCCGCCGGATTGCGGACGATTTCGTAAAGACACACCGCTACGGCTTGACCCAGATTCATCGACCCATGCTCCTCGCGCGTGGGGATGCGCATCAGCCAATGGCAGTGGCTCATATCGTCGTTCGAAAGTCCGAATTTTTCCGAGCCGAACAGCAGCGCTACCGGAGTGCTGACGAGCTTGCGGGCGATCAGCCGGCCTCCATACTCCAGCCTCCGCAGGGGATGTTCCAGGGCGCGGTGACCAATGGAAGTAGTGCCTACCACCAACCCGCAATCGGCGACGGCTTCGCCCAGCGTCGGAAATTCCTCGGCCTTTTCGAGAACCTTATGAGCTTTGACGGCAGAACGCGCTTCTCGAAAAGCCACTTCGTACGGATTCACCAGTCTTAGCTCGGTGCACCCGAAGTTGCTCATCGCCCGCGCGGCCGCACCGATGTTCAGCGGATTGCGGGGCGCTACCAAAACTACGCGCAGCGGATGGACGCCGGAAGTCACACCGCGTCCCGGCGGACGGCGTCCAGCACTCCATTAATGAACGCGACGGACTCGTCGGTCGAAAACTTTCGCGCGAGCTCCAGCGCTTCGTCGATCACCACCGGAGCAGGCGTACCCACTTCGCTCATCTCGTAGACGGCCAGCCGCAGAATGTTCCGATCCACGGCCGGCATGCGATCCAGCCGCCAGTGCTCGGATTTGGCGGAGATGCGCTGGTCGATCGCGGCGGCCTGGCCGGTGGCGCCACGGACCAGCGTTTCCATAAAGTCGTCCGGTTGCTCGGGATTTGGATCCTCTTCTTCCGATACCAGCGTTTTATAGTACGCCGTGATCGCTTCTTCCACAGGTTGCTGCCGCAGGTCGCACGAAAACAAAACCTGAAGGGCGCGCTGCCGGGACCGGTGTCGAGCGGGCATATTATTTCCCGGGCGCCTTACAGAACTGCGCCATTTCGATCGCGGTCATAGCGGCGTCGTAACCTTTGTTGCCATACTCGCCCCCGGCGCGGGCGGCGGCTTGTTCCATGGTATCGGTAGTGAGAACGCCGAAAGCCACCGGGATATTGCACTCCAGCGCGACTTGCTGCAGCCCTCGCGCAGCCTCCCCGGCGACGTAATCGAAGTGGGGCGTCTCGCCACGGATCACCGCGCCCAGGGCGATAATGCCGCTATAGCCCCCACGCGCGAGCCGTTTCGCGGCCAGCGGCAACTCGAAAGCGCCGGGAACATCGAACACCTCAACCGCGTCGGCGCCGGCTTTCGAAAGGGCCTCGCGTGCCCCATCCAGAAGCTTGCTGGTGATGCCGGAGTTGAAGCGCGCAACCACGATGGCGAACTTCAGCCCGCGGGCGTCATTTCTTGCCGACTGCGTCCCTTCAGGGCTCCAATGCGGGGTTTCACGGGACATCGTGGGATAATCAGGGTACCGGTCGGCTTCAATCATACCGCATGGATCCCCAGAAAATCCGGAATTTTAGCATCATCGCGCACATCGACCACGGCAAGTCCACGCTAGCGGACCGCCTGCTCGAAGTCACCGGTGCGCTTAGCCAGCGCGAGATGATGGCGCAGGTGCTGGACTCGATGGACCTGGAGCGTGAGCGCGGCATCACCATCAAAGCGCACGCCGTGCGGCTGAACTACCGCTCCAAAGACGGCGAGGATTACCAGCTCAACCTGATCGACACACCTGGCCATGTGGACTTCTCCTACGAAGTATCGCGGAGCCTGCAAGCCTGTGAAGGCGCGCTGCTGGTAGTGGATGCGTCACAAGGCGTGGAAGCCCAGACGCTCGCCAACACATACCTGGCTCTGCACCACAATCTCGAAATCATTCCGGTAATCAACAAGATCGATCTGCCATCGGCCGAGCCCGAGCGGATTCGCGACCAGATCGAACAATTGATCGGCCTGGATGCCAAGGACGCTCTGCTGGTGAGCGCAAAGCAAGGAACCGGCATTGAGGACGTGCTCGAAGCGGTGGTGCATCTGATACCGCCTCCCAAGGGCTCGCCCGACGCGCCTTTGCGGGCGCTGATTTTCGACTCCTGGTTCGACCCGTACCGCGGCGTGATCATCCTGACGCGCGTGCTGGAAGGGCGGTTGTATAAGGGGCAGAAGATCCGGCTATGGTCGAATAGCCGCGTGTTTGAAGTGGACGGACTCGGGTATCAATCGCCTAAGCCGATTCCGTGTGACGAGTTGTCCGCCGGCGAAGTGGGATTCCTGTTCGCCAATATCAAGACCGTTTCCGATGCGCAGATCGGCGACACGATCATCGACAACGCCAATCCGGCGAGCGAGCCGCTGCCCGGATTCGAGCCGCTGAAAGCGATGGTGTTCGCGGGGCTGTACCCGGTGGAATCGCACGAGCACGGTTTACTGCGCGATGCGCTCGAAAAACTGCGGCTCAACGACAGCGCTTTCAGCTTCGAGCCCGAAAATTCAGCGGCGCTGGGCTTCGGCTTTCGCTGCGGATTCCTGGGGCTGCTGCACCTGGAGATCGTGCAGGAACGCCTGGAGCGCGAGTTCAACATCAATCTGATCACCACCGCGCCGGGCGTGCGCTACAAGATCACTCTCACCGACGGGACTGTGGGGGAAGTAGACAACCCATCCAAATTTCCGGATCCGTCCGGGATCGAGAAAATCGAGGAGCCCATTATCGAGGCGACGGTGATCACGCGCGAAGAGTACATCGGCGAGATCCTCAAGCTGCTCGAAGAGAAGCGCGGCGACCAGAAAAAGTTCGAGCACATCGGCAGCGGCCGCGTGATGCTGGTCTACGAAATGCCGCTCAACGAAATCGTGATGGATTTCTACGATCGCTTGAAATCGGCGTCGCGAGGGTACGCGTCGCTGGACTATCATCTGGCCGGCTATCGCGTATCGAAAATGGTGCGGCTGGATGTACTGGTGGCTGGGGAGCCGGTGGACGCGCTGTCGATGATCGTGCATACCGACTTTGCCTATGAGCGTGGCAAGATGCTGATCGAGCGGCTGCGCAAACTGATTCCGCGGCAGATGTTTGAAGTGGCGCTGCAAGCGGCCATCGGGAGCAAGGTGATCGCGCGCGAAACCATTTCGGGCATGCGCAAGAATGTGCTGGCCAAGTGCTACGGCGGCGACATCTCGCGCAAGCGGAAGCTGCTCGAGAAACAGAAGGAAGGCAAGCGCCGCATGAAGCGCGTCGGGAGAGTGGAGATCCCGCAGGAGGCGTTCCTGGCGGTGCTCAAGGTCGGCGGGTCCTCCGAGGAATAGTCAGGTCTTAAGGATCTGCACTTCGTACGCTGCGAGCTGCGGATCCGCAGTCACCAGTGTGAGTGATTCGAGAGATGCCTGAGCGACCAGCATTCGGTCGAACGGGTCGGCGTGATGACGCGGGAGCTTCGCTGATAGCACCGCATGTGCGACGGAGATTGGTAGCGGGAAGAAATTGTTCACCTTCAGTTGCTCCTCCAGATCACCGCGAAATTCCAGCTTTCCCGCGGCCGACTTAAGCGCGATCTCCCAGGCTGTAGCAGCACTCACGTATGCCGCGGAGCATTCCGCAATCGCAGTCCGCGCGCCCTTGGGAAGGCGAGTACCGGATGAAAGCCACCAAAGAAGAATATGAGTATCCAGGAGGAGCCTCAATCGAGTTCACCGGTGAACAGTTTCCCGATTTCTTTGTCCACCTTGTCAAATCCCGGAAGGATCTTGATCTTCCCTCTCAACGATCCCGGCTTTCGTTTGGGGACGGCGGCGGACTCCCGATACGGCCCTAGCCGCGCCACTGGCTTGCCCGCCTTACCGATGACGATTTCTTCGCCGGCGGCCGCGCGCTCCACTAGCTTGGAGAAGTGCGTCTTGGCTTCGTGAATGTTGGTGACTTTCATGGACTAGACTAAGTCTAGTCCATATTATCCCTGCCACGCAAGCGCCGCGCTTCTGCCTTGCCGCGCAGTATCCTACAACGGAGGAGCGGCCAACGAGATGAAAAGACTCCCGGCGTTATCGTGCGCCTGCCTGTTTTGGTTCGCCCACAGTCTGGCTGCCCAGACCGGCCAATGCCCGGCCAACGAGAAGTTCGGCGATCCTGCCGTGAGTGCGTCCTGGAATGGCTGGGGCGCGGGCCTCGCCAATACCCGTTTTCAGAAAAGCGTCCAGATCGGAGTTGCCGACGTACCTCGGCTCAAGCTGAAATGGGCGTTCGGATTCCCCGGCGCCAAATCGGTATACGGGCAGCCGTCCGTTGCGGCGGGACGCGTGTTAGTCGGAGTCGATACGGGAGCCGTTTACTCGCTCGACGCCGGTTCGGGATGCGTATATTGGTCGTTCCAGGCGGACGCAGGAGTGCGCAGCGCGGTCACCATCGAACGCCTCGGCACAAATTACGCCGCCTATTTCGGTGACGGCAAAGCCAACGCGTACGCGGTGGATGCGGCTACCGGCCAGCAAATCTGGAAGGTCCACGTGGACGATCACGCCTCGGCGAGAATCACGGGCGGTCTCAAGGTATACGAAGGGCGCGTGTACGTGCCGGTGGCGTCAGGCGAAGAAGGCGCGGGCACCAACCGAAACTATCCGTGCTGCACATTTCGCGGCAGCGTAGTCGCGCTGGATGCCGCGACGGGCAAGCAAGTCTGGAAAACCTACACCATTTCAGATGAACCCAAGCCGGCCGGGAAAAACTCCAACGGCGTGCAGCGGTTCGCTCCGGCGGGCGGTGGAGTTTGGAATTCGCCCACTATCGATCCGGCGCGCCATGTGCTCTACATAGGCACAGGTGACGCTTACACCGAACCGGCGCCCGACACGACTGACGCGATTATGGCTCTGGACCTGAACACCGGCAAGATCCAGTGGTCGGTCCAGGATACCGGAAAGGATGCATGGCTCGCAGGATGCAACGGCGCGACGCTTCCCGAAAACTGTCCCAAGGAATTAGGGCCGGATCACGACTTCGGATCACCGCCGATTTTGAAGACTTTACCCAGTGGACGGACCATCCTGGTGGCGGGGCAGAAAAGCGGCAACGTCTGGGCCCACGATCCCGATCAGAAAGGCGCGGTGATCTGGAAAACCGCGCTGGTGAATAATACCAGCGAGTTCGGCGGAAAGATCGTGTGGGGCGGGGCGGCTGACGACCAGAACGCTTACTTCGGCCTCGGTCCCGGAGGGATCGCCGCCGTGCAGCTCAGGGACGGCGAGCGGAAATGGTTCACCAAGCCGGAACTGGCGCCCGCGCTCGCGCAACACCCCGGACACGAGGGTCCGCTGACCGCGATTCCTGGCATGGTGTTTTCGGGCGGGTGGGACGGAGTGCTGCGCGCGCTCTCTGCCACCGACGGGAAAATCGCGTGGGAGTACAACACCATTCAGGAATTCACCACAGTGAACGGGGTAGCTGCGAAAGGTGGATCCATGGGCGCGGCAGGACCGGTGGTGGCCGGTGGAACGTTGTATGTCCCGTCCGGTTACGTCGGTGTCCGGAACGGAATCCCGGGAAATGTTTTACTGGCGCTGTCGGTAGAGTAGCCTACTGCAGGGGCTTCCCGTCCAGGACGAACGTCATTAGCTTGGGCAGCACCGTCTGTGCGGTCGGCGGAGGCGGTGGAGCGCCCGGTTCGGCGCTGCGAGCGATCACGACGCCCGTTCCGCCCATCAGCGCGATGTACTGTTTGCCGTCCAACTGATACGTGATCGGAGGACCCATGCCGCCGCGAAGTCCGGTCTGGATGTCGAGGAGTTTTTCGCCTTTGTCCGCGCTGTAAGCGACCAGGCGCCCGTCGGGAATCACCTGGATCACCAGGTTGCCTGCGGTAGTCACCGTCCCCCCGCCAATCGATCCGCCGCCGAGGGTCCGCCAGCGTTCTTTCTGCGTTACCGGGTCCCAGGCGACCAGCACGTTCGTTTGACCGGCGGGAGGAGCTTCAGGACCTATTGCCGGAGGAGGCGGGAGAGTCGGAGGCGGTGGCGGCGCAACACCTTGGCCGTTCGCTGGAGGCGCACCGCGCTTCACACCCAGGTTGCTGCGACCCGGTTTAACGGTGAACTCGGGATCGATCGCGAAGTTGGAACTACTCACCATAGCAGTCGGCACGTAAACCAACCCGGTCGCAGGATTGAACGACATCGGCGCCCAGTTGTGCGCGCCACCCGGTCCGGGCGAGATCTGGATGGATTCGGTGCCATAGTGCGCTTCAGGATTGACGAAAGGGCGGCCGGTGCGTTCGTCCAATCCTCTCGCCCATGTGACTTTGGCATAGGCCTGGCCTGAGATGAACTGGCCGGAGACGCGGTCGATCACGTAGTAGAACCCGTCTTTGTTGGCCTGCATCAGGACCTTGCGTTGCTGGCCCCGTATGGTCACGTCGGCGAGCAACAACTGCTGCACGCTGTCGTAATCCCAGGAATCGCCCGGCACCACTTGGAAATACCATTTGAGCTCGCCGGTATCGGGCTTCACAGCGAGAATCGAAGCCAGATACAGGTTCTCCTTACCCTTGGACTTGCGCAGCTCCTCGGGCCATGGACCGCCATTGCCGGTGCCGACGTAGAGGAGATCGGCGTCCGGATCGTAAGCCATGCCGTCCCACACGGATCCGCCGCCACCGAGCTTCCAATAGTCGCCCGACCAGGTTTCCGCGGCTTTCTTGAGCGCGGGATTTTCGAACGGTTTCGAGGGATCGCCGGGAACGGTGTAAAAGCGCCAGGCGAATTTACCGGTAGCGGCGTCATAGGCGGCGAAAAATCCGCGGATTGGAAGTTCGGCGCCAGCGACCCCAATGATCACTTTCCCCTTCGCGATGCGCGGCGCCATGGTCACGGTGTAGCCTTCGTTCGAATAGGACACGCGGGCCTCCCAAACCGGCTTTCCGGTTTCCGCATTCAGAGCGATCAGGCGGCCGTCGATGACCGGTGCGATGATCAGGTTTTGATACAGCGCGAGGCCGCGATTCACTACACCGCAGCAGATTTGGGGGCGGACTTTATCCTGATTGACCTCCGGATCCCAGCGCCACTTTTCCTTGCCGGTGCGCGCGTCGACGGCGAAAACGATGCTCCAGTTCGTGATGCTGTAGAGCGTGCTGTTCGCGAATAAAGGCGTAGCTTCCTGGTTACCGCCGCCGCGGCCCACATCGAAGGACCAGTTGAGACCTAGCCGGCTCACGTTGGACGCGTTGATTTGGTTCAGTGGGCTGTAGCGCGTCTCGCCCGGGGTGAGCCCGTAGGTGGTCCACTCATCGGGGCTTAGCGGACGGGCAGCCTGAGCATGAACGAACTGAATTGCGATCAGAGCAGCAAGCAGGGTTTTGAGCACGGGAATTCCTTTCGCGACCAATCAGCCTTGCATCGGACCGTCCATGCCGGCCCAGAGATTCATGGTATTCAACTCGTCGCGTCCGCAGGCTTTCAAGTAGCAGAATAGCTGAGTCCGGTATGCCGCAAAGCCACACAGCACCATGTTCACGATCAGCGAGCCGCGGCTGGTTTTGCGGCCGAACATGTCGATCTCGCCGCGGAAATCGGCATCCGAGAATCCGCCGAGTTGTTGGGCGTAGTCGCTGCTCTGCTTTTCAATTGCGGCGATGATTTGATCGAAGTTCATGGCATTGGCCGCGGCCTGGGCGGCGCCAAAGGCTGCGCCATCGAAAGCCCCGGTCTTGATCGCCGGGATCAGGTTGGGTCCCATGATCGTAAGGTATCGAAGCAGTTCGATGGTGCTGCGCTGTTTCGGTGTGGGCCGGTAGTCCAGTTGGTTGCGATCGATCTTGCTCGCCAGGTGGAGCAGGATTCGAACCTCATTCTGCAGGGACGCGATGAGTTCTTCTTTTGTCAGTACCATGTATCTTCAGCAAGTTAACACATGGCAGAAAGCATTGTCGCGGAAAGCCGCCGACACTTCTATCGCCCGGAGTTGGACGTGCTTCGATTCGGGGCGTTCCTGCTGGTGTTTATCCACCATGGATTCCCGCTCACCGCGGCCGAATACGTAGGCTGGGGAGTTCCGCATACTCTCGCGGCGTTCTTGGCAGCAGGAGCGCGCGCCGGAGCGCTGGGTGTCGACCTGTTCTTCGCTCTGAGTGCCTACCTGATCACCGAACTGCTGCTGCGGGAGCAGCGCGCACGGGGCTCATTCGATATTCGCGCGTTCTACATCCGGAGGATCCTGCGGATCTGGCCGCTGTACTACTTTGCTCTGCTGGTGCTGCTTCCCCTGCTGGCAATCGCCATGCCTGCGGACCAGATGTCCGGAAATTTTTGGCTGGCGTTCCTCTTTTTCGCGGGCAACTGGGCCTGCGCCTGGTGGAACCTGTTTCCGACATCCCTTGCGCTGCTATGGTCAGTGTCGATTGAAGAGCAATTCTACGTCGTGTGGCCGTGGCTGATGCGACTTTGCGGATCTTCCATGCCTCTGTGTGCCGTCGGGATGTTGGTAATCGCCACGATCACGCGCGCATTTCTGATCGGCCATCACGCGAGCGAGGCAGCGATCTGGACGAACACGTTCGCACGGCTCGACCCGATTGCGGGCGGGGCGTTGCTGGCTTTATTGCTTCGCGGAAGAATTCCTAAACACACTCTGCGTGGCCGGATAATGTGGATCGCGAGCGGAAGCGTGGCGCTGTGGGTCGCAGGAAGCGTGCTCAAAGACCCCGGCTGGATATGGCTTCTGACCTATCCATTAGCTGCCGCCGGGTGCGTGGCGATCTTCTACGGCAGCTTCGCTCCCGATGGTGCGAGAACGCCCAGGATCCTTACATATTTAGGGAAGATCAGTTACGGACTCTACGTATTCCACGTGGCAGCGATCCGGCTGGTGCAGAAAGCGGCGTCGCTCCCCGGACCCGTAGTGCTACTGATCGCGTTTTCGCTGACCGTCGCGCTCGCGGCGCTCTCCTATCGGTATCTGGAGAGCCCGTTCCTGCGATGGAAGAACCGCTTCGCGCAGGTTAGCACGCGCGCCGTCTAGTTTTCTGGAGGCGCCGCTCCACCTCGACCACCGCGTCCGCCACGGCCACCGGCCCCTGCTGCTCCGGGTTGCGCGATGGCCAATCCGACCAGCTCAGCACCGCCGCCCTGAGTACCGTTCACGACGGCGACCAGGAACTGCCGCCCGTTGACCAGATACGTCATGGTGGGGCCTACATTCGAGCCTAGCGGCATTTCATGGATGACAGCTCCGGTCTTCTTGTCGATGAAGCGCAGGTCGGCGCTGCCTTCCACCAACATGGTCTTCGTCACGAGGATAGGCGAGCGCTGCCCGCCACCCCAGTTGCTGGCGTCGATCCCGGCGGCTTTTAGCGCGGGATTGTTCACCACCGCGTCCGCGGGCTTGCCGTTGGGAATCATCCAGGCCTGGTCGCCGGTGTTGAGATTGAATGCCGTGATGCGTCCATATGGACCCTTGATCAGCGGCAGGTTGCCCGCCACGTTGGTGTTTCCGCCCCCACCACCGGCGATGTACGGCATCTCCGAACGCTCGCCGCCCGGAACCAGTGACGAGATGTACGGACTGGTGGTCGAGGGGATGTACAGCATCCCCGTTTCGGGATCGACCGCCCCGCCCATCCAGTTGGCCCCGCCGCCCGCGCCCGGAAGCTGAATGGTTCCCAGCTTGCCGCCGGTATCCTTGACGATCGGCGGCGTGTAGATCGGCCCAAGAACATATTGCGAGGCGACCTTCAAAGCTTCGGCTTTGATCGCGGGCGTGTAATCGGCCAAGTCGGCTTCGGTGACGCCCTGGCGATCGAACGCCGCGGGCTTGGTGGGAAACGGTTGCGTGGGCGAATACCACTCGCCAGGCGCGCTGCCTTGGGGCACCGCACGCTCCTCTATGGGCCACACCGGCTGCCCGTTGGTGCGGTCGAACACGAACGTAAACGCCGACTTATTCACCTGCGCCAGGGCTTTGATCTTTTTTCCGTTCACCGTAATATCAAGCAGAATGGGCGCGGCGGGAATATCGTAATCCCACATTTCGTGGTGGATTAACTGGTAGTGCCACACGCGCTTGCCGGTTTTCGCGTCGAGACACACAACGCTATCGGAGAACAGGTTCGCTCCAGGACGCTGGCCGCCGTAGGTATCGCCACTGGGCGCCTCGACGGGAATATAGACGTAGCCGAGCTCTTCATCGCCGGTCAACGGTCCCCAGGCGCCGGTGTTGCCGGTAAATTTCCACGAATCCTGACCGCGGTCGTCTTTGCCCCAGGTTTCGACCCCAAATTCGCCCGCTTGGGGAACGGTGTGGAAGGTCCACAGCAGCTTGCCGGTGCGGACGTCATAGCCGCGGATGTAGCCCGGGGTGTTCAGCCGGGTGGGCAGCGCGACGCCGACCTTGAGAGAAGCGCCCACCACTGCAACATCGCGAATAATGATCGGCGGGGAGGTCGCGCCAATGGTTCCGTTCTGCACCACCGGCCGGTCGAGGCCGAGCCACAGGTCTACGTGACTGTCTTTTCCGAAAGTTGAAACGGGCGCCCCGGTCTTGGCATTCAACGCGACCAGTTGGTAGCCAGGCGTGATGAACAGGATCCGATCGTCGCCGCGGCCATCGCTCCAGTAGCTTACTCCGCGATTATTGGCGCGCACGGCGCCACGCTCGGCGGTATCGTCACCGCGATAGGTCCACAGGGTCTCGCCGGTGGCGGCGTCGGCGGCGATTACGGTCCGCCCGGTACCTGCGGTGAAGAACAGTCTGCCGCCCACCATCAGCGGAGTCACTTCCCAGGCGGCCTGCGGCGCGGGCCCCATGTTCTGAGCCTTCCAGCGCCAGACTACCTGCAGATTCTTGACGTTCGTCGCGCTGATCTGATCCAGCGGCGAATAGCGGGTGCTACCGGTGTCGCCTCCGTTCACGCGCCACTCGCCGGTTGCAGGCGTTCCCTGCTGCCCGCGTGCGGGCGTCAGATTCCAGATGACGAACGCGGCGACTGGCAGCGCCAGCGCCCATGATTTTAGCCGGGTGACGAACATTCGGTGTGCCTCCCACTTAGAGATATCCAAAGAGTGTATAACAAACACCCGCCGAAGGCGGACTGATATACTCGCCATTAGGATCTCCGTTATGATCAATCACTTTCATAAACTCCGTACGCTCGTTTTGATGTTCGCTTTGGTCAGTGCCGTGGCGTCTGCCCAAGAGGGCGGGAAGAATGACCCGGATCGGGCCGTTACCGGCGGGCAGTTTCCAGCCGGCTGGAATGTACGCCCGGATCGCGGAACTCCCGCGGGAATCAAGTTCTCCCAGGCAGGGGACGTCTACCACTTCCAGATGGGATCCGCTGGAACGTTCTATCGCAACGATTGGATCAAGTCAGGCAACTACACTTACTCGGCGCGCCTGACCCAGTTGCAACGGCCCTCCCACCCAATTTCCTATGGACTGGTGATCGGCGGCACGAATATGGGCCCGACGCCGACTTATACCTATTTCCTGGTCCGCAATCAGGGCGAGTATTTCATCGCCAACTGGGAGGGATCGGGGCCGAAAACAGTAGTGGACTGGACCGCGAACCCGGCCATCGTCAAGCAGGGCGCTGACGGCAAGCAGACCAATACGCTGGGCATCCAGGTCCAGGGCGATAACGTGATCTTCACCGTCAACGGCATGGAAGTCGCGCGCCAACCCAAGAGCAAGATCCACGCGGATGGCCAGATCGGGTTCCGGATCGGCCACAACCTCGATGTGGACGTCGATCAGGTGAAGCGCTAGCCGCAATAGTGGGGTCAGCCTTTCGAGGCTGCAGCCGGGCTTCCGCTCGGCACCTCGCTGTCCTTGTATAGAGCGCCGGCTGGAAAGCCTGCCCCACTTTTTACTTTACGCCGAGCTTCCGGAGCAAAGCCGCGGTGTCCTCATGCACATCGATGCGCTGGCCGCCTCGGCTGTTGCCGCCCGCTTTGCCCAGCGCCGCGTCGATGGGTGACATGCCGCCGGAATCTTTCACATCGAGCTTGGCGCCGTGGTCCACTAAGTACTGCACCACGTCGTTCCATCCCCAGAACGCTGCGGCGTGGAGCGGGGTCTGCATCCTTCGTCCGCCGGGCGCGTTGATATCGCCACCAGCTTTAAGCAGAAGATCGAGCGACTCGATGGACTTCTGTTGCACGTCAAACGTCGTATAGAGTCCGCGCGTGTCTGCGTCGACTGATCCCAGTCCTGCCGCCGCCATGGTCGGCGTGATTCCCTGGTTATTGGGAAGGTCAACCTTTGCGCCGTGTTCGAGAAGCAGACGAATCGCAGGCGCATCCAGAGCCTTGGCTGCCCGCAGCAGCGGCGTAGCCCCGATGGTCAGCATGGCATCCACCCCACGATCCGAGCCGATGCTCCGGTAGGGAGGCAGCAGCTTCAATTGCAGATTCGGGTTGGCTCCTGCATTCAAAAGCTGTTCGATCACCTGCAGAGGCGTGGTGTCATCGATCGACGGAGCATCGGGCCTTCCGCCATGAGGAAGCGTGTTGTAATCGACCGCGAGATATAGCGGGCTTCGTCCCCACCAATCCCACTTGTTCACATTCGCGCCAGCTTTGATCAGATACGCCGCAGTATCCCAATGGGCGTTCCAGATCGCCGTAATCAGGGGAGTGACGCCTTCCGGATCCGCCAGATTCAGGTCGGCCTTCCCTTCAACCATGGCTTTGACGCACTCGAGACAGCCTTCGCGGGTTGCATACAGCATCGCTGTAAGCCCGCCGTAGGACCGATACTGCGCACGCGGCTCGGTGCTGACCTGCGACGGGACATCGTTCACGACGGTCCGCGCGTTCACGTCGGCTCCATGCGCGACCAATTCCCTCACCATCGGTCCCTGGCGTTGCGCGGCCGCCCACATCAGAGCCGTCTGGTCCTTCTGTTTTTCCTTCGCGTTCACGTGCGCGCCGTGTTCGAGTAAAAGTCTAGCCGCCGTTACGTTACTCGATCGCGCGATCAACATCAAGGCGGTTTGGCCGTCGGCCGACGGAGAGTCGGGATCGGCGCCGGCTTTGAGCAGCTTCTCAATGATCTCGGTGTTCGCGTTGAACGCGGCTTCAGACATCGGCGTTGCGCCGAATTCGTTCCTGGCCTTGGCGTCGGCCCCGGCTTTGAGGAGCTTGTCCACGAGAGCGGCGTCGTTGTTGTGCGCAGCCCAGTGCAGCGGAGTAGTGCCGTCAGACGAAGGAGCGTTGACGTCAGCGGCAAACGCCGAGGTCACGACAAGAGCAGCCAGAAACCACGTCTTCATGATTAAACCTCCGCGAACTTGCCGGAGCTGTCGCCGAATTTCTCCTCGGGAACTCCCGCGCGATCGAGTATGGTGAGGAGCATATTGGCCAGCGGAGTCTGGTCGGGATACCGCAGATGCTGGCCGCCTTTGACCGATTTCCATCCGCCCACCAGCGCTGTTGGCAGCGGATCGTGATTGTGCAGATTGCTGTTGCTCATGTTGCTGCCGTACAGAATGATCGAATGATCGAGCATGGTGCCGTCGCCGTCCGGCATCTTCTGGAGTTTGGCCAGGAACTTGGCGAAGATGTCGGTGTGATAGGTCTGGATTTTCACCAGCCGATCCATCTTGGCCTGCTCGTTGTTGTGATGCGATAGCGGATGGAACGCATCGGAGACACCGATCTGGTTGTAGGTCAGCCCGCTGACCTCGGCCGCCATCATGAAACTAAAAACCCGGGTCATATTGGCCTGATACGCGACGGCCA
The DNA here is from genome assembly GCA_025463005.1 of Bryobacterales bacterium. GTDB lineage: Bacteria > Acidobacteriota > Terriglobia > Bryobacterales > Bryobacteraceae > Palsa-187. The sequence goes on along the minus strand of JAOAPR010000065.1, from coordinate 44,711 downwards.
CCAGATCGAACAACAGGCTGATGTGCTGCTCGAAGCTGGGAGGAACGCCGCCGGGCGTATCGGGGATGTTGACGTGGGAAAGATCGCGCGCGTCCATTTTCTCAACGCGCCGCTCGATTTCACGGACAGTGTCGAGATAATCGCCGAGCATTGCACTGTCCTGCGGGCCTAAGCTGCGGCGCAGATCGGAGGCTTCCTGGGAAACCAGGTCCAGCACGCTCGAATACTGCTTGGAGATTCTCTTTCGCTCGTCGGGCGTGTCGCCTTGGCCGAACAGCCGCTGGAACAGTTTGCGTGGATCGTTTTCCATCGGCAGGGGATTGCTGGGGGTACGGAAGGAAATCGTGCCGGCATAGCTGCAACCGAAGTCGCGATCGCATGAACCGCCTCCGCCGCGTGTCTCGGTCGCGATTTCGAGCGATGGGAAGGGCGTGTCCTGGCCGATGTGGCGCGCGGCGATCTGGTCGACCGTAGGGCCGCCGTAAGGATCCTGGCTCGCGCGCGGATGAACGCAGCTCAACCATGTTCCGGGAGTAATCGCATGCACGGCCGGGCTGACGGCTGGTCGGTTGGCGAGGCCGCTCACAACAGTCAACTGTTTCTGGAAGGGAGCCAGCGGCTTGAGAATCGGCGAAAGCTCGAAGCCGGCGCCTTCCGTCTTCGGCGTCCACTGATTCATGATGGCGCCGTGTGGGAAATAGATGAATCCCAGGTGAGGGGTCGGATTCGCAGCGGTCTGCGCCAGCGCCGTCCGGGCCGGGATCATGGCGTCGAGCAACGGCAGAGCGATCGCAGTGCCCATGCCGCGCAAAAATGTCCGCCGGGGGAGATGCTTCTTGGTTATGTACATTTGAAAACTCCCTTTCTCAATTCCCAGCCTTTTTGTTTGACGCCGTTTCCGTATTCTTGGGGGCCGTTTCCGTACCCCTGACGCTCATCTGAAATGGCGCGCTCTTCACGATACCCATCACCACCGAGGAGAACCGATAATCATCGCGCGCGGCGTCGCGCACGATCTTGCGGACACCCGGCATGTCGTAGTATTCGAGACGCCGGCCCAGCCCGTAGGTCAACAGCTTTTCGGTCATGGTCTGCACGAACTGGTCGGGATGCTTCATCAGGGCCGCGCGTACGTCTGCGGGACCGTTGACCGAGGTCCCATCCACCAGCTTCCCGGCCGAATCGATCAGCGTGCGCGCGTACTTGTCCTTGTTCCGCCAGGTACCGATCGAGTCGTAATTCTCGAACGCGAAGCCCAAGGGATCCATGACTCCGTGACATGCGTTGCAAGAAGGACTCGCGCGATGCTGCTCCATGATCTCGCGCACGGTCTTGGCCTTCTCGCCTTCCTTGTTTTCCTTAAACGCCTCCACGTTGGGCGGCGGAGGCGAGGGCGGCGTCCCGGCGATGTTTTCGAGAATAAACGCGCCGCGCAGCACCGGAGCGGTCCGGTTGGGATAGGACGTCACCATCAAAATCGCGCCCTTGCCGAGCAGGCCCCACCGATTCGGATCGGCCAGCGTGACGCGACGGAACTGGTCGCCGCGGACGTTGGGGATGCCGTAGTGCAGCGCGAGACGTTCGTTGACGAAGGTGTAGTCGCCTTTGAGCAGATCGAGCGTGCTGCGGTCTTCATGGAACACGCTCTCGACGAACAGTTCCATTTCGCGTTGAAATGCCCGGCGCAGGCTCGCATCGAAACTGGGATAAATGATGGGGTCGGGCTCAAAGCTTGCCATGTCGCGCAGCTTCAGCCACTGGAACGCAAAGTTCGTGACCAGCGACTTCGCTTGGGGTTGCGCCAGCATGCGCTTGACCTGCTGCTCCAGAACCGCCGGATCCTTGAGCTTGCCCTGTTCCGCGACGGTGAGCAGCTCGTTGTCCGGAAGGCTGCTCCACAGAAAGAACGACAGCCGGGAAGCGAGCTCGAGATCGCTGATGCGATACATCGCGCCGGCGGCGACGCTCTGCGGTGGGATTTCAGCGCGGTACAGGAATTTGGGACTCGCCAGAATCGCGATCAGGCCTCCTTCGATGCCCTTCTCGAAATCGCCAGCCGCCCGAGCCTGCTTAAAGAACGCGAGCGGCGCGGCCACGTCGCGGTCCGTCACTGGCCTTCGGAACGCCCGGTGCGCAATGTTCGTAAAAATCCGCGAAGCGCATGCAGCTTCTTCGCTCGCATCCGGTGGATGACAGACGAAAATGCGCTGGCGGCTGCCGGCTTCGACGCGATTGCCCGCGGGATTGAACGGACCGTTGACCGTGACGGCTGGGGGCCCGCCTCCGCGTCCGCCGCCTGCTCCGCCGTAGGCCGGGCCGCTTCCGCCGGGAACAAACGCTTGCAGGGTAGATTCGTTTTCGATGAAACTCCGGGCCGGAGTGCTGACCGCGATCTTGTGCACTCCGGCTTTCACGTTCACGCGCCCGAGGGTGGAAATTTTGACGTCGTCCAAAGTCACGACGACGCTTTCGGGATCGGCAGCGGGAGCAGCACCCCGGCCGCCTCGACCCCCTCCGCCGCCCCCTGCCATGCGGAATTCGTACTCGCCGTCGGCTGGGAAGAGATACTCGGCCACCGTTCCGCCACGGGTGCCTAGGGGAAGATCGCCCGGCTCGGCGGGATTTCCGCGAAGGGTAACGCGCACTGCCTCCGCTGGAGCTGGCTTACCGATAGCCTGAAGTGTTACGGCCCGCGCGGCGGTTATGTATTGGTCCAAAAATGACGGCGATACCTTGAGCACGTTCGCAATATTGTCGAACCCATCGGACATATCATCTGCGGGCAGGAGAGCCGCGGCGTCCACGTCGATTCCAAACAGCTCGCGCATCGCATTGGCATATTCGGTGCGGTTGAGCCGATGAAGCGCCACGCTCCCCGGATTGGGGTTGGCGGCCGCGGCTTGGTCCAGAGAAGTTTCGAGCCATGTCACGAAGGAATCCACTGCGGTCAGTTCCGGCCGCGGCGCGCCCGGAGGAGGCATCATCCCGCCCCGCAGTTTCCGCACCGCTTTTTCCCAAACGGCGCCGTCGTTGGACACATGCGCGAGATCCATGGTGTCGAACGTGAGATTCGCGGTTTTCAGGCGCTGGTTGTGGCAGGTGACGCAGTATTTGTCGAGAAGAGCTTTTGCCGATGCCGCGTTCGCCGCCTGAACAGTTCTCTGCTGAGCGCCAAGGTGTCCTGAAAGGGAGATAAGGGCCAGCCCGACAGTAACTGCAGCGACAACGTAGCGCATTCAGATCTCCCTAACTAAACGATCCCACCCACCTCGCGAACGTGTCCCCACAAGCCCGGATAGGCATTCATGATGAACAGTTCGGGATTTCCCCACTTGGCGTCGAAGTCCTTGGTAGGCGCGGCGGCCAGCATGTCTTTTGCGCCCATGCCTTTCCTCATCAGCTCAACGAACTTGGTGCGCATCGTCGCGCACATATCGGCCTGAGCCTGCAAATCCGCCTTAGCCTGCACCGGACCGACGCCGGGAATAATGCGCGTCTGGGCATCACCTATATTGAGAAGTGTTTTACACGCGTCAGAAAGCCCGCCGATCCAGCCACCGGTGGTGTAATCGAGGATCGGGTATTGGCCGACGGAAAAGACGTCGCCGGTCATCAATATGTTGGGTCCGGGGAAGAATACATAGATATCGCCATCGGTGTGCGCCTGTCCGAGGTACCCGTACACCACCTGTTCTTTGCCGAACGTCATTTTCCCGGTGGTGTAGAAGGTCTGGTTCGGAAGCGCTTCCTTCGCACGAGGCTGATAGGTCCGGTTCTGCCACTTGCAGATGATGTCGGTGCCCATCCAGAGCTTGGTGTTTTCATGCGCGATAATCTTCGCCCCGGCTTTGCCCAGGACGTCATTCGATCCCGTGCTTTCCAGATGCCAGTGGGTGTTGAAAAGCGTTTGTACTTTGCGCGCACCCGACTGTTCGGCGACTACCTTCAGCAACTCAGCCGAGTGTTCCGGCGAACCGCCGTCGACCAGCAACACGCCGTCGGGTCCGGTAACCAGGAGGACGTTCGATCCGGCTCCGGCGATGTGAATGAAATTATCGGCGAGCGTGATGGCGGTGATCGGCGTAGAGCCGGTCTGCGCCCGAGACAACGACAGACCTGCGACGCCACCGGCTAGGGTCCGGATGAAATCGCGACGATTCGATGCGCAAATCACGTAAGCCATTATATATGGCGGGGTTGCAGAGCGATAGGTTACTTCCTAAGGGGTCGAATTGGGCAGCCGGAACGCGATGAATTCCGCCTCATACCCGGTTCCGCCGATCGCTACAACGATGTACTGCTTGCCATTCAACATATACGTCATCGGCGTACCAGTTTGCCCGGCCGGCATGTAAACCGCGCCGGCGTCTTTGCCGGATGCCTTGTCGTAAGCGCGCAGCATGGCGCCTTTCTGGCCTGAGGGCGTCGTGAAGAAGTCGCGTTCGCCTGCGATCATCAGAGTCTTGGTCACCAGGGTGCCTATGACGCCCGGTCGGCCGGTGCGCGGTATCGTCAAGCCCTTGAGGGCCGGGTGATTGCGGATGTTATCCGGAGTTTCCCCATGTGCAACCTGCCAGAGTATCTCCCCTCGATTCAGATCGATGGCGCTGATGCTGGCATACGGCGGCTTCACTAGCGGCAGCCCTTGGACGGTCAGGCCTCCCCCTCCATCGCCCTCGCGGGCCGCGGCTGGTCTGGTGTCCTGGGCGGCATCCGCGCCCGCTCCCCCCGAGGTCCGAGCGCCAGTTCGTGCCGACCCCTGGATATAGGCTTCATCGGTCATTCTGGGATCGCCGGGAACCAGCCCGAGCGTGCTGATAGAACGTTGCGAGAACACGTAGACCCTATGAGTCTCAGGATCGTAGGAGCCGCCGGCCCAATTCGTGCCGCCGCCTGCGGTGGCCAAGGCTAGCGTGGCCAGGGGGCCATCCACCTTGCTGACCACCGGCGGCGTGAAGACCGGCCCGAGCTTGTACAACGCCGCCATTTTCACCGCCTCGGCATGAAGAGCCGGCGTGAAATCGATCAGATCCTCAAGTTGGAAACCCTGCCGGTCATAGGCCGGCGGCTTGCTCGGAAATGGCTGCGTGGGTGAGTACCATTCGCCGGGAACTGTGCCTTTCTCCACGGGCTTTTCCTCGATCGGCCAGATCGGCTGGCCCGTTGCGCGATCGAAAACATAGAGAAACGCCTGCTTGGTGGGCTGCGCGACGGCCTTCACCGTCCGGCCGTTGATGCTGATGTCGGCCAGAATCGGAGCGCACGGAATGTCCATGTCCCAGATTCCGTGGTGCACTAGCTGGTAATGCCATTTGCGCTGGCCGGTTTTCAGGTCCACCGCGACGAGGCTTTCGCCGAACAGCCCAGCCCCGGGGCGATGACCTCCGTAATAGTCACCGGTCGGGAGTTCCACCGGGAGGTAGGCCATGCCCAACTCTTCATCCACGCTGATCTGGCCCCACACACCTGCATTCCCTGTGTAGTCCGCGGAATCTTTCTCCCAGGTGTTATATCCGAACTCTCCCGGGCGCGGAATGGTGTGGAAGATCCAAAGGCGTTTGCCGGTCCGCACGTCGAATCCACGGACGTAGCCTTTGACGTTGGTTTTACTTCGCGGCACTCCGCCCGACCGGTGCGCGGCGCCGACAATCACGGTGTCGCCCGCGACCACCGGGGTCGCATGCAACCCCACTTCGCCCGTGACCAGATCGATCTGCTGGTCATCTTCCAGCTTCAAGTCGACGACTCCGCCCTGGCCGAAGCCGGAGACGGGATCGCCGGTCTTCGCATTCAGCGCGACCATGCGGTAACCAGGCGTCACGTAAAGAATCCGCTCCTCGCGGCCATCTGTCCAGTAAGCCAGGCCGCGGCCGGATAATTGACGAGGAGCCGCGCTACCTCGCGCGCCTTCGCGCTCGCCGTGTACCCATAGAAGCTCTCCGGTGGCGGCGTCGAGCGCGACAACCGAGCGCCTTGTTCCCGCCGCGGCATAGAGGACGCCGTTGGCCATCAGGGGCGTCGATTCGAGGTTGAACTCGGGACGCGGGCCTAGGTTCGAGGTCTTGAATCGCCAGGCGACTTCGAGCTTATCGAAGTTACTTGCGCTGATCTGATCGAGCGGCGAGTAGTGGGTATTCCCGAGGTCGCCGCCGTAGGTCCGCCACTCGCCGTTCTTGGCGCCTTGCTGACCGGCGGCGGGCCACGCTATTAACCCGCACAGCACCACCGTCCCCAACAATCCAAACAAGGTTCGTCGCATGCCCCCTCCTTTTGCCACTAGCTAGTTTAGAACCAATCGAACCTCTTAAGCACAAGGAGCAATCCCGCCGTAGTCACGATCATCAGCCCGGCGGCAATTGCAGCCGCGTGCGGTGACTCAATCCACGGCAGACCCTTGGTATTCATTCCGTAGAAGCCGGAGATTACAATCGCGGGGAGGGCGATCGTCCCCAGCACGGTTAGCACTTTCATCACCTGGTTGGTTCGATTCGCGACGCTCGACAAGTAAATATCCATTGCCCCCGCTAGCAGATCGCGGTGCATTTCCACCATTTCCACATCGCGTGCCAGATGATCGTACACATCCCGGAGAAACGGCCACAGGTCGCGTTGAATCAAGTCGGTCTCCAGCCGCTGAAGATGACTGGCTACATCGCGCATGTTGGTTAGAACACGTCGAAGTTCGATCAATCCCCGTTTAAGCTCGAAAATTCGTTGGAGGGTGTCCGGCGAGGGTTTCTCCAGGACCTTATCTTCAATGGCGTCTATGGCGTCATTGAACCAATCGAGCACCGGCGCGTACGCATCGACCGTGGCGTCCATGATTTTGTAAAAGAGCTGGTCCGCGCGAGATCGATTGGCAGTCGCGCGAAGCTGGTCGACGCTCGCCCGAAGACTGGGGCACTCACCCTCTTCAACGGTGATCAGATAATCGCGACCCAGGAACAGGTCGAAGTCTGTAATCTCCAGCTCGCCCGCCTTGTTGATGTGGACGGGCTTTAGGACGACAAAGATGTAATCGTCGCCTTCTTCAACCTTGGCTCGCTGATTTCGATGGCGGCAATCCTCGATGTGCAGCGGATGGAGATGATAGCGTTCCGCTAAGGCGTCTAACTCCGGGTCATTCGGGTCTCGCAAGTCATGCCAGATCACAGGAAGCTCCGCTGCTTCATTATTGCGTTATGCTGCTTCTTAGTTTGGAGTAATCAACCATGAATGATACGGATCCCCTGCTCGCGCCCGTGAAAGCTGACGAGCACCGAGAGGTTGGCGGTGTTCAGGTCGATATTGCCCGCGCCGGTAATGTCCGGGTAAAGCGCATGATTTACCCGCCTGGATTCAATTGGGCGGCCCACTTAAGAGGGGTGGTCGGGACGGAACAGTGTATGCATGCGCACGTGGGCTTCATGGCTCGAGGCCAAATTAACGTTCGGTTTGCGGACGGGTGTGTCGTCGAGTACAAGGCCCCGCAGTTTGTCGCAGTCGAGCCGGGGCACGAAGGATGGGTGGTTGGCAACGAACCGGCCGTGTTGATTGAATTCGATTTCGAAGGCGAGACCGTGGAACGGCTCGGCGTACCTCAGGTGCACCGGCACAACCAGAAATAGAACTCACCGGCAACGCATGCGAGCCTTATCGGTTCGGAGTTCGGAGATCGGTCCTTTCCGCTGGGCGGCAACCGCATGCTCCATGTTTGGTGTTGTTCTTTTGCCGGGTATCAGTTCATTGGTCCAGTCCAGCAGCGTCCAATCCACCGGATTCACGCAACGGATCGTAACGTCCGACGAATAGAACTTGTTATCCTCGCCCTTGATGATCTGCTTGGGCCGGCTGCGTAGTGCTTTCGATAGGAGGAAGTCGTGGCAGCCGTTGTTGCGGACGGCCTTCGTAACGAATTGCCACCAGGTTTGAGGCGTAAATTTCCAAATCGTGCCATACTCGCAGGCGTACACGAATCGCATTCCCGGCGCTTCTCCCTTGTTCCAGTTTTGGAATTGAGCATCTTCGGAGTAGTGCAGGAATAGCTTCTTCAGTTCTTCTGATGTCATCGGGGACGTCTCCATGTGATCGTCGCTTATTCCACTCCAAGCTAGCATTATTTGGAGTATTATCCCGAAAGCCTCTCAGTTTTGGAACGCTTGAACCGAATTGATTCCAGTATTCTTCAGCACTATGGCCATTTTTTCCAGCGCCGCTTTGTGGATCTGCGAAACACGGCTTTCGTTAATGCCGAGTATCCCGCCGATCTCATTCATCGTCAGTTCCTTGGTGTAATACAGAACTACCACCTTCTGGTAGCGCTCCGGCAGCGTCTTGATGGCTACCCCCAGCGTGCTGCGCAATTCTTTCTGGACACAAATGTAATCGGGACGGGTTTCGAGCTTGCTGGGGAAATCCGGAGCGGGAAGATCATCGCCTTCATTGCCGCGGGTAGACGCCGAAATCAGGCCCACGTTGCGAAGATCCATCATCATGGTGCGCAAGCGCTCTACGTCCATGCCCAGCTTTTGCGCCATCTCCGCTTCGGTGGGGTTACGCTGCAGCTCGGCGCCCAGATCGCGGCTGGCGCACTCAACCTGTTTATGGCGGCGGCGCATGTCGCGCGAGGCCCAGTCGAGCTGCCGGAGGCTATCGAGAATTGCTCCCTTGATGCGGTGTTTCGCGTAGCTGGGAAATAATACCTGTTTCTCCAAATTGAATTTGCTGGCGGCGTCGAACAAGCCCAGGATACCGGCGTGGATGAGATCGTCCATATCCACGTGCACCGGAACCTTCTCGTGGACTCGCACGGCGATGGCTTTCACCAGCGATAGATGCTCCATCACCAAACTGTCGCGGCGGGCGAACTTGGCCGCCTGCTGCGCGCTGCTGGCAGGCTTACAACGCGGAGGTCCACGCTGGGCTGCGACGGTCTTCGTTGAATCGGCTAGAGCCTTATCTTTTTTCAGCGGCGCATTACGTATAATATCCGTGGAAATCGTATTAGTTTTCGTCACGGTTACGACTATAGTTCTGTTGACACTCCCCACGAGGCCCCAAAGGGGGGTATGACGTGGGTCCCTTGGGGGTATCGCGTGGATCCTATTTAGACTGAGCCAAGATATTGATGTTTGCCTGCGTGTGAATACCGCGAGATACGTTGAATTGACTGACTTAGAGCCTTAGGTTCCGGCCAGACCGACCTGCACGGGCCGGCATGCTCATGCGAGGGTTAGGCCGCGTATTTGGACGCTTTGTCTGCTGAGACGAGGCCCACAACCAACGCGAGCAGTTGCGATGCGATGAACGGCTTAGGGAGAAAATGCCATCCTTCATTGAGCACAAGCATTCCTGCAGGATAGCCGGACATCAGCAATACTTTGATTTTCGGTCGCTGAGCGGTGATCTGGGTGGCTAGATCTATGCCGGTCATTTCCGCCATTTGGAAGTCTGACAAAAGAAGATGAATCTCGGACTTTGATTCTTTCGACTGCTGAAGGGCTTCTTTGGGGCTGTTCGCGCTGAGAACATTGTAGTCACCTGCCAGGAACCCGGAGACCGACTTCAAGAGGGTTGGGTCATCATCAACCACAAGAATGGTCTTTTTGTTTTGATTAAGTGGTTGTTCCATTAATATCTCAATTTCCGCAGGCAATTCAGGCACCACTGTCTTTTACTGAACAATCTATACTCTTACAATGGCTGGGACCACACGTTTATTTGAAGGACTGACTTCCGGACGCCGCTTGACCAAATATGGACAACCCCGTTGAAGATCGCCGTGAAAGTGTACCGCCGCTCCGAGGAAGGGGTTGCGAAAATCACGAAACGCCTCGAAACCGCCTTGGAGCGCGGTATCGCCTAAGTCATTGGATTGATACATGAAGCATGGTGCGCCCGAGCACGCCGGCGGTCTGGAGACTCGTAGCTCGCACCTCAGAGACGGTTAGCTCTAATGCTCGATAGCGGACTGCGCCTTTGTAGGCTTCTGTGTAACCTGGCTTGCAGTGGGTAGCTGCGATTTATCCCATCCCCCACCGAGAGCCGCAATGAGCTGAACCGAGGCAGTCATCTGTGTAACTTGCGCACTGATCAGCGCCTGTTGGTTGGCCAACAAGGTAGTTTGCGCGATGACCACGTCAACATACGGATCGATGCCGGTTTCGTACCGGCCCAGTTCGAGCTTCAAATACGTTTCCGCCGAAGCAACGGCCTGCTGCTGACGCTGGATCTGCTGCGCAAGAATGCGCACGGACGCGAGGTTATCTTCTACTTGCTGGAAGCCGGCAAGCACGCTCTCCCGGTAGCTGGCGACGGCTGCGTTATACGTCGCGATGAACTGGTCGACTGTGGCGCGGCGCAGTCCGGCATCGAAGAGCGTCTCAGAGAGGGACCCGCCGATCGACCAGAACCGGCTCGGCCAGGCAAACAACTGGTGAAGCGTCGAGCTTTCAAAACCGCCGGACGCGGAAAGAGTCAAAGATGGATAGTAGGCCGCATAGGCGATTCCAATCTGAGCATTGGCGGCGGCCATGTTGCGTTCGGCGGCGGCGATGTCGGGCCGGCGCTCCAGCAACTGCGACGGCACAGCGATTGGAATCGGAGGGGGCGCGGTGGTCATCGGCCTGACGGGAATAGAGAACTCAGACGCCGGCTTTCCGATCAGCAGAGCAATGGCGTGTTCAAACTGGGCGCGCGCGATGCCGAGGTTGATCGCTGCCGCTTGGGCGCTCTCCAGCGCAGTCTGCGCCTGGACGACGGAAATCTGGTCGTCGATGCCTGTGTCGTAGAGCGCCTGGGTCAGCTCGAGCGACTTCTTATCTGCTTCCACCGTGTCGTCCAAGACTCTTTGCAGTGCATCCTGCCCACGGATCTCGAAAAAGAATGAAGCCAGGCTGGCCTGCTCGGTCAGCCGTTCATTCTCGAGATCGGCCGCGCTGAGTTGCGCCGCGTACTGATTCTCCTGCACGGTTTTTCGAACTTTGCCCCAGAGGTCGGGGGCCCATGAGATGTCCAGAGGCAAAGCATGGAGGGTGCTTTGGGACCCTGCGAACGTGGCCGTTCCGGAAGAGCCGCTGGTGGCGCCGCGCGATGCTCCGAGGTTCGCCGAAGAGGCGGACCGGTTGAAGGACGGCGTGGTCCCCACGGTGGGAAAGTATTGGGACCGGGCTTCACGGACCAGCGCCCTGGCCTGCATGAAGTTCTCGAAGAATTGCTTAATGTTTTGGTTATCGATGTTGAGCTGCTCTTCAAGCGCGTTCAGCTCGGGATCCTCATAGATCTCCCACCATTTGCCGCGCAGCATCGCATCCGACGGCTGCGCTACCTTCCAGCCGTCCGTTTCCTTAAACTGCGTGGGCGACTCCTTATAAACAACAGGCGCGTGCGGAACCGGGGGTTGATACTTGGGGCCAATCGAGCATCCAGCAAGTGTCAGGATCAACGCCGCCGACAGGAAGCGGAAGCAGGTCATACCTCTCCTAGTGGCGAGTGGAAGCTGCCGCGAGGCTCGCCCTTGATGCGAAGCCGCAAGTTATCGAGGAACAAATAAAGCACCGGCGTGGTGTAGAGCGTGAGGATCTGGCTGACGATGAGGCCGCCGACGATCGTGATCCCGAGTGGACGGCGCAATTCCGATCCAGTCCCGGTCCCGAACGCCAGAGGGAGTGCGCCAAACAGCGCGGCCATCGTCGTCATAAGGATCGGGCGAAAGCGCAGCGTACAACCCTCGAAAATCGCGTCGGCGGGACTCTTGCCCTGTTCCCGCTCGGCATTGATAGCGAAATCGATCATCATGATTGCGTTCTTTTTCACGATCCCGATGAGGAGCACAATGCCAATGATCGAAATGATGTTGAGATCGATCTTGAAAAGCATGAGCGCGAGAATTGCGCCAAGGCTGGCTGACGGGAGCGTCGAAATAATAGTTAGCGGGTGCACCAGGCTTTCATACAGAACACCGAGCACAATGTAAACAGCCAGCAATGCGGTCAAGATCAGATACGGCTCAGTGCTCAGCGACTCCGTGTAGGCAAGCAGGGTGCCGCTGAAGAAGCCGCTCACGGATGAAGGCGTACCGAGCTTCTGTTTCATCGCGTCAATCGCCTGCGTCGCATCGCTTAAAGACAATCCAGGAGCAAGATTGAACGACACAGTTACGGAAGGGAACAACCCGGTGTGGTTCACTGTCAAGGGAATCGTATTCGTTTGAGACGTGGTAACGGTCCTTAGCGGCACGACCCCGTTCGTTCCTTCGAGATATATATCATTCAAATCTTCCGGGCTTTGCCAATATTGCGGCGCGACTTCCAGCACCACGTAATACTGGTTCAACTGCGTATATATGATGGAGACTTCGGACTGTCCGAAGGCGCTGTCAAGCAGTGCGTCAAGGGATTGCGCGGTTGCGCCAAGCCTGGCAGCAGTGGCGCGATCGTATGTCAGCAACACATCCAGCCCGTTGTTCTGCTGATCCGAGTTCACATCCTGAAAGCCGGGGAGAGTTTTCATTTGCGCCAACAGAATCGGACCCCAGTGCGACAACTCCTGTACGCTATCGGACTGAATGGTGTACTGATAGAGCGCGTTACTCGATCGTCCGCCGATGCGCAGATCCTGAGCTGCCTGGAGGAACACCGACGCGACCGGAAGACCATTCAACTGCGGCCGCAGCCGGTCGATGATCTGCGGCGCATCCACCTTGCGGACATCCAGCGGCTTCAAAGCGATGAAGATGAAGCCGCCATTCGAAGGTCCTTGGCCGCCTGTAAAACCAACTACATTGTCGACCGCAGGATCAGCCTTGATTACGGCGACCAGTTGCTGAAGGGAGTTGTCCATCGCCGGGAAAGACGAGTCCTGCGGCCCCTGCAGACCGCCCGCCAGGGCGCCTGTGTCCTGCTGCGGAAAAAAGCCCTTCGGAATTTTGACGATCAGCACAAAGTTCAATGCAATGGCCGACAGGAGCACGAGGAGCGTCGGTGTGGGATGCTCCAGTACCCACGCGAGCGAGTGCCGGTACATGGAGAGCATCCTGGCGAAGAACCGCTCACTCGCCCGGTAAAGCCGGCCATGATTTGTAATGCTTTCGTTCTTTAGCAGATATGCGCACATCATCGGCGTGGTAGTTAGAGAAACCATCATCGAGATCACGATGGCGGCAGAGAGAGTGATCGCAAATTCGCGGAAAAGGCGGCCGACGATGCCGCTCATCATGAGGATGGGGATGAAAACGGCGATCAGAGAGACGCTGATGGAAAACACTGTGAAGCCGATCTCTTTAGCTCCCTTGACGGCGGCGGCAAACGGAGCCAGACCAGCTTCGAGATGCCGTGAGATGTTCTCCATCACTACGATCGCATCGTCGACGACAAACCCGGTCGCGATCGTAAGCGCCATCAGCGAGAGATTGTCGAGACTGTATCCGAACAAATACATCGCGGCGAGGGTTCCGATCAGAGACACTGGCACAGCAACGCTCGGGATGAGGGTGGCGCGGGCGTTTCTGAGAAACAGGAATACGACCACGACCACAAGAACGATCGAGATGACTAGCGTGCGTTCGACATCGGCGACCGAGGCGCGTATGGTGGTGGTGCGGTCGAGAACAATGGTCGTGTCAATGCCCTTGGGGATAGACGCCTCGACGGATGGCAACTGAGCACGGATGCGCTCCACGGTCTGGATGATGTTGGCGCCGGGCTGGCGGAAGATGATCAGCATGATGGCCGGCTTCCCGTTCAGCAATCCCGCGTTGCGCACGTTCTGCGTCGAATCCACGACATCGGCCACGTCGGAAAGGTGGACAGCCGCGCCGTGGTTGAAGCCGATAACCAGCGGTTTATACTCCTCGGCACGAGAGATCTGATCGTTGGTGATGATATCGGCAGTCACCACCTCATCAGAAAGCTGGCCGGCGGGCTGATCGGCATTCTGGAGGCTTAGGACAGACTGGACATTTTGAAGCGTGAGTCCGTTACTGTTGAGCCGAGTGGGATTGACCTCCACGCGGACGGCAGGCAACGCGCCGCCGCCCAGATTTACTTCGCCGACGCCCTGAATCTGCGAAATCTTCTGCTGCACGACCGTCGATGCTTCGTCGTAAAGTTTGGACCGATCGTACTTGTCGGAGGTGAGGCCCAGGATCAGGATCGGCGCGTCGGCTGGATTGACCTTCCTGTATGTTGGATTCGCCGGAAGGTTCGAGGGCAGATACGTTCGGGCGGCGTTAATGGCTGCTTCTACATCGCGCGCGGCGCCGTCGATATTTCGGCTAAGGTCGAACTGAAGCGTCACTGCGGTGTTTCCAATCGAACTCGAAGAGGTCATTTCCGTGATGCCGGCGATGTGTCCGAACTGCCGTTCGAGCGGAGTGGCGACCGACGACGCCATAATTTCCGCGCTCGCGCCGGGCAAGGTGGCGGCGACCGAAATCGTCGGAAAATCAACCTCAGGCAAGGGCGCCACCGGGAGCACGTTGTAGGCGATGAATCCGGCGATCGCGATCGCGATCGTCAGGAGCGTGGTCGCCACGGGCCGGCGGATGAATGGCTGCGACAGGTTCATGTCGCCTCCGGTTGCGGTCTGTTCCGTTTGACGAAGCGATCAAAGAAGACGTAGATGACGGGCGTGGTGTAAAGCGTGAGCGCCTGGCTGAGCAGGAGCCCGCCAACCATGGCGATTCCCAAGGGACGCCGCAGCTCGGATCCGACGCCGCCTCCGAACGCCAAAGGGAGTCCGGCCAGCAGCGCCGCCATCGTCGTCATCATGATGGGGCGGAAGCGCAGCAGAGAGGCTTCATAGATGGCATCGGTCGCGCTCTTTCCATGCTCGCGCTCAGCCTCAAGCGCGAAATCGACCATCATGATGCCGTTCTTCTTTACGATCCCGATTAACAAAATGATGCCGATGATAGCGACGACACTGAGGTCCTGATGGAACAGGATCAGAGCCAGCAGTGCTCCCACGCCGGCGGAAGGCAGGGTTGACAGAATCGTGACCGGATGGATGAAGCTTTCATACAGCACGCCCAGCACGATGTAGACTGTCACCAGTGCGGCGAGGATCAGCAGTCCTTCATTGGAAAGAGAATTTTGGAAAGCTGCGGCGGCACCCTGAAAATCGGCTTGCACACTCGCCGGCATGTTGAGATCCTTCCGCACTGTTTCGATGGCGGCGATAGCGCTGCCCAGCGCTGCATTGGGCGCCAGATTGAAGGAAATCGTTACGGAAGGAAACTGGCCCTGATGACTAATCGCAAGCGGCGAGGTCGTACTTTCGAAATGCGTGAACGCGCTCAACGGCACCGCATTCGCGGGCGTTGAGCTATTGGCAGTGTTCGAGGCGTTGGTCGCGGTAGTTGCAGTCGCGCCGACGCCTGATCTGAGGGCATTGAACGGCGGAGTGAGGACGCCAGACGAGGGCGTGAATTGTACGGGAGCACTGAGCGCGTTCGATCCGGCGGCGGAGGATCCGGAGGCTGCGAAAGAAGAAGTCCCGCCAGGTCCCGTCGCGCCTGAGGACGCGTTCGCCTGAATGTACATTTTCTGCAGCTTCTTTGGATCGCGCTGAAACTGCGGCTCGGCCTCCAGGATGACGTGATATTGGTTGACCTGCGTGAACATCGTGTTGATCTGGCGCTGCCCGAATGCGTCGTAAAGGGTGTTATCGATGGTCGAAGGAGCGATGCCCAGGCGCGATGCCGTGACCCGGTCGATAATGAGCGATGCCGCGAGGCCTCCCGTTTGCTGGTCGGTGGCGACGTCGGCGAGCTGCGGCAGTTCTTTGAGCTTCGCGACGAAGCTGTTGGTCCACAGATCGAGCTCGTTCGCGTCCGCGTCTTCGAGTGTGTACTGATATTGCGTGCGACTGACGCGATCGTCCACGGTAATGTTCTGCACCGGCTGCATGTAGAGCGTGATTCCCTGCACCTCCTGCAGGTTCTGCTGTAGCCGGCGGATCACCTCAGAGGCGCTGATTGTGCGCACATTCAGCGGTTTTAAATTGATGGACATGCGGCCGCTGTTTAAAGTGGTATTAGCGCCGTCCGCACCAATAAAAGACGAAAGACTCTCGACCGCCGGATCCTGCAGGATCACACCGGCGAGTTGCTTCTGCTTTTCCGCCATGGCCGGGAATGAGATGGTCCCCGGCGCTTGCGAGATGCCCTGGATCACGCCGGTGTCCTGCACCGGGAAGAAACCTTTCGGAATGACAATGTACAGATAAATCGTGAGTGCGAGTGTTGCGGCAGCCACCAGCAAAGTAACCGTCCGGAATCGCAGAACGAATTTGAGCGTGCGGCCGTAGAACGCGATGATGCTCTCGAAGACCCGTTCGGATGCTCTGTACATCCGTCCTTGCCCGCCCGGATTATGCTTCAAAATTCGCGAACACATCATCGGTGTGAGCGTGAGCGACACCACCGCCGAAATAATGATCGTGACCGCCAGCGTCACAGCGAATTCGCGAAAGAGGCGGCCGACCACGTCGCCCATGAACAGCAGCGGAATGAGCACCGCGATCAGCGATACCGTAAGCGACAGAATGGTGAACCCGATCTGCTCCGCGCCCTTGAGCGCCGCCTGCATCGGCGGCTCGCCTTGCTCGATGTAGCGCGAGATATTTTCGATCATTACGATGGCATCGTCGACCACAAATCCGGTCGAGATGGTCAGCGCCATCAGCGACAGGTTGTCCAGGCTGTAGCCGAGAGCGTACATCGCCCCGAACGTGCCGATCAGCGATAACGGGACGGCGACGCTGGGAATGATGGTCGCGTAAATATTGCGCAGAAAAACAAGGATGACCATCACCACCAGCCCGATGGTCAGGACCAGCTCGAACTCAACGTCGGAAACAGACGCCTCGATCGCTGTAGTCAGATCGGTGAGCTCTGTGACGTGAATTGAAACGGGTAGGCCGGCCTCGAGCTGAGGCAGGAGTGACTTGATGCTCTTTACGACACTGATCGTGTTGGCGCCGGGTTGCCGCTGAATGTTGAGGATGACCGCCGGCGTCTGGTTCATCCAAGCGGCGAGTTTGTCGTTCTCAACACCATCGACCACGTGCGCTACGTCTCTCAGCAGAACGGGCGCACCGTTGCGGAAGGCGACGACGACGTTCAGATAGTCGGCCCCCGTGAGTAACTGATCCGTAGAGTCGATCTGGTAATCCTGGTAGGGACCATCGAAATTGCCCTTCGCCTGGTTCACGCTGGTTTGTGCCAGTGCAGTGCGCAGGTTCTCGAGGTTGATTCCGTAGGAAGACAGCTCCGCTGGATTCGCCTGAATGCGTACGGCCGGCTTCTGGCCGCCGCTGATGCTGACCAGACCGACTCCGCTGAGTTGCGACAACTTTGGAGCGAGTCTTGTATCCACCAGGTCCTCGACCTGCGATAGCGGCATAGAGTCTGAGGTGATCCCTAGGGTGAGAACCGGCGCGTCGGCGGGATTCGTCTTGCTATAGACCGGCGGCGAAGGGAGATTGGACGGCAGGAAACTCTGGGCCGCGTTGATGCCCGCTTGCACTTCTTCCTCCGCCACGTCGATGTTCAGGGTGAGATTGAATTGCAGGACAATGATCGAGCTGCCGCCCGAGCTGGTGGAGGTGATCTGGCTAAGGCCCGGCATCTGGCCAAACTGGCGCTCCAGCGGCGCGGTCACCGTGGTAGCCATCACTCTGGGGCTGGCGCCAGGGTAGAAGGTGAGCACCTGGATGGTCGGGTAGTCGACCTGCGGCAAGGCGGAGACCGGTAATTGGGTATAAGCAATGCCACCCACCAGCAGGACGGCGGCCATCAGAAGCGAAGTTGCGACGGGCCGCAGGATGAATGGGCGAGACAGACTCATGGGGCGTTGCTTCCGGTTTTGCTCCCGCTTGTCTCGGAGGGGATCGGCTGGGTCGATATAGCGACCTTCGACCCGTTTTGGAGCTTATTGAAGCTGCTGGTGGCGACCACGTCGCCCGGATTAATGCCTTCAACGGCCGTCATGCCGGCGTCCGCAACTCCTGCTTTGATAGTCTGCATGACTGCCGTGCCGTTCCGGACCAAGTAGACGAAGGTCTCTTGCCCGTTGTGCTGAATGGCATTCGTGGGAATCAGCGTCACGCCCTTCAAGGTCTTGACCAGAAGTCTCGCGTTCACGAATTCGTTCGGGAAAAGGGCTTGGTCCTTATTGTCAAAAAGCGCGCGAAGCTTTACCGTTCCTGTGGTCGTATCGATCTGGTTGTCGAGCGTCAGCAGCTTACCGGTGTCGATCTTGACCGCCTCCGTGCGATTGAATGCCTCGACCGGCAAAACGGCTCCCTTGCGTATCTGCGCCTGCACGGCATCGATGCTGTCTTCCGCGATCGTAAAAATGACGGTGATCGGTTGGATTTGCGTGATGATTACGAGTGCTGAAGTCGTTGCGCTGGTCTGATTGGCCTGAACCACGTTGCCCGGGTCCACCAGCCGCAGTCCCACGCGACCGGGGATTGGCGCAGTGATGTGACAGTAGCCGAGCTGTATCTCGGCGAAAGCTACGGCGCCTACGTCGAACTTAACCGTGCCTTGAAGCTGGAGCACCAATTTTTCCTGGTCATCAAGCGTTTGCTTCGGGATCGCATTGCGGGCCCAAGCTGCGCGGAATCGTTCGAGGTCCATCCGGGCCTGCGCCAGCACGTTAGTGTCGTGCTCGAGTGTGCCTTGCGCTTCCGCCAACTGAGCCTGGTAAGGGCGTGGATCGATTTCAATCAGTGGATCGCCTTTCTGGACCATTTGACCTTCCGTGTAGCTCACGGCGGTCACGATTCCGTTTGCCTGAGGGGTAATTGACGACGTGTAAACAGGCGTAACCGTGCCAATGGCGTCCAGGTAAACACCAATGTTGCCCTTCTGCGCTGTGGCCGCCGTGATCGCGACGGAAGGGATCGACTTAGGCGATGAGAGCTGCGCTTTTTTGCGGGCGTCGTCACGCTTGGCCATTACGAAGGAAACAGTCCCGGCGCAGACAAGTAGCAACGCAATCCATCCCAACACCCTTCGTTTGTTGCGCGCTGGGACCGGCGCATCGGAGGACGGCGATCGTGACTCCGGCGCAGACAACTCCTCTCCTGGTTCCAGCTTCCCGTTCATCGCCTGGTCAGTAGTCAGCACGTTTCTCGCCTTGGCGGCGACGCTTGGAATAGCAGTGTTCTAGGCATTCCGCGACTTGCCTTTGGGCGCGATCACGACACGGCCGTCGCTATGTGGTCACTGCGCGGACGGGAGAGTTGTGAGCAAAGACGGCAGTAAGGACCGGAGGCTCTACGGGCACGAAGTGAATAACAAGGCGACCTTAAAGGTGCGGTTCCTCCGCCGGACGGGTCTAAACTCGCTCGGTATTCACCGACGAAGTAGCAGCGCGGTTCGGAAGTGAATGACACGTTTCTCGGTTCCTTATCGCCAGCCATCCTTCTCGGAATGAGCGCGGTCACTGGGTTGTGATTCCGCCAGCCTCTTAGATTGGGCCATGTTTTAATAGCTACATGACCGGCAATGTAGCGGCGGTCAGACGTTCAATGCAGATGAGTTCCCGTCCCGCACATTATTTGGCCAGCGTTTGCATTCGGCCTGAACGGCTTCTTTCTGTTGGTTACCCGTGGGAGCTTCCCTCGAACTCGTGGGGTATGAGGAGCCGGGAATCGATCTTGGTATCCCAAACCTAGTCGCGCATCAATAAGGGGATGAATATGTTTCACGTCAGTCCGGGTTCCGGCGAGGGCGTGACAGTGAGGCATTTCATCACGATTACACCAAAAAACACCTCGATCAACGATCCAGCACGATGGAGCAAGAGCTAAGGAGATACTCCGAATGCGATTCACAATAGGACGCTTCGTCTTTGGACTTCTGGCTGCTTGTGTGGTACTTGCCCAGCAGAACCAGTTCCAGGGCAGCGTTCCAACCGGCGCCCCGTCGTCCACGCCTTTGGCGCTCACGCTGCGCGAGGCGATCGATCGTGGTCTGAAGGCGAATTTGGGATTGTTGGTTAGCGACGCGGCGAAAGACAACGCCCGGGGTGAGCGTCTCCGTGCCCTGAGCGCTCTGATGCCTCAATTGAATGCCAAAGCTGCCGAGACCGTCCAACAAATCAGCTTGAACACGATTGGATTGAATTTCCAGATTCCAGGAGTCTCCATTCCCACCGTTGTCGGTCCGTTTCATTACACCGACATACGTGCCTACGCTTCATGGACAGCCTTCGACTATAATGCGCGAAAGAATTATAAGTCGGCTCAGGAGAGCCAGCGCGCCGCCCAGCTCTCCGTGTTGGATGCGCGCGACCTCGTCGTTCAAGCTACGGCGAATGGCTATCTTCAGATCATCGCCGACGCTTCTCGAGTGGATGCCATTCGCTCACAGGTGGAGACTTCTCAGGCGCTCTACGATCGAGCCGTGGACCAGCAGAACGCAGGAACCGCCGCCGGCATCGATGTTCTGCGATCCCAAGTGGAGCTTAAACAGCAGCAACAGCGGCTTCTCGCTCAGCGGAATCAGTTCGAGAAGGACAAACTCACGCTCGGTCGTGTGATCGGGTTACCTCCCGGTCAGGTCTTCAATATCTCGGAGACGGCGCCCTTCGCGCCGCTCGCCGCCATGACCCAGGATCAGGCTTTGCAGGCTGCGATTCAGCAGCGTCCCGACTATCAGAGCTATAAAGCGCGCGTGCGCGCTGCCGAGGAAACTGTCAAAGCCGCGCGCGGCGAACGTTATCCCATCGCGGACGTCACCGCGGACTACGGAGACGTCGGACCGACCCTCGGCAAATCTCATGGCACATTCTCATTCGTGGCCTCGGCCAGGATCACGATCTTTGACGGCGGGCGAATCGCCGGGGATATCATCCAGGCGAGGGCCGCGCTGAAGCAGCGCCAGGATGAACTGGCGGACTTGGGCGGACAGATCGATTACCAGGTCCGCTCGGCTTTTCTGGACATCGGCTCGGCGGCCGACCAGGTGGCGGTTGCGCGGGACAATCTCGATCTCGCCAATCAGACGTTGGTCCAGGCGCGCGACAGGTTTTCGGCCGGCGTAACGGACAATATCGAGGTCGTGCAGGCGCAAGAGTCGGTCGCGGCCGCAAATGACACACTGATCTCCGCGCTTTTTGCCCACAACGTAGCGAAGGTAGGCCTGGCGCGTGCCTTGGGCGGCACCGAACAGGGAATCCAACAGTTCCTGGAGGTGAAGTGACCATGGCCGAACCCGAGAACGGCAAGCCCGAAAAAGACAAAATTGTTCCGCGCAAAAGGCGCAGGGTGGCGCGCTATCTGGTGATCGCTGCAGCGGTGGTTGTTCTGGCCGTGGGAGGCTATTACGTCTGGAAGTATTTGAACACCTATGAAACCACCGATGACGCCCAGATCGACGGCCACATCATTGCTGTCAGCGGCAGGATTGCCGGTAACGTAAGTGACGTGCTGGTCCAAGATGAGCAATACGTCAATGCCGGGGACGTTCTGGTAAGGCTCGATCCCCGGGATTTCGAAGTCGCGCTCGCGAAGGCGCAAGCGGACTTGGGAGACGCCGAAGCGGCGCTCGGAAGCTCGCGCATCGAGATCCCGATCACCGCCACCAACACCGCCAGTCAGTTGAAGACGGCTAACTCGTCCCGGGTCGATGCGAGCGCATTTGTCGAGGGCGCGCAGCGTCAGTTAACGGCTACACGGGCGCGGCTCGAATCCGCGCAAGCCCAGGTTCGGGAAGCCGAAGCCAACTACAAAAAAGCCAGTGACGACGTGGCGCGATACAAACTACTGGTCGATAAAAACGAAATTCCGCGGCAGCAGTACGAGACGGCAGTTTCGAACGCTGCGGCGGCGCAAGCCGCGCTCGACGCTCGCAGGGCCGGGGTCGGTGAGGCGGAGCAAAACATCGTCGTGGCACAGAGTGCGGTGGAACAGGCGAACCAGCGAATCACGCAGGCCGAGGCCTCGATTGATTCGGCGCTGACCGCGCCGAGGCAAGTGGCGGTCAGCGAAGCTCGCGCAAAATCCGCTTTAGCTCAAGTCGCTCAAAGGAAAGCTCTGGTCGAGCAAGCGAAACTGAACCTCAGTTACTGCACGATCGTGGCGCCGGTAGGCGGAATTATCGGGAAGAAGACCGTCGAACTTGGGCACAACATTTCTCCGGGGCAGCAGTTGATGGCGTTGGTGCCTCTCGACGACATTTGGGTGATCGCCAATTTCAAGGAAACCCAGCTGAGCCGGATGAAGCCGGGCCAGAACGCCCAGGTCGCCGTGGATGCGTACAAGCGAGAGTACACCGGAAAGGTCGTGGCCGTCGGCGGAGCCAGCGGTTCGAGATTCAGCGTGCTGCCGCCGGAGAACGCCACCGGCAATTACGTGAAAGTGGTGCAGCGCATTCCTGTTCGGATTAATCTCGACGCGGGACAGAACAGCGACCACAAGCTGCGCCCGGGCATGTCAGTGGACCCGAAAGTCTATCTCGAGTAGGAAAGCACCATGGCTGATGCGGCAGAGGCTTGGAAACCAAAATTCAATCCCTGGACAATTGCGGTAGTAGTCGCAATGGCCGCGTTCATGGAGGTGCTGGACACCAGCATCGCCAATGTAGCTTTACCGCATTTGGCGGGGGACCTGGGGGCCAGCAACGATGAGAGCACGTGGGTGCTTACTTCGTATCTTGTTTCGAATGCCATCGTTCTTCCGATCAGCGGATGGCTGGCGACTACCTTTGGCCGCAAACGGTTTTTTCTGCTGTGCATCCTTCTGTTCACCGTTACCTCCCTGCTGTGCGGCATCGCACCCAGCCTCGGGATGCTGGTCGTTTTCCGAGTGATACAAGGTGCCGGCGGCGGCGGGCTTCAGCCCATGGCGCAGGCCATTTTGGCGGACACGTTCCCGCCGGAGAAACGCGGGCTGGCTTTCGCTCTCTACGGGATTACCGCGATCATGGCGCCAACGATCGGCCCGACGCTGGGCGGCTGGCTGACCGACAATTACTCCTGGCGCTGGATTTTTTATATCAACCTCCCTGTGGGTCTGTTGACCCTGTTGCTGGTGTACCGATTGGTGGAGGACCCGCCTTACCTGAGCGCCCGCAAGGGAGCGGGCATCCGCGTCGATTACATCGGAATTGCACTGCTCATCCTTGCGGTTGGGGCGCTGCAGATCCTTCTGGATAAAGGCCAGGAAGACGATTGGTTTGGCTCCAATTTCATCGTTACGCTCGCTGTAATCTCGATCGTCTGCTTCATTTCGCTGGTTATCTGGGAGTGGCGCCAGCAGGCGCCGGTTGTGGATGTCCGCATGTTCAAGAGCGTTAGCTTCGCCGTGTCAAGCCTCATGATGTTCGCCCTGGGCGTTCTCCTGTTCAGCAGCCTGGTGATGATGCCTTTGTTTCTTCAAACGCTTATGGGGTACACGGCTGAGGCCGCCGGCCTGGTTCTTTCTGGGGCCAGTATAATTATCCTGTTCGAGATGCCCATCGTTGGCCAGCTCACCACCAAAGTTCCGGCGAAGTACATCATGGCCTTTGGCTGGGTGTGCCTGGCGTTTGGAATGTATTATTCTGCCCAGCGGCTAAACTTGCTCATTAGCTTTGGAGCAGCAAGCCGGCTTAGAATAGCGCAAGCGTTTGGCCTGGGGTTTCTGTTCGTGCCTATTTCGCTCTCCGCTTATAGCGGGATTCCGGCGGAAAAAGGGAATAGCGTTTCCGGACTGGTGAATTTCATGCGGAATATTGGAAGCAGCGTGGGAACTTCCATGGTCACGACGCTGCTGGCGCGGCGAGCCCAGGTTCATCAATCCATGCTCTCCGCGCATACCAACCTGTATGAACCGGTCTTCCGCAATCAATTGAGTGGACTTGCCGCGCAGTTGAATCAAGCGGGAGCGAGTGCACCCGACGCGCAGGTACAAGCCTACGCGCGCTCTTACCAGTCCCTCCTGATTCAATCGCAGACACTTGCCTATATCGACACCTACATGCTGCTGGCGATTGCCGCGAGTCTCATGTTCTTGCTCTCGTTTGTGGTTCGAAAGAACGACCCACGCGCGCGAGCGGTGGTGGCGGAATAAGTGTAGCGGAATAATGAAGAGGCGTCATGATAAGAGTGCTGACCATCGAGCGTGAGTACGGAAGCGGGGGCGCCGCCATCGCCCAGAAAGTTGCGGCAAAGCTCGGCTGGAAATTGTGGGATCAGCTGCTGACGGACGAGATCGCCCGATGGCTGGAGTGTGACCGGCGTCACGTGGAACGCCATGAAGAACAAATTGACCCGTTCCACTACCGTCTTCTCAAGGCCTTCTTGCACGGCAGCTTCGAAGGAAACGTGAATGCGCCCCGGATGAAAATAGCGGATGCAGAAGGCATCCGCAAGGTGGCCGAACAACTGATCAGAAAGGCAGCCGCCGAAGGTAATGCGGTGATCGTCGGACGCGGCTCGGCTTACGATCTGCGCGATCGCCCGGATACCTTCCATGTGTTCATCTACGCGCCATTTGAAGAAAAAGTGCGCCGACTGCAATCGCAGCGAAAGAGCCAGGAGGAAGCCATCGAGCTTGCCGAGAGTGTGGACCGCGACCGAGCCGCGTTCATCAAGCAGCACTTCGGGGTCAATTTTCCAGCCAGGCATTTCTTCCACCTTATGATTAACTCCACGATCGGCGAGGAAGCAGCCGTGCAGACAATCATCAAAGGTTTGGCGGTTGTTCAAGAAAGTAGAGCGGCTTCGCCGAGCGGCCTTTCCAAGGACCAATGAACGAGTTGCCCGAGTCAGGGTGCCCATGAGTCTTGTAATGACCGTCAGACCGAGATTTGGGCTAAGTCGCAAACTGGACCCCCGTCACTTCGGTGCGCCGAGTTTAGAGCCTGCTCCTCCACAGTGCGTGTATCCGGCGCCGATGGCCTGCAGCCGAAAGTTCCACTTCGGGTGAGAGGGCGATGGATAATCCGCCAACGCCCCCAATGCTGCTTGCACCTCGGCCGAGCTCAGGCTGCTCCTCGCCAGAGTGCAGCCCGCCCAGGAATCCGCGCGCAATTCGGTAGTCCAGGCTTTGTCGATCCACGCGGCCCCGATCCCATCGTCCAAGGCGTGACCGAGTGCGTGGGCTACAAGGGCCACGATTCCAGCGTCGCCGTAGCGGTCGTGCACGGCCGCGAAGACCATCGGCGCGTAAACGAGTTTGGCCCGCCCGGCGTCCGCGATCAACATTAGATTGGACGCGGTGGTATTGCGGAAGACCACCACTTCCGGACAATTGGACACACATATGGTCTTTGCCGCCGCATTAGCGCGGGCGACGAGTTGCATGGCGTCAGCCGAGGGACGTTGATCGGCGGAAGCCTTGTAGGAAGACGCGCCGGATCCAAGTACGCAGATGACTTGGGCCGCCCCGCTGAGAGGCAGCCAGCAGACCATGAGCGACACGCTGTACTTGATCAACATCGTTCATCTCCGATCATCCCGCCTAAAACGTCCGGTGCTCTTGGCCCAACCGGCTGCGCAAACTGTCGATACGGTCACCCTTGCCGGTCAAAAGATCATCCGGAAACTTGCGGTAGGTCAGAAGATTGCCGTAAATTTCCGGCGATCGAAGGGAGTTCAGCCCTAATCCCGCCAGGTATTGCAGACGGAGATTCAAATCGTTATTGATGGGAGTGCCCGCCAGCATCGGCGCGAGGTCCGATGCCCGCCCCGTATAGGAAGCCAACAATTCCACGGCGGAATGAAAATCGACCTCGGCGAGAGAGGCTGCCACGCCACGGTAGGCGGGTCGATCTAAACGCTGCTGGAGTGCGTCTATATCCACCAGGGAAGAATCCTTGCGCCCGACCAAAACCAGGTCGTATCCCTCGTCTTGCAAATAATTGCTCCACACAGTGGCATCCGGAAAAACACTGAAGAAGGTGGCCAGCTCGGTTTTCACTGTCTCCTCGTCGCTCTCGTAAATCGGCAGCCACTGCGCCACGATGCCGCCCGGATTCAGGTGGCTCCTCGCCAGCTCATAGTATTCCTTCGAGTACAACGTGGACGTTCCTTTCACCCACGGATGGATGGGGTCGGTAGTGATGATGTCGAACTTTTCGGGAGTCGTCGCGATGTAGTGGCGGGCGTCATCGTAAACGATACGAGTGCGGCGGTCCCGCAGAACGTTGTTGTTCTCCTTTCCAAAAAACTCATCGGAAGCAGGCGGAATGAGGGATTCCAATTCGCAGACCACAATGTTCCCTACCTCCGGGTAGGGGACAAAGGACCCGGCAGTGACACCGGCGCCAAACCCCACCACCAGCACGGAACGCGGTCCGTCGGGAAGTGACGGGTGGAGCAGCGCCGGCACATGCGCCATCATGCGCTGGAGGCGCATGTCAACGGGTGCCGACGAGGCCTCCGCCTTTCCACTCACGTAGAAGAATCGCTGCTCTCCCCGCTGCGTGATTACGACCGAGGAATTAATTCCCTCGCCCACAAACAGCGGCCGTGCCAGCTTGTCGCTGGCCACACTCAAGCCGCGAAGAATGGGCGCCACGCGCCGGCCGTAAGCCATCGCCTGCCAGGGCAAATCGGAAACGGTCGTGGTCAATCCCCAGGTCAGCAGAATTATGGCCGCCGCGGCCCCTCCGACCATCCACACCGGTGTGCGATTGCGTCCGCCGATCGCCGCGGCGAAAGCCATCAGCCCGCCTATCGCGGCCATCCAGATCAATACCTCTTGCGACACTCGCGTCCCCCACCCGGGGATCAAAACCAGGCTAAATAACAGCGCACCCGCAATGGAGCCGGCGGTATTGACCGCGTAGATCGAGCCGGAGAGGCGAGCCGGATCTTCGCCTTCGGCGGCCGCGCTAGCTAGAGCCAAAGGGAAACTGGCGCCCCACAGCAGCGTGGCTGGAAGAATCGCACGGAGACAGCGTGTCAGGTCGAGATCGAAGTTAAACCAGGGGCTGAGCGAAAGCAACGGGTCCACCGGCCAATAGGGCAGAACGGAGGCCAGCGTAAAGGCAGTCCACGCAATAGCGGCGGCCAGCAGAATCTGGCAGGCGGCCAGCGCCAATCGCGGTTCTGCCAGCCGTCGCGCCATAAACGACCCCGCGCTGCTGCCGGCCCATAAGCCCAGCAGGAATACCGCGAGAATGATTGAGAACGTGTAGACCGTCCCGCCCAGCAGCAAAGAAAGCAGCCGCGTCCAGACGACTTCGGCGCCCAGAGCTGTCAGGCCCGAAAGCCCGACCGCAACAAAGACCAGCGGAGCTCCCGGTGCGTGCTGGACGCCATTGAAAATGCCGCCGGAAACCTCCGTGCCGCCCGCTGGTTGTTGCGAAGCGCGGGTCGCTAGCGCCCACGCCAGCCCTGCAACTGTCACATTGATTGCGGCGGCGACGTATGTCGCGACGCCCAAATCGTAGAAGCGGAGTAAGTAAAAACCAGCCAGCAGGCAGCCGGTCACTGCGCCCGCCACATTGGCGCTATAAAGGTACCCTAGCCAGGAGATTCCCTTCGGCGTAGTTTCGACCCAGCGGGACATGGCCGGGAGCGAGGCGCCCATCAGGAACGTGGGCGGGAGCAGGCAAACGGCCGCCACGACGCCTCGCAGGACCAATCCGGCCGTTCCCGAAACCGGTCCTGAAATGTAAGCGCGCCCGACCACAGGAGTGAGGAACAGCGCGGCAATGCCGAATAGCGCGATCCCGAGTTCCAGAAACGCGTACACCCGTAGCGGGTGGTAGACGCGCGAGACCAGCCGGGCAAGCAGCGCACTTCCCAAGCACAGACCACCCATGTAGGCTGCGAGCAGCAATCCCAGCGAGATGCCTGACGAGCCGATCACCAGCTCCAGCAACTGAAACCATACGATCTCGTAGATGAGCGCTGCGCATCCACTGCCCGCAAACAGCAACAGGCAGGGGACCAGGTACGGCGTCCCCGTTTGAACCTCTGCGGGATTTGCCTCGACCCGAGTTACTTCCGCCGCCTTTGATTGGCGGAGGGCAGCTGATCGTCTAGGCATGCCCTCGTCAGTATAACCGCGAAATTAGAACTGGAATCGCGCCACGAGCTGGCCGGCTCGCGGTGCAGGCCCCGTGCCGAGGCTGTTGTACCCGCCCCCGTTCACCCAGTTCACATATCCGAAGCCGGAAGACAGAAGGCCGCTGCTGCCGCTCAAGCTGTTCGCGCGTCCGGTGGGCACGGTGGTGAACGTACCACCTGAGCCAGTGGGCAACGTGTAGTACAGGCGATTCAAGACGTTCTGGAATTCTACCCGGATCTGGAAGCGGTACTTTCCCTCTGCCCCAATCGGGAACATTCGTCCAAAGGCGATGCTCTCGGAGGGCTGCCGCTGCCAGCGGTAGTCATTAAAGTAAGGCGCCGAAGCCCCAAAGGTGCCGTACGGCGGTTCCGTCCATGCCGCCGGATTGAGCACCAGCTGCTTGGTCGGATCGAACTTGGAGTTGGGATCCACCAGGAAGAGAGGCTGGCCAGGCACCCGGTTCATGAACGTGTAGCCCCCGCCCCAGATAGCTGGGTTGTTGGACGGTCCGCGCGCCAGATTATCGAGAAGGTTGTTGGCTGAGGACGGTGTTCCCAGAATCTGGCCACTTCGATAGCTCATGACTCCGCCGACCGTCCAGTCGCGCGCCGTCCAAGACAGCGCCTTGAACGCGCTTCGATCGGACCGTAATTTAGGTGTCGTGTAGTTGAACGAAATGGTCAGAGTCTGTGGCTGGCTGAAACCGGAGATCTGCTTGTCCAGCGCTTTGTTATATACGTCATTGATCAGCGGCGCCGACGGCGTGACGTAGGATGTGTTGGAGTTGGTGCCATTGGTCAGCTCCTTCTGCCAGGCATAGGCCAACTGCACATTCAGGCCGTGCGAAAGGCGCTTGGTCGCTTTGATCTGAAGTGAGTCGTACCAAGTGTTTCCGTTGGGAGGCCCCAGGAAAGGTGGAATGCCGTTCCATTGCGGGTAGTCTCGCAGCGCCTGCTTCAAGGGCTGAGTTGCGGGGAATCCCGGGTAGACGCTGTTGGGATTCGCCAGCCAGGGGAAGCGGGCGGTGACCGAGGGCGAATTGATGGGCGTGTTGAGCAGAGCCGCGTCGGTCCGATTGGTCACATCGATCCCGTACCGCGACTTCAAACCCTCGGGCGTAAGCGCGTTGTAGTTCAGTGGCGCGAGCAGCGGCGCTACAAACCAGGCACTGCGATTCCCCACATAAGACACATCCACGGCCAGGTCACGCATGATTTCACGCTGGAAGCCCACGCTCCATTGGAAGATTCGCGGCAGCCGTCCCGCGTTGGGCGCGATGGAGACGAATGGCGACGACGGAGGGATCACCCCGGGTGCGGCCGGAAACGGAAACAAGGGACGAAAATCAGGCCAAGCGACGGGCGTATTCCCAAACCGGTTGCCCGGCGCGTAGGGGTTCCCGTCTTTCATGAGACCCCCGGGAGCTCCATAGGCGGGCGAGTTCACATTGTAGAAGTCCCCGGCACTACTGTTGAGCCCGGCCTGATCGGAAATGGATCCGTAGGAGATGGCGGCGCCCCCGCGGAACACAGTCTTGGGCGTGACTTGATAGGCGACTCCCAAGTGCGGTCCGATGGCATACGGATAGGCAGAAGAGAAGTTGCAATTGCACGTGGCCTCATATTGCACCGTGCCCTTCCGTCCACCGATCAACACATTAGGTTGGTCGAATGCTGCGCTCTGCATGCGGCCATATTGTTCCTTCCAGAGGATCGCGTAATCCCAGCGCAGTCCGTAATCGAAGGTCAGTTTGCGAGTGATCTTCCAGTTGTCCTGGATATACAGTCCATAGGCGTGCGTTCCCAGGCGCGGACGCGCCACCTGCGCCAGCGCGACGTTCGTGGCGTCGCCGAGGAAGAAGCTGGCGTATCCAAATCCGCTGCTGGCCGAATTCGAAAAAGGCTGGCCGAATTGCCAGGGATCGCTGGTCTGTTGTTGCGCGAACCCGAATTGTCCATTAGCGCGGCTGGCGTTCACGCTTTGTATTCCTTCGTACACCGCCGATGCGCCCAGCTTGAAAGTATGGTTTGCCTTGACCCAGGTTGCGTTGGCGTTAAAGGTGGGCTTGGTATCGTGCGCTTCCGGCGTGAGAGTGAACGCTACACTGGTATTCGTCACAGGGTATCCGCCGCCCCCGTTCCAGCCGCCTCCCAGCGTGCTCGACATGCCCGCTAAGTAAGGGAAGTAAGGCGCAGCAAAGGGAAGGCCCTGCGGAAACAACTTATTGGTTGCCTGATCGAACTGGGGCGCGTCCTGAGGATTGGACGTGCGAAGAATTCCCGCCCCCAAATGGATCAGCAATGTCGGCGTAGCGGTATAGTCCCAGTTAAGGCGCACGGTGTGCGATAAAGCATTCTGGGGTTGAGTCGCGGTAAACGGTTGGGGGAAGCCGTTGTTCTGGGGCGAGAAGGTTTTGGTCGCCGAATAGTATCCGGACAGCTTCATTCTGTCGTTCAGGCTGTGATCGATCTTCACCGACGGGATCGTAGTATGCCGGTAATTCGAGTAGGCAGGCGCGGTGTAGTTGAATACACTCCCCACAGCGTTGGGCTGCGGAATCATGGCCTGAATAATCGCCGCCGTAGGATCCATCGAGGTCAGCGGAATCTTGTTGCCCACGAACGGGTCGCGCACGGGGCTGCCGGCTACGACTCGTTGCGTGGAAGGGTCGAATACTTCATTGAAGCAAACCAGTTGGCCGGCTGGATCGGGCCCGCCGCACCGGTTGAGGTCGAGGGCTGCGCCGAAATCCCCGGTGCGTTGCGCTGCGGTGGGCACGATGCCAATCGTGTTGCTGATGTTCGCGGATTGGCGGAACTGCTCAAAGTTAAAGAAAAAGAAACTCTTGTCGTGACCGTCGTAGACCTTGGGAATCCGGATCGGGCCACCCACCGTGAAGCCATAATCATTCTGCCGCAATGGGTTCCGGACGTGCTGCCCGACCTTGCCTTGGTTGTTCGTGCCGAGGCCGGTGCCGGCGTCGGTAAATGGCGCTCCGGCGTTTAGGGCTTCGTTCACGAAATAGTCGTACGCGCTTGCGTGAAGCTGGTTGGTGCCGGATTTCATGGTGTAGTTGAAGTACCCTCCACCCGCCTGCCCATACTCGGCGGCGAAATTGCTGGTTTGGATGGCTACCTCCTGGATCGCGTCCATGCCGGCTTGGCTGATCTGGTTTTGCTGCTTAAAGAAACCGTTCGTAGCGTCCTGGCCTTCGATGTTGATGGATTGTGAGTTGGAAGGCATCCCATTAATGCGCATGACTGAATCCGTGGTCATCCGCGAGCCTGGCAGCAGTCCGACCGCAGCCAGCGGGTTCCGGATATTGCCCAAGCTGTTCGCGGTTCCGATGCCAGCAGCCACTTGGAGCGTGAGAATAGGAAGGTTATCCATGGCTTCAGTCGAGACGTTGTGGCTCACATCGCCGCCTTCGGTCTTGAGCAGAGGCGTTGATTCTGTGACGGTCACGCTTTCAGCGGCCGATCCGACCTCAAGCATCGCGTCGATGCGAAGAGTGGCGGCCACCTCCACCACCAAACCAGTCCGCACGAACTTCTTGAAGCCCGGCACCGTGATAGTCAACTGATAGGCACCAGCCGGCAATTGTGAAATGGTGTAGTTGCCGGTCGCGGAACTCGCGACTGAGGAAACGCTGCCCGTAGCGACGTTTCTGGCTTCAATCGCCGCGCTGGCAATCACCGCGCCAGCAGGATCCGAAATTGTCCCCGTAATCGTGCCGCGGTCGCTCTGAGCGAACGCAGCGAACGTGGTAGCAAGCAAACAAAATGTAACCGAAAGAAAGCGCACGTAAGCCTCCCTGCCGAGATTTAAATCAAGATTGAATTAAGATCTGTCACCCAAGCATCACCGGAGAAAGACACCATTCCGTTCCCCCGGAAGGCGTCCAATTGGGGAGAAGCATATGCCCTTCTGAGTTACGTGTCAAGGCCCCAGGCAGGGCCCCTATCGTTGAATAGCGCGTACAGAATTTACAGAGTGTTCCAAAGAGTCACGATCTGGCCTGACTTGGTGCAGGCTTCCGCGGGACCAGAGAGTTGTTTTTGGCTCCTCAGCTAGGACACGAACCGATGCATGTTCTGTTAACACAACCGTCAAAGCGCTATGCTTCTAAAGCAGCGTGCGAGGAGCGTTGTAACGCGTCGACAAGAAACTAGTCCGAGTCGAACCGGAGTCTGCCACCAGCCGCAGAACGATTCAGCTTCCAACAGTTTGCGTGACATCCCTGGCGCGGCACGAGGCAATCAAGATCTCAGTCGACGATGGGCAGGGTCGCGATGGCAAGAAACAGGACTTACTAGCCATTACGCGACCAGGAAGGCGAGAAGCTGCCGCAACTGGCGTTCCCGCCGATCCGGTTCCATGACCCGCGCCTCAGCGCCGCGACATTATTGCTGGCGCAGGGCGTGAGTCCGCGCTATATCACTGAATTACTCGGCCACTCTCGGGTATCCTTCACGATGCAGACCTATGCTCGAGAGGGTCGCCTGATCTATAAATCGTTTCTTTTGTGGTGCGCCCGGCATGACTCGAACATGCGACCTTCTGGTTCGTAGCCAGACGCTCTATCCAACTGAGCTACGGGCGCGCGCGGTGAGACTTCTTGAACTTACCACAGCCCGGACAGCGTGTCGATCATGTTAAACTGAAGTTTCCCCTATGCGATTCGGCGTCGTCGTGTTTCCGGGAAGCAATTGCGATCACGACGCGTGGTACGCGGTTTCAGGCAATCTCGGCCATCGGGCCGAATTCATCTGGCACGATTCCACTTCGCTCGGCAACGCCGATGCGGTGATTCTGCCGGGCGGATTCTCCTACGGAGATTACCTGCGCTGCGGCGCCATTGCGAAGTTTTCGCCCGTCATGGGTGCGGTGAAGAAATTCGCCCAGGATGGCGGGCTGGTTCTCGGCATCTGTAATGGATTTCAGATCCTGGTGGAGAGCGGCCTGCTCCCCGGGGCGCTGCTGCGCAACCGCAATCTACGGTTCGTGTGTCGTCCCGTCACCATTCGCCTGGAAACCACCAATACACCGTTCACCTGCGCGGCCAATCCGGGACAACTGATTAAGGTGCCGGTCGCCCACGGCGAGGGATGCTACTTCGCCGACCCGCGCACCCTCGATGCGCTCAAGGCGGAGGATCGCGTGGTTGCCCGCTATCTCGATAACCCCAACGGCTCGCTACGCGACATCGCCGGCATTTGCAGCGAGGGCCGCAACGTGATGGGGATGATGCCGCATCCGGAGCGGGCTTCCGATCCGCTGCTCGGTTCAACCGATGGGCGGATCATTCTGGAATCCATGGTCCGGTCGATGGTAGCAGCACACGCATGAGCGACCTAGCTCCCTCCGAACTCGCGAAAGTCCAGGCGATTCTCGGACGCGAGCCGAATCAAACCGAGACCGGCATCTTCACGGTGATGTGGAGCGAACACTGCTCCTATAAAAGCTCGCGCCTGCACTTGAAGAAACTGCCCACGCGAAGCAATCGCGTTCTGGTGGGCCCCGGAGAAAACGCCGGGATCATCGATATCGGACAAGGGTATGCGATCGCGTTCAAGATCGAATCGCACAATCACCCCAGCTTCATCGAGCCGTTCCAGGGCGCGGCCACGGGCGTCGGTGGCATCCTGCGCGACATCTTCTCCATGGGCGCGCGGCCTATTGCCGTTTTGGACGCCATAAGGTTCGGCCCTTTGGACGATCCTAAGTCAGGTGATCGCAACCGGCGGATCCTGGAAGGCGTGGTCGAAGGCATCGCGCACTATGGCAACTGTTTCGGCGTGCCGACGATCGGTGGCGAAACTGTCTTCGAGCGATGTTACAACGGCAATCCGCTCGTGAACGTGTTCGCCCTGGGAGTATTTCGCCACGACGAAATCTTCTTCGGCCGTGCATCCGGAATCGGCAACCCGGTGATCTACGTGGGCGCCAAGACCGGCCGCGACGGGATTCACGGCGCATCCATGGCCTCGGCCGAATTCACCGAAGAATCGAAGCAGAAGCGCCCTAACGTGCAGGTGGGCGATCCGTTTATGGAAAAGCTCCTGCTGGAAGCCTGCCTGGAGGCGATGCACACGGGCGCGGTGGTCGGCATCCAGGATATGGGCGCGGCGGGCCTGACCTGCTCGACCTGCGAAATGGGGAGCCGCGCGGGAACCGGAGTCGAGATCGACCTGGCGCGCGTGCCGCAGCGGGAATCCGGCATGACGCCGTACGAGATCATGCTGTCCGAATCCCAGGAACGCATGCTGCTGGTGGCCGAAAAAGGTCGTGAGGAAGAAGTGTTCGCAGTCTTCCACAAGTGGGGTTTGGACGCGGTAACCATCGGGGAAGTGACCGGCGACGGGAAGCTGCGCGTGAAAAACCATGGCGTGGTGGTCGCGGAGATTCCCAACCGCGAGCTCGCCGACGAAGCCCCGCTGTATGACCGGCCGCACGGCATGGCGCCGTATCGCGACGCGCCGATGGAAGCGCCGGAGTTTCCGCGCAGCCGCGATTTGAATGCCGATCTCCTGGCGTTGCTGGCCTCGGGCGACCTGTGTTCCAAGCGCTGGATCTGGCAACAGTATGACCAGTCCGTGCGCACCAACACGCTGCAGGGTCCGGGTGGCGACGCAGCGATCGTGCGCATTAAGGAAACCGGAACCAGCGTGGCCATGTCGGTGGATGGGAACGGCCGTTACTGCTCGCTTTCGCCGCGCGAAGGAGCGCGCTTGCTGGTGGCCGAATGCTGCCGCAACCTGTCGGCTGTCGGCGCGCTGCCGGTAGCGGCGACTAACAATCTGAATTTCGGCAATCCCGAGCGGCCGGAGATTATGGCGCAACTGGTGGAAGCGATCGAAGGAATCGCGGAAGCTTGCAGCCATTTCGAAACGCCCATTACCGGCGGTAACGTGAGCCTGTATAACGAAACGCTCGGCGAAGCGATTTGGCCGACGCCCGTGATGGGCATCGTGGGCCTTCTGAAAACCGCGCCGCCGGTCACCATTCCTTTCAAAGACGAGGGCCGTACCGTGATGCTGCTGGGCGGGTTAGGCTCCGTGGACGCTACGCGTTTCGGCGGCACCCAATACGCAAAGGTGGTGCTAAATGAGATGTGGGGATTGCCGCCGGCCCTCGATATGGACTACGAAAAACGTGTCCACACTGCTGTTCGCGAGGTAATCGCCCAGGGGCTGGCGGAATCCTCGCACGATGTCGGCGATGGCGGTCTGGCGGTGGCGCTAGCCGAGTCTTGCGCGGAAGGCATGGGCGCCTCCATCGCTCTCGATACCGGCTTGCGCCCGGAATTCGCGCTGTTCCACGAAGGGCCATCCCGAATCCTGATTTCCACAAGTGAGCCTGAGGCGGTGGAAAAGATTGCACGTGAAAACAAGGTCGAGTGCGTTCGTCTGGGCGTTACAATGAAAGAGAGATTACAAATCAGTAACGCGCCTGTTACGGAGCCTGGGACGCCGCCTGAAACCTGGATTGATTGCCGCGTCGAACGCTTGCGCGAAGTTTGGGAAAACGCGCTGGAGAATCGGTTGAGCCCAGTCCCCGTAGCGTGAGGAGTCAATGTTCGACGAACTTCATGAAGAATGCGGCGTGTTTGCCATCTACGGGCATCCTGAAGCCTCGAACCTTGCCTACCTGGGCCTGTATGCGTTGCAACATCGCGGACAGGAAAGCGCCGGGATTGCTTCGAGCGACGGCCGCATAATCCACACCCATCGCGGCATCGGCCAAGTAGCAGATCTATTTACTCCTGAAGTGTTGGGCGGTTTGCCCGGCGAAATGGCAATCGGCCACACGCGCTACGCCACAGCGGGCGATAGCGGGATGCTAAACGCGCAGCCGTTCACGGTGAACTGCAACAAGGGTCGCATCGCGGTAGCCCACAACGGCAACATCACCAACGCCGCGGAACTGCGCCGTGACCTGGAACGCGAAGGATCCATCTTTCAAGCCAACAGCGACACGGAAGTGATTCTGCATTTGGTCGCCCGGTCGCGTGAGAAAACTCTGCCCGCCGCGCTTCGAGAGGCCCTTCTGCAACTGGAAGGCGCGTTTTCCCTGGTCTTTCTAGCCGAGGATCGGATTCTGGTCGCGCGCGATCCGCATGGCTTCCGGCCGCTCGCCATCGGCCAGATGGAGATGTCCGGCGGCCGAACCTGCAATGTTTTCGCGTCCGAAACCTGCGCCTTCGACCTGATTAATGCCGTGTACTTGAACGACGTTGAACCGGGCGAGATGGTCATTGTGGGACCCGAGGGGCTGACGCGTGAGCGCTACGCGCCCGTGCGCGACCACGCACATTGCGTCTTCGAACATGTGTATTTTTCGCGGCCCGATTCGATCGTCTTCGGTCGTCCGGTGCAGGAATCGCGCGAGATGCTGGGTCGATTGCTGGCGCGCGAGCATCCCGCTGACGCCGACGTGGTGGTTCCGGTTCCCGATTCGGGCGTCGCTGCCGCTATCGGCTATGCCTCTGAATCCGGCATACCGTTCCGGCATGGACTGATCCGCAATCACTACGTGGGCCGGACCTTCATTGAGCCTTCGCAGGCCATCCGCGACTTCGGCGTCAAGCTGAAGCTCAACCCTGTGCGGCATTTGCTCGAAGGCAAGCGTGTGATCCTGGTGGATGATTCCCTGGTCCGCGGGACCACCTCGCGCAAAATTGTCCGGATGGTGCGCGGCGCAGGCGCGCGCGAAGTCCACATGCGCATCTCGTGTCCGCCCACGGTTTCGCCGTGCTTCTATGGAGTCGATACGCCGAGCCTGGGTGAGCTGATCGCTGCCAATCACTCCGTCGAAGAAATCCGCCGGTTCGTCGAGGCCGACTCGCTAGGGTACCTGTCGCTCGGGTCCTTGCGCGAAGCCGTCCAGGACGATCGTCAGGATTACTGTTACGCCTGTTACACCGGCAACTATCCGACCGAGCTGATCAATATCGAAGAGCTGATGACTTCGAGAGATCGCCGCAGCTGATCGGACTCATTATTGCTGCGGCGCGTAATAACCCTTGCGAAACTGAACGTGCAAGGCGGTATCCGCAGGCGCGACAACATCGAGCTTAATACCCCGATAGAGTCCGTCACGCGACGCGTTCGTGGGGTTGTACCCGAGTAGATACTGGTTCCGCAGCAGGTGCCCGATCCGGGCGCTCACTTCCGGCAAGGTCGCAAGATTGAAAACCGGGAAATGGCGGCCCCCGCTCAATTCAGCGAGCTGGTCCAGAAGTTGCGGGCCGTTGGACTCTTCAGGTGAGCCCGCCGGGGTGCCCTCAGGATCAAAGATCCCCATGGCATAGAGCTGAACGTCGGCTTCGAGCACAGCGCTCTTGATCGCGGTGAAGGTATGACGGCTGCGATTGTCGCCGCCATCGGAAACGATCACCAGGGCTTTCCGGGCGTGGCGGGCTCCCTTCATCACTCCCAGGGCCATGTGAATCGCGTCGAACAGAGAGGTCCTGCCGTACGGCCGCGCGTGATTGATTTCGCGATAGAGCAGGTCCGTGTCACCCGTAAACGGTACGGCCAGTTTGGGGCGATCGTCGAATTCGATCAGGAAAAACTCATCGTCCGAATTGGCAGTCCTGAAGAATGCCGCCGCGGCCTCTGACGATTTCTGCTTCTTGTTCCTCATGCTGCCGCTTGAGTCCAACAGCAAGCCGATGGAAACCGGAGCATCGTCCTTAGCGAAGTATGCGATCTCCTGTTCCGTTCCGTCTTCATAGATCCGGAAGTCCTTCCGAGTGAGATCCACAATGGGCGATCCCGCGCGAGTAGTGACCTGCGCCGGGATCAGCACCAGCGAAGAATCGATGCGAAGATTCGCCTCCGGAAAATCCTGACCGCCAGGCCGAATCTTAGGCACGCTGCCCTCACGAGAACGGGCCGGCGCCATGCGGGCATTGGTTATGCCCAAATCTTGAAATGTGAAAGCGGGAAAGTTCAGTGCAGGTAACAGCAACAACGCGAACAGCAGCAAAGCTCGCAGGCAGATGATCACAACCATTTGGTACTCCAGCTCGTTGTGACCACGTATCATATCACTTCGGCATGCTTGCCGGGAGCTGGCTTACATCACGTTGAAGAGAAGCTTGAATCCATAATCCATGTGGAGCTGTTGATGACAATGGAATAGCTTCAATCCCTCCATGGCGGGCGTGAAATCCGCTTCGATCTTTCTAAAGCCGTTGACGGTAACGACGTCCTTCACAATGCCACCGGTCGGCTTGCCGTGCACATTGGTCAGCTCAAAGCTGTTCCGGTGCAGATGAACGGGATGCGCATCATCGGTCTGATTGTCAAAGGCCAGCCGATATCGCTTTCCCTTGTGCAGGATCTTTGGCTCCGCTTTCTCGTCGTAGATCTTCCCATTGACGGTCCATTGGTTGAAGCTTCCGGTTCCGCCGTTGATCTTTCCGAAAACCATTGGAATCACTTCATCGGGAGCCGGCGCCGGACGATTATCGCCGAAGAGTGTGTAATCCCACGCCTTTTTCGAAGGCTTGATCCAGCGAGGCTGGCCGCTCTTGTTGGCGTACTCGATCACGATCCCCATGCCATCCCTGCGATCGTCGTCCTTAGGGGTCCCCAAAATCCACACGCCCGGATTCTTCATTTCCACCACGGCGTCGATCCGCTCGGCTGTTCCCAGATCGAGAACTTCCACTGCCTGCGGGTGCGGCACCGGATTGCCATCCAGCGCCACGACTTGAAACATGTGGCCCGGCAATGCCAGTTGGATGTTCTCGGTGGCACTCGCATTCAGGAAGTGGAACAGGACGCGTTGGCCTTCCTTTACGCGAACAGGCTCGCCGAAACCGAGACACTTGCCGTTGATGGTGAAGCGCTGGTAGCCGATCTCCCAGCCATTCGGTTTTTCGTCCTTCTTCTGCGCGGCCATTCGGGCGCGCTGTTCCGCATCCAGTTCCGGTTCTTCTTCGGCTGACGTATAGAAGGGCTCCCATTCATGCGTCGCCAGAAAGATTTCCTGATCGTAGGAACCGGGCTCGCTCTTGGGTTCGACGTAGACGAATCCAAACTGGCCGGTGTAGGTTCCGCGGCTCAAATCCGACATCGCCATGACGTGTGAATGCACCCAACGCGCTCCGGCCGGCTGCGGAGTCAGCCGATACCGCAAGTGCCCGTGGGCCGGCACCACCAGGCTCTTTTCCTCGGCCGCGCCATCTATGTCGGCTGGAATAATCTGGCCGTGCCAATGGACCAGCTCCGGCACATCGGTGTCGTTAAACAGATCCACCGTAACCGGAACGCCTTCACGCATCCGGATCACGGGGCCCGGAACGCTGCCGTTATAGCCGATCGTGCTGATGGTATGATCCTTGGCGATATCGACCAGCACGGGACCGATCCGCAGGGTAACGTCAGCGGGAGCGGAATCGGGCGTGGCGGACGTTTCGTTACGTGCCCGAGTGCAGCCTCCCAAGAGGAGGCCCATTCCTGCCGTAAGCCCGGAAACGAAACTGCGGCGTGTACGTGCCGTTGTATTGATCACGCTCTTAATTGTCGCGCTTCGCCACAACCACGGCCGACTGACTTTGGACTATACTTGCCAACGGTGATCTTAAGGGAGTAATCGATGAAAACGCGCGACTCGGTCTGGACGTTTGCCGTTGCCTCTGTATTCGCTCTGGTCGCCGTAGCGGGCCGCGCACAACAACCGGCTGCCGCGAAAGGAAATGTGGCAAAGGCGCCTACCGCGCCGCCTGGGATCAATTGGCCGTCACCACCGCTTCCCGACGGCCCGATCATTCTCGACACCGGTATCCAGCATCAGATCCGGCTGATCGTGACGAAAGGGCTCAACCAGCCCTGGAGCATGGCGTTTCTTCCAGACGGCGCCATCCTGATCACCGAGCGTCCCGGGCGCTTGCGTATCGTGCGTAAGGGAGTGCTCGATCCGAATCCGGTCGCGGGCGTCCCACAAGTCCAGGCACAGGGCCTGGCAGGGCTGATGGACCTGGCGCTGCATCCGCGCTTCAGCGAGAACCAACTGATCTACTTCACGTACCACAAGCCGGCCGGTGCCGCCGGAACCCCCGCTAACACGTCGGGTAACAATGCCGGGATCATCACGCTCGCTAGGGGACGATGGGACGGCACCGCTCTCACGGACGTTCGCGACCTCTTTTCCGCGATTCAGAGCGGCAACGCGTCGAGGATCGTCTTCGGCCGGGACGGAATGGTGTATATGACCGTGGGGGTCGGAGATCCGCCGTCCGCAGGCAGCGCGCAGGATCCGAATAGCCTCGCCGGCAAGGTGCTGCGGTTGCGCGACGACGGAACAGTTCCGCCGGATAACCCTTTTGTCGGCCGCGCGGGTTACCGCCCGGAGATTTACACGCTTGGCCATCGCAATGCGCTGGGGCTCGCGGTCAACCCCGAAACCGGCGCGATCTGGGAATGCGAAGACGGACCTAACGGCGGCGACGAGATCAACATTCTGCAGCCGGGCAAGAACTATGGGTGGCCCGTGGTCAGCTTCGGCCGATTTTATCTCGGACCGCGTGTGTCGGAGAATCCATGGCGCGAGGGGATGGAACTGCCTGTGGTGTTCTGGGTTCCCGCGATCGCCATTTCCGGCATGACTTTCTACACCGGCGACAAGTTTCCCAACTGGAAGAACAACGTCTTCGTCGGCGGCATGCGGCAGGGTGAGGTTCCGCGCTCCGGCCATCTTGAGCGGATTGATTTTAATGACAAGTGGGAAGAGCTCCACCGTGAGGGCATGCTGCGCGAGCTCCAGAATCGCATTCGGGACGTTCGGCAGGGTCCCGATGGCTTCCTGTACCTGTTGACCGCCGAGAACAACGGAGCGCTGATGCGCATGGAACCCTACACGGAGAAACTGCCATGAGAGCCGTAATGATGATAGTGCTCGCCGCGTTCGCCGCATCGGTCGCGCTCGCGCAGGGGAAGGGCGGCCCGCCGCAACCCCCTCTGATGGACTGCGGCACCCACGGCGACATCGACATCATCTGCGGCACCCGATCGCCCGAAGATCTGGAGCTGACGCCGGATGGCAAGTCGCTCATCGTGAGCCAGTTTGTGGGCGGTGGCCGGGGCGCAGCGGGAGGCGCGGGCCTCATGCTGTTCGATCCCGCCAAGAAGACCTTCACCAGAATCCCGATCACCGAAGAGCCTCGCAAGGATTGGGGTGATCCCGCGTGTCCCGGTCCCCTCGGTGACGCGCTCGCACCACATGGAATCTCGCTGTCCAAACGGACCAACGGCGCGGTACAAATCTACGTGGTGAACCACGGAGGCCGCGAGTCCATCGAAATGTTTGAGCTGAAGCAAACCGGAGGAACGTCGAATCTCACCTGGCACGGTTGTGTCGTCTCGATGCAGGCCTTTAACGACGTTGCGGCGCAACCGGACGGAGGATTCATCGCGACGCATCCCACCGCGCTTCAGCCTCCTCCTCCGCCGCCGGGGGCTTCGCCAAAAGGGAAAGCTCCCCAGGCTGGCGGGGCTGACTTCAGCGGCCAGCCCAGCGGTTACGTGTCGCGCTGGGCACCGGGAAAGGGCGAAACAGAACTGCCCGGCACCCGCGCCGGATATCCCAACGGCGTCCTGGTGAGCGCCGACGGACGATACATGTACTTCAATGCGTGGACCGCTAAAGAAGTCCACAAATACGACCTTAAGGACGGCAAGGAAACGGGCCTGGTCAAGCTGGACTTCATGCCTGACAACATCTCCTGGACAAGTAAGCGGACCATGCTCGCCGCGGGCGTGAAGGGCGCGCGTGGCGACTGCCCGGCCGGGAGCGGTACGCCTTGCATTCAGGCGTTCGAGGTGGCGGAGATCGATCCCGCAAAGATGGAGGCGAAGACTGTCTTCGATTCGGAAGGCAAGGGCGCGCTGATTTCCGGCGTGTCCATCGCGCTTCAGACCGGCAATTCGATTTACATCGGCGCTTTCCAGGGCGACCGGATCGTCAAGATCCCTGCGAAGAAGTAGCCCGGGGCAGCCCCGTGGCATCCCTGGGCCATTCGTGGGAACATCTTTTGAGACGATCTCAAGGAGTCCCAGCATGCTTGGAAGACTGGCATTTCTAGGTGCTCTGTGGGCACTGACGGCGATGGCCCAAACCGCCGGGCCCGCGACCTGGCAAAACGATCTGGCTCCGATCGCTCGCACGGATTGGAATTACGATTTCGCGGCGCATCTGCTCGAGCGGGCCGGATTCGGCGGGACACCCGAGGAAATCCAGGCATTGGTGAAATTTACGCCGGCGCAAGCTATCGCCCGCCTGGTTCGCTTTGAAGGGACCGATACCAGCCAGTTACCTTCGTTCGAGCATTCTGGAGTTCACGATCCTGGACTGGAGCCGTTTCCTCCCACCCGGCCAGCTGTGACCGACATGGCCAAGGAGAAAGGCGAGGCGCTCGGGATCAAAGTCAAACCCACCGGCAACCGCCGCCTCCAGCCCGTTGTCAACGAATTCTTCTATTGGCTCCGCGCCAGCGTTCTCGAAACCAATCGCGTGTCGTATTGGTGGGCGAACCGGATGCTGACCAGCCCGCGGCCGCTCCAGGAAAAAATGGCCTTGTTCTGGCACGGCCATTTCGCCTCCAACGAAGCCAAGGTTCGCGATTACCGAAAACTGCTGGGCCAATTAGAACTGTTCCAGAAACAGGGAACGGGCAATTTCCGGGATCTCACGGTCGGCGTGGCCCAGGACCCTGCGATGCTTTCATTCCTGGACGCGGGCGTCAATGTCAAAGGCGCGTCTAACGAGAATTTCGCCCGCGAAATCATGGAGATCTTCACCATGGGCGTGGGCCACTACACCGAGACCGATATTCGCGAGGCCGCACGGGCATTCACCGGATGGAACTACGTCGATTTGAAGTTCGTGGTGAACAAAGACCAGCACGACGACGGCGAGAAGACGTTCCTGGGACACACGGGCCGCCTGGACGGCGTCGATGTAATCGATATCATCATGCAGCAGCCGGCTACCGCGGACTACATCGCGGGCAAAATCTATCGCTACTTCGTCCGGCAGGAGCTCTCGCCCGAGCTTCAGACAAAACTGGGCGCGGTGCTGCGCCAAAATCATTACGAGATCACCCCGCTGCTCGAAACCATCTTCCTGTCGCGCGACTTCTACAGTCCGGCCTCGGTGGGCACGCAGATCAAGAGCCCCGTGCAGCTCGCTGTCAGCACG
Organism: Bryobacterales bacterium; assembly: GCA_025463005.1. GTDB lineage: Bacteria > Acidobacteriota > Terriglobia > Bryobacterales > Bryobacteraceae > Palsa-187. The sequence continues at coordinate 1,505 of JAOAPR010000065.1, read as the reverse complement.
TACCGGAAACTCGGTCAAAAGAATATTCCCGGCGTCCCGGACTTCAACCAGGCCACCGCGGCCCTGGGGCAACAACTGTTTTCGCCCCCGACCGTAGCGGGATGGGCTGGAGGCCAGAGCTGGATTACACCGGGACTGCTGCTCGAGCGCGGAAATCTTGCCCGCGACATTCTTTTTCCCGACATCAGTTTCCTGCCGCCGGACCGTTATACCGGTGGTGGAGAGGTTCGACGCGTCGCCGAACGCATCCGCCAAGGAATGGACATCACCACCGCGACGATGGATGACACTAAGACCGGCGACCGTGCCGAGTCAAACAAAAATGCCGATCGCGATGAGGATTTCAATACGCGGTATGGCAGCTTCCGCGGCTCGCAGATGGCCATCCAGAGAGTTAAGCCCATACCGCGCGATACGGCGCAAATCAATTTGTCGGGTATGGTGCTCGATCAGCACTTCGCGAACACGACGCAAGTGGTCGACTATCTGGTTCATCGCTTCATGACCGTCCCGCCCAGCGACGAAGCGCGTCAGAAACTGATTGCCTTTCTGAACAAGGATCTCGGAACCACCGACATCGCCGTCGCTCAAACTTATCTAGAGGGCCCGTTGCGATTGGTCCTGCATCTGATCATGAGCCAGCCAGAGTACCAGTTGGATTGAGGAGTACATATCATGCCGAATCAGTTTTCGTTTTCGAAACTCACGCGCCGGGATCTCATGCGGGCCGGCATGTATGGCGTCGGCGTCACTGCGGGCGCTCTTCCTCTGCCCCTGTTCGCACAGGCTGGCGCGGCGCTCGCCGCCCAAGGCAAGCACGACGGAAAAATCCTGGTGGTGCTCGAGCTGTCCGGGGGTAACGACGGCCTCAACACGCTGGTTCCCTACGGCGATGACGCGTACTACAAACACCGGCCCCACATCGGCATCCCTAAGAAAGAACTCCGGCCGATCGACGATCACTTCGGGTTCAGCCAGGGCATGGCCGGGTTCGAACATTTGTATAAGGACGGCAAGCTAGCCATCGTTCACGGCTGCGGATACGAAAACCCTTCGTTCTCGCATTTCACGTCGATGGCGTACTGGCACACCGCGGCTCCCAACAGTGGCGAGGAGTACGGGTGGGTTGGCCGTCTGGCGGATTCGATGGCTCCCAATGCACCCCCGAACTTCCTGGTGAACATTGCCGCGCGGCAATCCCTTGCCGTTCGCAGCCGACGACACGTTCCGGTCGTCTTTGACGATCCCAACAAATTTACTCAAGAGAAATTCTACGAGGAGCGCGAGATCCTCGATTCTGTGCCAGCCAAGGAGACGATCGCTAATCCCTCGCGGCAATTCCTTCTCGAGACGGCTCAAAGCGCCAAGGATGCGTCGGTGCTGGTGCGGGAAGCCTGGGCGAAATACCGTTCGCCGGTGGACTACGGAATTACCGGTCTCGACCTGCCCAAGGTCGCGGCGCTGATCGCGGCGGGCATGCCCACGCGTCTCTATTACACGTCCTA
>JAOAPR010000055.1 GCA_025463005.1 Bryobacterales bacterium | reverse complement strand
CGGCACCTTCTTTCAGTCCATCCTGGCAATCGAAGAGTTGTCGCGCGTGGATCCCTCGGCCGCGGTGATTGTGGATGTTCAGAACACACTATTCCACAACGCGATCCTGCGCTGGGGCGACGCCGAGCAGAAGCGGCGCTGGCTGCCTCGCGCCGCGAAAGATACGGTGGCGAGCTATGCGCTTTCGGAAGCCGGATCCGGCTCGGATGCGTTCGCTCTGGCCACTCGGGCGCTCGAGGACGGCGATTGCTATCGCCTCACGGGACGCAAATTGTGGATCACCAACGCGGCCGAAGCCGGTTTTTTCCTCCTGTTCGCCAACGTGAACCCGGAGCTGGGCTATAAAGGCATCACCGCCTTTCTCGTCGAACGCGAGTTCGCGGGTTTCCAGGTCGGGAAGAAAGAGGACAAGCTGGGAATCCGCGCTTCCTCAACTTGCGAGCTGATTCTGGACGATTGCCGCGTCCCTAAGGCCAACGTTGTCGGTGAAGTCGGCAAGGGTTACAAGATTGCCATCGAGACGCTGAACGAAGGGCGGATCGGCATCGGCGGGCAGATGCTGGGGCTCGCACAAGGCGCTCTGGATCACGCGCTGGCGTATTCCAAACAGCGCAAACAGTTCGGAAATCCGATCGCGGAGTTTCAAGGGGTTCAGTTCGAGCTGGCGGAAATGGCCGTGGATGTCGAGGCCACACGGTTGATGGTTTATAACGCGGCGCGGCTGCATGATGCAGGCCGACCTTTTCTAACCGAAGCCGCCATGTGCAAGTATTTTGCATCGCAGGTAGCAGAGCGAGTGGCTTCGCGTGCGGTGGAGATTCTGGGCGGAGTCGGGTTCACGAAAGACTATCCGGTGGAAAAGCTGTACCGCGACGCCAAGATCGGGCGGATCTATGAGGGCACCAGCAATATGCAAAAGCTGACGATCGCGAAACAGATCCTGGGAAACCGGCCGTCATAGACCCCGTTCGAAAATTATTCCGCGGCGGCAGCTTCGGCGCCAGGCAGTGTGTAGTCCTTGAACTGCTCCCGCAGCGCACGCTTGTTGAATTTGCCGACGCTGGTCTTGGGAACCGCTTCGATGAACACCACGTCGTCCGGCAGCCACCACTTGGCGACACGCGGCGCCAGGAAATCGAGGATCTCCTGTTTGGTGATCTGATCCTTATACTCGGGCAGTGCCGCGACGCACGCCAAAGGACGCTCCTGCCACTTGGGATGAAACACGCCCACTACCGCGGCCTCCGCTACCTTCGGATGCGCCATGATGGCATTTTCAAGATCGACGCTCGAGATCCACTCGCCGCCGCTCTTCACCAGATCCTTGGTTCGATCCGTGATCTGGATGTAGCCTTCCTCATCGATCGTGGCGACGTCGCCCGTCCGGAGCCAGCCGTCCACGAAGGATTGCCGGCTTTGCGGATCGTTGTAGTAACCGCTGGTGACCCACGGCCCACGAACTTGAAGTTCGCCCATGGACACTCCGTCCCACGGCATCTCTTCGCCTTCCGCGGCTGCGATTCGGATATCGACGCCTGCAAGCGGCAAGCCGTGGCGCGCCATCAGATCGAACCGTTCGCCCTCCGGCAGTGACTCGAGGTGGCTCTTCAGCGAAGTGACCGTCGCGATGGGAGTGATCTCCGTCATTCCCCAGCCCAGCATGAAATGGATTCCATACTTCTTCTGATAAAGCTCGACGAACTGGCGCGGCAGGGCAGAGCCCGCCACGACGACCATGCGAAGGCTCGAGATGTCATGCGGGTGCGACTCGAGATGACTGTAGAGCGTCATCCACAGCGTCGGGACGCCGGCACTGAAGGTGGCTCGTTCCTTCTCGATGAGCTGGGCAATGTCGGCGGGCTGAAGATACCGGCCGCAGAACACCAGGCGCGACCCGGTCATGATTCCGGCGTACGGGGTGCCCCAGCCGTTGGCATGGAACATTGGGACGAGCTGCAGAATCGTGTCGCGCTCGCTCAACGCGAACGTGTCCGCCATGCAGATTCCATAACTATGCAGGAACAGAGAACGGTGACTGTAGAGAACCCCCTTGGGATGGCCCGTGGTTCCCGAGGTGTAACACATCGCTGCGGCCGCGTTTTCATCCAGCCTGGGCCAGGCATAAGGTTCTTCTGGCGCTGCCGCCAGCAGCGTTTCGTAATCGAGCGTGCTCGCAGCAAGTTTGTCACCCTTGTCGCTTATTACATCGTTGAGGACGACGATACACCGGACCGTTTTCAGCTCGCCGCGGATGCCTTCGAGAATGGGCAGCAGTGAGGCGTCGACAAAGATTACCTGATCCTCGGCGTGGTTGATGATGTACGCCAATTGGTCGGGTGCCAGGCGGAGGTTCAGGGTGTGCAGCACGCAGCCCACGCACGGAATGGCAAAATATAATTCCAGATGGCGCGAGCTGTTCCAGCACAGTGTTCCGATGCGGTCTCCCGGCCGTGCTCCCAGGGCTTGGAGCGCATGCGCCAGGCGATGAACGCGCTGGTGGAAGTCACGATAGGTATAGCGGTGCATCGATCCGTCAGCGACGCGGCTGGCGATCTCCCTGCGCGGATAGATTTTCGCGGAGCGCTCCAGGATGTGCGTCAGCGTCAGCGGATAATCCATCATCAGGCCGGTCATAAAGCACCTAGTAATATATCGCGAATGATCGAGGCGCTTGACCCGGCGCGTTGAAATGTATTATTATTCAGTCGACTGAATAATCATTCACTATGGAGACGTCCATGGCCGCACCGAGCTTCGCCGAACCGCTGATCCAGCACCTGACCGAGGATCTGGATTTGTCCCAGGACGTGCTGCTCCGCGTTTTGGACCTCGCGGCCCAGGCCAAACGTACACCTCATCGCTTTTCTCAGGCGCTGGCCGGACGCTATCTCGCCTTGCTGTTCGAAAAGCCGTCGTTGCGTACGCGGGTAACCTTCGAGCTGGCGATCAAGCAGCTCGGCGGCGATGCCGTCACCTCCGTCGGCCCGGTCGGAGAGCGCGAGCCGGTCAAAGACGTCGTCCGGAACCTGGACCGTTGGACCCAGGGAATCGTGGCGCGAGTCTTTTCCCAGGAGACCGTGAAAGAGCTCGCTCAGTGGTCGCATGTGCCGGTGATCAACGCGCTCAGCGATCTCTACCATCCCTGCCAGGCGCTAGCCGATATGCAGACGATCCGCGAGCGGCTCGGCCGATGGGAGGGGCTGAAGCTGGCGTTCGTCGGCGACGGCAACAATGTGGCACATTCGCTGATGCTGACGGCCGGGCGCTTGGGAATGCACGTTGCCGTGGCGACGCCCAAGGGTTATGAGCCGAAATCGCACGTCATTGCTGCGGCGAGCCGCATGGGGCGGATCAGCCTTTCGAACGATGCTCTGGAAGCGGTGGAAGGCGCGCACGCGGTCTACACCGACGTGTGGGCCAGCATGGGTCATGAAGGGGAAAAGGATGCTCGGCAACAAAGCTTTCCCCCGTATCGTGTGGACGAGGCGCTGATGTCCAAGGCTCGGCCGGAAGCGATCTTCATGCACTGCCTCCCCGCCAAACGGGGCGAGGAAACCACCGACGCAGTCATGGAATCCGCGCGCTCGGTTGTGTTCGACCAGGCCGAGAATCGCCTGCATGCCCAGAAAGGGCTGCTGTTGACCTTGCTCGGCTGACAACAATTCAAACTTATGCAAAAACCCAAGAAGGTAGCGCTCGCCTACTCCGGCGGGCTGGATACATCGATCATCATCCCGTGGCTCATGGAGAACTACGGATGCAAAGTCGTCGCGGTGTGCGGCGATATCGGACAGGGCGGCGAAGAGCTTTCGGGCCTCGAAGCCAAGGCGCGCAAGACCGGAGCATCCGAGTGTTACGTGGCCGACATGCGCGAGGAGTTCGTCTCCGAGTACCTGTGGCGGATGGTGCGCGCGGGCGGCGAGTATGAGCACAAGTATCTGCTGGGCACTTCGATTGCGCGCCCGCTGCTCGCTAAGAAGCAGGTGGAAGTGGCCCTGGCCACCGGTTGCGATGCGCTGGCTCACGGCTGCACGGGCAAGGGGAACGACCAGGTTCGCTTCGAGCTGACCTACAAGGCGCTGGCGCCGCATCTGCCCGTGATCGCTCCCTGGCGCGAGTGGGACATTGTCTCGCGCGAGGACGCCATTGCCTACGCGGCCAAGCACAAGGTGCCGATTTCGCAGACCACCAAGAAAATCTATAGCCGCGACCGTAACATCTGGCACATTTCGCACGAGGGCGGGGCACTGGAGGATCCCGCTAACGCCGCTCCGGACGACGTCTGGATGCTGACCAAGAGTCCTAAAAAGGCGCCTGACAAGACCACCGACGTAACGATCGGATTCGAGGCGGGACGGCCGGTTTCGGTGAACGGGAAGAAGCTGTCGGCGGTAGCCCTGCTTGAACAATTGAACAAGATCGCTGGCGACAACGGGGTCGGACGAATCGACCTGGTCGAGAATCGTTTCGTCGGCATGAAGTCGCGCGGGGCATATGAGACTCCCGGCGGAACGTTGATCATGGCCGCGTTTCGCGAGCTGGAAGCCTTGACGCTCGATAAGAACCTGGCGCACTACAAGCAAAAACTCGCGCTCGATTACGCTGAGCTGGTTTACAACGGCCTGTGGTTCACGCCGCTACGCGAGTCGCTCGACGCCTTCTTCGACGTCGCCAGCCAGAACACCACGGGCGAGGTCACGTTGCGCCTGTACAAAGGCAGCTTCCAGCCGGTAAGCCGGAAGTCGCCGTATTCGCTGTACTCGCTCGATATCGCCAGCTTTACGATGGGCGCGGAATACGATCAGAAAGACGCACGCGGGTTTATCAACTTGATCGGACTGCCGATCCAGGTGCGGGCGGCAGTGGAACGAGCTGCCAAGAAATCCGCGAAGAAATCCGTATGAAGCTATGGGGCGGCCGGTTCGAGGAGGGTCCCTCGGAGGTCTTCGAGCGGTTTTCCGGCTCGCTCCACTTTGACCGGAGGCTCATCGACGCGGACATCCGCGGGTCGCAGGCATTCGCACGCGCGCTGGAAGGCGTGAAGATCCTGACGGCGGCGGAACGCGCCGAGCTGGTAGCTGCCTTCGATGCGATTCGGGACGATGCTCGCGCCCCGGAGTTCTTCGCCGGTGCGACCGACGAGGACGTCCACACGTTCGTCATCCGAAAGCTGAAAGAGCGCGTGGGCCCTCTGGCCGACAAGATTAACACCGGCCGCAGCCGCAATGAGCAGGTCTCACTCGATATCCGCTTGTGGTTACGTGACGAGATCGATCGGGCGACCGGGTTGCTTGGCTCCCTTATGCAGGCGCTACTCGCATGCGCACAGCGGTATCCGGACGCCGTGATTCCTGGGTATACGCACATGCGCCGGGCGCAGGCGGTGCTGTGGCCTCATTATCTGCTGGCGTACTTCGAAATGTTCGCGCGGGACTTCGAGCGGCTGCAGCAAGCTCGCGGACGCGCAAATGTGATGCCGCTCGGAAGTGGCGCCCTGGCCGGCAGTGGATTTCCGTTCGATCGTGAAGCCATGGCGCGCGATCTGGGATTCGCGGCGGTCACCAGCAACAGCATGGATGTATCGGCCGACCGCGATTTTGCGCTGGATTTTCTTTACGCCGCCTCTACCACGATGCTGCACCTGAGCCGGCTGGCCGAGGATTGGATCCTCTACTCGAGCGAGGAGTTCGGCTGGCTGGAACTGGGGGACGGCGTCACCAGCGGGTCCAGCTTGATGCCGCAAAAGAAGAATCCCGATTCGCTGGAGCTGATCCGCGGCAAGTGCGGCCGTGTCTTCGGCTCGCTCAGCGCGCT
>JAOAPR010000033.1 GCA_025463005.1 Bryobacterales bacterium | reverse complement strand
CTGGCGGACGGAAAGACTGAAGCTGTTGCGGCGGATGCGCTTCTCGTCGCGATCGGCCGCAAGCCCAACACCGAGAATATCGGTCTGGAAGGGACCAAGGTCGAGCTGGATCGCGGATTCGTCAAAGTGGATCCATACCAGCGTACCGGCGAGCCGGGAGTTTACGCGATCGGCGATATCGTCGCGGGAACACCGCAACTGGCGCACGTGGCGACAGCCGAGGGCATGGTCGCGATTGGCCATATCGCGGGCAAACCTGTTGTTCCAGTGAACAGGAATCGCATCCCCGGCGCGACCTATACCGAGCCGGGCATCGGCAGCGTGGGGCTCACCGAAGCGCAAGCGCGCGCGGCGGGGTATGCGGTTAAGGTCGGAAAGTTTCCATTCGCGGCCGACGCCAAGGCTTCCATCCTCGGCCAACATGACGGGTTTGTGAAGATTGTGGCCGACGAGAAGTACGGCGAGATCCTGGGGGTCCACATCATCGGCCCGCAGGCCTTCGAGCTGATCAGCGAAGGCGTGCTCGCCATGGAGGCCGAAGCGACGGTTGAGACGTTGTTGCACACCATCCATGCGCATCCGACGCTCTACGAGGCTATGGGCGAGGCGTTCAACGCAGTCTATGGAATGGCAATCAATGCCTAGGCTGCTTGAGCCGCTTGCTGACGCGCGCGGTTCGGTATCAGCACCGAACCGTGACCGGGAGGGAGCGGTCTGCGAGCTTGTCGATCTGGGCCGGATGGGATACGCCCATGCGTTCGAGCTGCAACGCGAACTGGTAGAGCAGCGCAAGCGCGGTGAAATCCCCGATCAGTTGGTGTTCGTCGAGCATCCACACGTAATCACCATGGGCCGCAACGGACACATGGAAAATGTGCTGGCTTCGCCGGACATTCTGCAACGGGCCGGAATCGAATTGCACAACACCGATCGCGGCGGTGACGTGACCTATCACGGTCCGGGTCAAGTCGTCGGATATCCGATTTTTGATTTGCGCGAATGGAAGCGCGACGTATTGGCGTATGTGCGCGCCCTAGAGCAGGTGCTGATCGAGGCGCTGACTGAGTTCGGAATTGTTTCCGAGAGGTCGCCGGGCGCCACCGGAGTTTGGGTTGACGGCGCGAAAGTTGCCGCCATCGGCGTGCATATCAGCCGATGGGTGACCTCCCACGGCTTCGCGCTCAATCTCGATACGGATCTGAATTATTTCCGCTACATCGTGCCTTGCGGGTTGACCCAGCCGGTAACGTCGCTGCGGGCCCTCGGGTGCACGGCCGCTCGCGCGGAAGTCATTACCGCAATAGCCGAAGCGTTTGGGCGGGGTTTTGAGCGCGACGTCCGCGGTGCGAAAATGGAGAAAGAATGATCGACGTAGAAATGCCCCAGATGGGCGAAAGCATTGTCGAAGGAACCCTGACCAAGTGGCTGAAGAAGCCCGGCGACAAGGTGGAACGCGACGAGCCGCTCTTCGAGATTTCAACCGACAAGGTGGACACCGAAATCCCCTCGCCCGCGGCCGGAACTTTGGCCGAGATTCTAGTCGAGGAAGGAAAGACGGTCGGCATCAACACCGTGGTGGGACGCATCAGCGATGGCGCAGCGTCTGCCGCGGCACCTACTGCGTCCGCACCCGCCCCGGCAGCTACGGCTCCGGCTCCGGCGCCCGCACCTGCACCTGCTCAGGCGACCGTCGCACAGTCGGATGGCGCTTCTCACACGGACGCCGCCGCTGCTGCTCCCCCTGCGAAGCCCGCTCCAGATACAGGAACAGTCGTCGAAGAAACCGCCGGTCCGCTCTCGCCGCTGGTCCGCAAGATGGCTCGCGAGAACAACGTCGATCTGAGCCGGGTCAAAGGGACCGGCATCGGCGGGCGAATCACCAAGCTCGATCTGGAAACCTATATATCCGCGCAAGGCGGCGGATCGGGGCAAGCCCAAAGCGGAACTGCGGTGGCACCAATACCAGCCGCGGTGCCCGCCCCACCCAGGGCTCCGGCTCCTGCGCCCACTCCCGCTCCCGTACCGGCAGCAGCGCCGGCTCGCGAATCAGCCCCACCCCCCAGCGCCATTGCGACGATGCCGGGAGCCGCTGCAGCCATGCGCGTCGAGCCCATGAGCATCATGCGCCAGAAGATTGCCGAGCACATGGTGTTCAGCAAGCACACCTCGGCGCACGTGACCACGGTCCACAAGGCCGACATGACCAAGGTCGCCAAATTGCGCGACAAGTTGAAGGGATCTTTCCAGGCGCAGTATGGATTCAGCCTGACTTACTTGCCGTTTGTCGCGCGCGCCGCGGTGGCCGCACTGCGCGAGTACCCGATCGTCAACGCCTCCATCGAGGGCACCAACATCATCTACCATCGCGATATCAACCTGGGCATCGCCGTCGCGCTCGAGAACGGGCTGATCGTGCCGGTGATCCGCAATGCCGACGAAAAAAACATTGTGGGTTTGCAGCGGTCCATTGTGGATCTGGCCGCGCGCGCCCGGTCGCGGCAGCTTCGGCCCGACGAAGTCACCGGTGGGACCTTTTCCATCACCAACTTCGGCAGCTTCGGCAGCATTTTCGCAACGCCGGTGATCAATCAGCCACAGGTGGCGATCCTGGGCGTGGGGGCCGTGCAGAAAGAGCCGGTGGTGATCGAAGACGCCATCGCGATCCGCTCCACGGCCTATCTGGCGCTGACCTTCGACCACCGACTGATCGACGGCGCGCTGGCCGATCAGTTCACCGCGAAGGTGAAGTCCGTGCTAGAAAACTGGACCGAAGAAGTAATGTAGCTTCCCGCGTTTACAGTTGAGAGGGAGCTCAGGTGATACGGGAAACATTGAAATCGACGAAAACATCGCGGTGGGAGAGCGCGAAGTGGACCGGCTGGTCCTCCACTTGAGATCGCCCAGCCAGAACTCTACACTCGACTTCAGCGCGCCCGACAACAGTTGAAACGGTAGCGGTGGCAATTAGCTACCTTGCTGACAGCGATCTCAGGGAGCACATTGTCCGCGCCGTCAGACGCAGGGAGCCATACCGCGCAGGCGGCTGGCCTCCACAGGTATGGGACGACCTGGCGCTGCTTCGCAAAGCCTGATCCAACGGATCGCCGAGAGCTTAATCCTCGCCTGGGCAGCCTCCGATCCAGCGAAGTGGGCCGACCGGATCACGAAGCTCCCGTTTTGATGCGACCCGAAATTTACGGCTTGGTCGCGGCGGGGGCCGGCGGTTTGGCCGGAGTGGTCGCAGGCGGCTTCGCGCCGCTGGCCGGAGGTGTCGCAGCGGGCTTGGCGCCGGCCGGAGACCGCGGGGCGCCCGACGCGGGCTGAGCTTTATCGTAAGCGTCCACGATCTGCCGCGTCATGTCGGAGGTAGTCGCGATCCACATGATTCCCGAATTCGGGTTGGTCACATCCAGAAAGACCGCGCATCCGTTTTCCTGCGCGAACCGGTCGATCACCGTCTGCATCTTTGCGGACAGCTCCTCCAGGAGTTTGCGCTGTTCTTCGTCCCGGTCGAACTGATAATCCTCCACCGCGCGCTTATAATCGGTGGACTTCCGGTCGAGGGTGCGCTTCATGTCGTCCTGCGCGGTCTGCGACATGGTATTGGCGCCGCGCTGGAGCTTGTCGTTCAGGTCGGTGATTTCAGCCTGCTTGGCCTGGAGTTCCTTCTCCTTGGGCTCCGCGAACTTGGTGCGGAACGAGTCTGCGGCGGCCTGCCCCTCTTTGGTGTTGAGCATGGCGCTCTGCAAATTGATCACGCAAATCTTGCTGGGAGCTGCTGCCGGCGCCTGCGCCATCAGAGTGGCGGAAGCCAAGATCAGACCCATCACAGAGTACTTATTCACAAGGAAACTCCTCATACTTGCCTGTTTTTAACATCGTAGCATGCACCCCCGGCGCCGTTTTAGAATGTCCGGCCAATGGTGAAACGGAATTGCGATTTTTTCTCGAAGAACGGCTGCGGCTGTCCGAACGTGAGAAGCGAGTTTACGAAAGACGCCTGATTCGGGAAATAGCTCCGATCGGCCACGATAGGCGGTTGCAGGAACTCCTGCACCCGGGTTGGATTGTAGGCCCAGTAAATACGGAAGGGCTGATTGAATACCGGCATCAACACTTGCAGCTCGATTCCAGTGGAAGTGCGGATGATCTGGGTTCCCGGCGCAATCACGGCGGAGTCGGTGAATGCGGCTTCGGGGAATGCGGTATTCAGTTGGCTGATACGCCCCGGATTCAGCTTCAACTGGCTCTTATTCGAGATCCGGTTCATGCCCGCGTCGAAGAACGGCGCAAGCGTTACGGTTTGCCCGACGATCGGGATGCGGTACTCGAAATTCGCCACTATGTTGGTGTCGCCTCCGGGGAACACCAACTGATACGACGGGACCGTTTGAGTGACGTTCACCAGGCTGACCGCTCCAGTGGAGTCGATAAACTTCTGCTGCCGCGGCGTACCGTCGGTATTCAGAACGTTTACGCTCGACGAAGTCGGCACGAATGCCCACGGACCCGCGCCCCATAGCTGGAATCCGCGCACGTCGTTTTCGCCACCCATATAGAAACGATTGAACGGAGGCGCAACCTTGCCGCCGTACCCCGTGAGATAGCGCGCCAGGACGTGGATTCCGATCACATGGCCAGTCTTAAAACCCTTGCGGAAATGCCGGAAATCGATAACCGGCTCTATTTGATTCACGTTGCCGCCCAGCATGCTGCCCGCGAATTGCAGCGACATCTGTAAGCCGGTGCCGGCCGTCGGAGTGATGGGATGGTTCACGGAGTTGTAGCTATAGGTGGGCGTAATGCTCGAGGTGCGAATCCCCTCCAGCGAATTCGAGTTCGGCCCGTTGATGTTCAGGAAATTGATGTAATCGTAGTATTGCGCAGCCGCGGTGGTCAGCGTCCGCACGTTCTGAATGCTGTAGCCGTAGCTGACCCCCAGGCGCTGGAAGCTCCGTTTCAGCGGGTAGTTGAGGAACGCGGTGAATCCGCGGGAGTTCGAAACGTAATTGAGCAGGTTTTGGGTTCCCAGCGAATTGTAAATCGGTATCAGGTTAGCGCCGGCCAGCACCGATGCCTCGCGCGCCTGGTCGAAATTGAAGCGGCTCATGAACACCGTGAAACCGACCTGCATCGGGCGGTCCAGGAAGTACGGCTCGGTAAATCCGAAGCTCACATCCGTGGTGCGGGTGCCGAGCTGGCTCGACAGGCTCAAGGTCTCGCCCAATCCGAGGAAATTGTTGGTCGAATAAGAGAACCCTACGAAGCTTCCGGAGATGCCCGAAATCCCTCCGCTGAACTGGATGGTGTTCTTTCCGCGTTCACGGACCTTCAGCGTCAGGTCGACGGTATGGGCATTGTTGTCCGTTTTCATGTCCACGGACGAATCTTCCTTCAGCGTCTCGAAATACCCGAGCTGGTTCAAGCGCAGGATGCTGAGACGCCACAGGTCAGTGTTAAACGGGTCGCCCTCGTCGATCAGTAGTTCGCGGCGGATTACTTTGTCGCGCGTGGTGGTGTTGCCGGAGAAATCGATGCGACGCACGAAGAACTGGTTGCCTTCGTCGAACCGGAGCGTCAGGTTGATTTTGTCGGTGCCCGGAATCGGCTCGGGCTCGGGCTCCACCAGGAAGTTGATGTAGCCGAACCGGCCGTACAACTTTCGCAGCTCTTCGAAGCCTTTCTGCAGCTTTTCGGTCGAGAACGCATCGCCCGGCTTCATCCGGAACACCTGGGGAAACAATTCTTCCGGTGTGCGGAACAGTTTCACCCCGACAAAATTGATGGTGTTGAGATGATACAGACGGCCTTCTTCGATGCTGATGTCGATGTTGGCGTTCTTCCCTGGCCGGTTGGGATGAATTAGAGGCAGGCGGAACTTGCCTCCTCCTACGTCCACGATATTGACGGTCTGGCCAGTGACGCGGGCCGTAAAATAGCCGTTCGACTGATAGAACTGGACCACCCGCTGCTCGTCTTCCTCCAGCTTGGTGGAATCGTAGGTTTTGCTGAAAAGGTTCTCCAAAAAAATCGATCGCGGGACGCCGATCGGGCGCAGATTTCGCATGGCCCGCCGCACCACACGGTCGCTGAACACCGTGTTGCCTTCAATATCGATGTTGCCAACCCTGACTTTGGGTCCCTCGTCCACTTTGAACACGATGTTCAGGGACGACGGAGGGAACGGTTGCAGCTCAGGCATCACGGTGGCGAACTGCCGACCGCGCTCCGCCAGGTAATCCTGCAAGACGATCTGGGCGCGCTGGACCTTGTTCCGGTCATAGGTGGATTCCGGCGTCAATCCGACCCGGCGGTCTTTGAACCTGTCCAGGACTTCGGAAGTGGTGATCGACTTCAGTCCGTCGTACTTGATGGTGCGCACCACCGGCCGCTCTGTCACCACGAACGTAACGATCCAGCCGGTTTGGCCCGGCTCCCTGGTCACTTCGATATTGTCGAAGCGGGCCGTATTCCACAACGTGATCAGGTCGCGATGCAGAGACTCGGCATCGTACATATCGCCGCGCTTGGTGAAGATCATGGCGCGCAGCGTGTCTTGCGGCACCTTGCGGGCGCCCCGGAAATTGATGGACTCAATGGTGTCGGTTGGCGGCCGGTCTGGAGTGGGCGCGCCGGGAGCGGGCTTGGCCTGTTCCGGTTTGGGCGGCTGCGGCTTCGGTTCCTCGGCTTGCGGAACCTGCTCGAACGGATTGGGAGGCTTAGGCTGCTGCGGCGCGGGCTGTTGCTGGCTGAGAAGTGGAACAACTGTCAGCAGGCCAAGAACGGACGCGCGCAGGCATCGAGGCCTGGAAAACTGCATCTAGACCGGGTTCCTTTCCACTCTGCGCTTAAGTTTTGACGCTCGGCCGCCAAACTGGGTTTCGCATGAGGTCATGGCCCCAGAGGACTCGACGGCAGCGGTAATGGTCATTCTACCCCATCCCAGTCGCCCGGCGCTCTCTCTCGCGACGGCGGAAATCTGCGGTCCCTGCATCCAATGTATCCGAGGCACGCGAGCGGAATCAGAGGGTTTATCCTTCGCCGCAGCGCGGCATCCGCCAGCCATGTAAGACCGGCCAGGATTCCCGGCATGACCTCGGCTTCGATTCCACTGAGCAGGCGCGGCACGGCCCGCTTGGGTTCCAAACAAATGATTCTCCCTGCACGACGTTCCCCTGCACGTCAGGAACCCTCTTATACTAACAGAGTCCCTTGCGGATTCCGCCGGTCGAGCGGGTCCTGCTCCACGCTCAATATGGAACGTCGCGTTGTGATCACCGGGATGGGCGCTGTGAGCCCCAACGGCATTGGAACCGAAGCGTTCTGGTGCGCCACGCGTAAGGGAGTCAGCGGTGTAGGACCGATCACCCGCTTCGATACGTCCGGCATGGCGGTGCGGGTGGCGGGCGAGGTCAAGGGTTTCTGCGAAGAGGATTACGTCGCACCCAAAGACCGTCCTCATGTTTCCCGCGCCACGCCGCTGGCGATCGCCGCCGTGAAGGAAGCGCTACAGTGGGCCGGGCTGGATACAGCCGCGATGAACCGCCAGGAGCTGCGCAGTATCGGCGTCATGGTCGGCTCCGGGGGCGGCAGCATCGAATTCACCGAAGAGCAGTATCGTCTATACCATTCGGGCAACTGGCGGCAGTGCAGCGTCTATGTGGTCCCGACCTCGACCATGGGCACTCTGGCCAGCGAAATCTCGATGCGGTTCGGGCTGCGGGGTCTGAGCCATGTAATCACTACCGGATGCACGTCGTCGACCGATGCGCTGGGCTATGCGTTCCAGAGCATTCGCGCTGGCGGCGGACTCGACACGATCGTGGCCGGCGGGGTGGATGCGCCCATCGCGCCGCTGATCCTGCGCGGGTTCATGGCCATGCGAATCATGTCGCAGTCCTGGAACGATCAGCCCGAGCGGGCCTCGCGCCCCTTCTCGCGCGACCGCGGCGGGTTCGTTATCGCCGAAGGCGCGTGGTTCTTCGTGCTGGA
>JAOAPR010000017.1 GCA_025463005.1 Bryobacterales bacterium | reverse complement strand
GCTATCCGGCGCCGCTTTGGCCGCCAGGATGTTTATCGCTTCTCTTGCTCGGTGGACTTTCGAACGGGTCAAGTCCGGACCGCGCAGATCGATCAGTTCGAGCGGAATTCCTATCCTCAAGGTCAAGGTAGGTAGTCAAAGCAAGCTGGAACTCTAGCAGTCTGTATAGCCGGGGCGGAAGATGCACAATCCGCCCCGGTTTTTTGTCGCCCTGCCCGTTCGGTAAAGCCAAGAAGTGGAAGATAACCTGCAACATCCCCCATTGGGCGCACACAGCGCCCGCATTCGGCATTAAGGAGACACTCTATGAATTGGGATCAGATCGAAGGGAAATGGAAACAAGTGAAAGGTTCCCTAAAGCAACAGTGGGGAAAGCTGACCGATGACGACCTCGATATGATTGCCGGCCAGCGGGACAAGCTGGTAGGAAAGCTTCAGGAACGCTACGGCTATGCGCGGGATGAAGCGCAAAAGAGAGCCGATGAGTGGGTAAAGGTTGCCGATCAGGAATCGCGTGAACCTCACTACACCGAAAGACCGTAGGAGTCAAAAAAAGCGGCCGCAGGACTCTCTTTTCAGGAGCCTGCGGCCGGTGATCTGGATCCGCTCTGGATCCAGCCTAGACTCTTCTGACCAGACCAGCGATCAGAGAAACCAAGAACAGCACAAGGAATAGATAGAACAGAATTTTTGCCACTCCTGCTGCGGTAGCCGCAATTCCGGTGAACCCGAAGACTGCAGCTATCAGTGCAACTACCAAGAACGTCAAAGCCCAATTCAGCATAACGTCTCCTTTCTCTCAATCAGCCTGTGTACTGCGTGCCCATGCATTCTTCCATCCAACACCGAAGCCCTCCTGGGGACGCGTCCCATCAGGCGGCGACTTGCTTTGCTGCAAGATCCAGTCGTCTACTGCGTGTTTCGAGAGCCGTGCGCGCGGACCGGCGGGCCCTTAGAAATCGGATGCGCACGGCCGTCTCCGTGAGACCCTGTTCGCGCGCGATTTCTTTCGCAGTCACTCCCTTCATTTGTGCTTCTAAAAGCACCCGGTCCGGCGGCCTGCACGCGCTGAGAATGCGCGCTACATCTATGGCGGCCAGATTTAAGGAAGTCTTGCCATGCGCGGACTGCTGGATCTCCTGGTGCAACCGTTCGCTTCGGATCACACGCCTGTACTGATTGAGTGCGATCGAATTAACCCATGTCACAATCATTTGCGGATCACGGAGCTGAGCTAGCCGCTCCCATCCGCGCAGCCACGCTGATTGTGCGATATCTGGAGCCAAGGCTGGCGCCGCGCCGCGTGAGAGCAGGAACCGAATAGTCCGTTCTCGCGCCGCCTGGTAGATATCTCCGTATTCTTCCCGTGTCATTACTCCTCCTTGGACGCTGCCGGGCATGCGGGCCGGCATATAGTACATCGTGCACGCCGACGACCATAAAACTTTTCCTTATAAATCACTGTGTTGCAGAAGAGGCCCGCGCGCATGTTTTGCGGAGCCGTCTGCACTAAGTGCATGCGATTGTTATAAGCAAAAATGCAAATGCCACTGGGTGTTCTACTTCTGTAGTCCCCCACTCATCCCGGCCGCGGGTTTCCCCTAGCCCCGCTCTCTCTGCCGAAAACCGCTGAGAGCGGCATGAATAGAAGGCAGAATTTGCCGGGTCTGCCGTGACGATGCCGCCGGTTCTCAGGAACATATGTTTGGCAAGCTCCGTGCTCGCTCCATAACGGCGAAAGGAACCGTCTGAATGAAGAAGATACTGCTTGGAGTTGTACTATTGGCCGCACAAGTAAGCTTTGCGCAAGTATCAATCGGAGTGAGAATTGGCCCCCCGCCTCCACCGCGTGTGGTTCGGCAATCCCGGCCTCCGGGACCCGATTACGTATGGGTGGACGGCTATTGGTATCCGGTCGGAAATCGGTACCAATGGCACAATGGCTATTGGACCCGTCCGCCATACGGCGGTGCCCGCTGGATAGGCCCGCGCTATGACGGAGATCGCTATTTTGAAGGCTACTGGGAGGGTGATCGCGGACGGTTTGAGCACGATCATCGCTGGGACCGTGATCGGAACCGTGACTTCAGAGGCGACCGGGATCGCGAGCACGATCGCGATCACCACTAGACATTTTTCGCTGCAGCCGCTGCGGTATTTCGTGGGAGGAGCAACCGGTGGATGGGGGACGGAGGTTAACACGCCAACTTCGGATGCTGATTGCGGACGACAACGACAGCGATGTGCACTGGCTGAAGATGGTGCTGGATGAGACCGGCGTCTATTGCACGCTGTCGGTAGTTTCCGACGGTGAGCAGGCCCGGGACTTCCTCCTCCGCCGCGGCGGCTACGCTACAGCGAAAGACCAGGATCTTATATTCCTGGATCTGAACCTCCCGAAACTGACTGGTGTTGAGGTCCTGCGGCAAGTTCCGGGCTCAGACAAGATGCCCTTTTGCATCGTCACTGGATCGGAAGCAGAGCGGGAACTTCTAAATCGCGAATTTGGGATCAGACGAATTGCGTATCTCGTGAAACCGGTCAACCGCATGAAGCTTCTGAACTGCTTCCGGTGCTATGACCATTTGAGACCCCTGGCAGAAGCGCTAAGCTGAGTGCCGTTATTGCACAAGCATCACGGGGGCTTGCCAAAACGCCGCTTTCTCTCCACTTGGATCGATCACGGTCACCTGGCACAGATATTCGCCGGGCGGCAGTTTTTGCATCGAGAAGCTGAATTTCAGCGGCATCGTTTTCAGGCGATTGTTCAGGCTTTCGGTCACTTGCAGCGGCGGAGTCTCGAACGCTTTCATCTGCCCGCGATAGAAGGACACGAACGCAATCAGGGGATGCGCCGTCTCCACAGCCTGCTGATAGGCCTGAAGGTAAACATACATATCCTGACCCGAAGTGAATACCCTGGTGACGCTTGGAATCAGCTTGACGCCGTCTTGCACCAGCGGATTTACGGATTGTTGAAGCTGGGCCTTGTCTTTGTCCTTGGCCGCGTTGAAGAGCGCATCGCGTAAGTCCACGCGCTGGCTGCTCAGGACCACCGAACTGATCGGAATACGCTTCTCTTCCTTATTCAGGTTGGGAATCGTAAACCCGCCTTGATACGTTCCAATCCGGCCGGTTTCGGCGTCGCGTGCAAGCATCTTGATTACATATTTCCCGGGCAACAGAGTAAAGCCGGTATCGTACTCGATCGGCCGTTTGGCGAGCTCCGCCGCGGTGGCGTCCGTGAGTTTCACGTCCACCTTATCGCGAACGTTGGATACGGTACTGCCGAATTCGTCCTTGATCTCTCCGATGAAGTCGAGGACGGTGCGCTCCGCGCCACCCCTCTTCGCCAGGGCTAATTCGCTCCCGGGAATCTTCACCACCACTGGCGCGAAGTATTCAGCGCGATTCAACTGGAAATAGCCGACCTCCATGGCGATCGTCAACTCGGTGATCGGATCGCCCAGCATCAGCGCATCTTCGAGCTGCCGTTCTTTATCGGCAGTCGTAAACTTCTTGAAATCCTTCCCTGCGTAGTAGCCTTGCCGGTAATCGAGGTCGCCCGCGAGCCCCTCCCGCAGCGAAATTTTGATGCGGCGGAATTTCCCATCCAGGTTGGCGTTGCCCGTGTAGTACCCGATGATGTAATAACTCGAAAAGGCTCTTTGGGCGTTGACGATCCCGAGAGAAAGGTCGTTCACATCCAGGAGAGCTTTGCCTCCGGTGTCGGCTCCCAGCGTCCAGAGCGTGTCCTGCGATCGCTGCAGGTTGGTCAGCGCCGACATCGCTGACGCTCCGTTATACATCGCGAGCCCGCCCGGCGATCCTCTGCTTGCGTCGCCCAGCGGCGCCTGCGCGGTTAGGCCGCGAGCATCGATCGGCCAGAACGAGACGCCGGCCCGAATGGCGGAGTTGATCGTCGCGTGTAGTTGGGCCTGATTGTTCGAGCCGTTCAGTCGCAATCCGCTAGCGAAGTAGATCAATGACTTCTTTTCATTCAACTTGCCCAGCATTGTCGCGGCTGTCTGTAGGGCCGCGAGCTGGCGATCGGTGAAAAAGATGTTGAATTCCGCATCGTTCTGTCCGAAGGCCGCGCCGGTATCCGCGCTGTCGTCGATGGCATTCTCATCCTCGCCGACAGCCAACGTTTCGATAATGCTCAATAACCGCCCGCGATCTTCGGTGAAATCCTGAAGGACCTGAACCGCGCCGCTCGAGAACGTCATGATCGCCATGAGATCGGCCGGCGTCATCTGGGTTCGAACGAATTTTTGGGCCGCTTCCAGCGCCCGTAGCTGGTCCGGTATCGGCATGGCAGTAAGGTCGAAGTACAACGCCAGAAGCCTGCGGTCGCGATAACGAACATCTCCGGGAGTTTCGGGGGCGATCTGAGTCTTAGGTAGCTTCGGGAACGGATTTACCACGATCTCCGCATCCTTTGCTGTGGATATGATCGGGGCTGCTGGCGCCTCTGGCAGCTTCTGATATTCGAAAAATGCGATGGTCTGCGCCACCCCATCTTCAGTGACGATAAAATCTTTCGCGGTCAGCCCTTCCACTGGCTTGCCGCTCTTATCTTTCACCGATACCGTTTCAATCACTAGTTGCGTGGAGGTCTTGAAAGTTACCGCGCCGTCCGCGCCCGGAGGAACATTCTGCGGCGGCTGCGTCGGGGCCTGTTGAGCTCCAGCCGTTAAGGCGCATACGAGACATGTTGTCAGTAGCCGGCGAGCCTTCATCTTAGAACCTCACTCGTACCGTAGTTTGCACGCTTCGCATCGCGTTCGCGGGATTCTGAAGCCCGAACTGCGCGCTTGAAATCACAGTAACCCAACTGGGAAATGTCGGGTGATTCAGCGCATTCGCCGCTTCAATCCGCAAGTCGGCACTGTATCGGTCATTCAGCCGGAACGTCCGTGCCATGGATGCGTTCATCGTAAACTGTTGCGGGCCGATGATCGAATTTCGTCCTGCATTCCCCCAGCGGTTGGAAGGCGGCGCAGCATACGCCGCGGGATTCAGGAACAAACCTGATGGCGCGTCGTAAACCGGCGCCCCGGTGTAATCCGGCCGGATGGGTCCGGTCACGCCCGTGCCTCTGACCACGCCCAAATACACGGGAGTTAGCGGCAAACCGCTGCCGGCGGTAATCTGCATCGATGCGGTCCATTCTTTCAGCAGAGCGCCTCTCCACCCTCCGACGAGCGATCCGCCGCGCAAGCCCATGCCAGTGGTGTACTGCCCCGTGAGCGACAGGAGGTGCCGCTGGTCGAAGTTCGAGAGGCTGCGTTCGCCCCTGAGATTCAGCCAGTCTTGGGCGATGAGCGCTCCTCCCTGCCCTCGCCCGCCTAGCGCGGCATCATCGATCGATTTCGAGAAGGTGTATTGAAGCTCCGCAGTGAAGCCGCTACGCAACCGGCGGCGAAGCTGGATCATTCCCGCGTGCCGGATGGAATTCCCGTTGGAGGTAAGGAAGGCGAATCCCGACGGACACGTCGGACAAGGATTGAGTGCGCCTGCGGGGAACGTATTCGGCAAAAACTGCTGTTGCGCGCGCGTGCCCTTGATTCCCATATATGTCGTTACCATTTGCAGGGCGAAGGGCAAGTCTCGCTGCACCGATGCTTGCCAGTTCTGCGCATATCCCACCCGGAAATCAGGATCGATTGCGAACGTGTTAGCTGTGATGTTAGGCGAGCCGACAAATCCGTTCGCCAAGCTCAGAGGCGTTCCGGGACCGTTCTGGACGCGCAAGCTCTTTGAAAGCGGGGATTGCTGCGCCATCTGATTCGCGATGGTCTGGTACACCGAGGTGTCGTAATAGATGCCGTAACCGGCGCGCACCACCATGGATGACGCGGAGAACGGACGCCAGGAGATTCCGATTCTAGGGGCGATATTGTTTTTATCCGGATGAACCAGCGACGTGGGATAGCTCTGCCGCGTGAGCGCACCCGTCGAAGCCAGGCCAAGTACTGGCGCCACGGCAGTGAATCCCGGAGCCACGTCCAGATTTACCAGACGGCCATACAGTTCCGTAATCGGCGCGTTGTATTCCCAACGCGCGCCCACATTCAGCGTGAATGACGATCGCATGCGCCAGTCGTCCGTGACGAAAGCGTCATAGCTCGACGCGCGAAAATATTTGTCTGCATTTCCGAACGCGATTGAGGCGGTGTCGGGTACGCCGAGGAGAAATCCTGCGAAGTCGGAACCGGTCGCGAGGCCGGTGAATGTAAACGTTCCCCGCGGCTCTTGTTGGGCCAGCGTGTTGAACTGCTGCCGGCGGAAGTCGGTTCCGTACGTAATATTATGGCGTCCGCGATTCCACAGCCCGTCAAATGAAACGCCATTGGTTTCGTTGTGAATCGACGAGAACTGCGAGTCGGTCAGGGTCGCAATCCCGCTTGCGAATGACAGCGCCGGCGGCCCCCAATTCACCGGGTCCTGATTGTTGCCGGTGATCCCGGCCCGTCCCGCAACGTTATCGCGATGCGCGAAAAACGGCGTGCTTTGCGATGAAAACCGGCTGAACTGATAGCCCACGTTGACGAAGACCCTGGGATTGAACGTATGTCTCCAGTTGACCTGCGTGTTGATGCCCAGCGAGCGGCCGGTATCCAGAAACCCGAACAAATTGGTGTTGTCCGTGCGCGTACTCTGCATCGCGAAGGTGCCCGCGAATTGGTTCTTCTTGACCTGCTTATTCATTCGCAATTGCAGGTTGTCCTGGTGCATCGCGCCGACGAGCGGGATCTGGTAGTTGTAGCGCGCGTTGCCGTCGAAGTTCGGCAATGGATAGAAACTCAGCAAGGCGAGCGCCTGCGGGCTGATCTGCGTAAGCGGGACCACGTGACCCGCGATATCGCCGTTCCGCTGTGCCAGCGTCGGCATCAACCCCGTTTGCGTCGACGCGTTGCGATTGTGGACCCATTGGTAGTTGACGGTGAAGTTTGGCCCGTTCCGTTTGATGAGACCCGGAAATTTCATCGGACCGCCGAAAGACGCCAGGCCTTGCATGCGGTTATAGCCCGGCCTGAGCGTGTCCTGGCCGGTTAGCGAATACGAACGCGCATCCAGCGAGGAATTGTCCAGACTGAATCCGAGATTTCCGTTGTACAGCGATCGCGTGCCCCTGCGATTGTTGCCGAACGCCTGAAGTTGGGCGAAGGGCGAACTGGCTCCGTTGTTCACGCTTCCGTTAATAAGGAGTCCATCGGCAGCCCGCTGGCTTAACGCGCTCGCATCCTGGACGGCTGGGGTGTCGGCGGCCGAAGCAGGATTTTCGTTGCTCGCCACAGGCGTCGCGGAGGGCGCGGCCTTCAGATCCGTGCGCTGAAATGCGGCCTTTGTGTTGGTGGGGGCCGGCGCGGCCTTTCCGTTGCGGGTCGGATTTGTCGGGGACGTGGTTGGAGTCGTCGTCTCCGCAACCTGAAGTCGGGGAGGAGCCGGCGTGACGATCGCGGCGATCTGATCGGCAGGGAGCAGCTTCAATTCCCATTCTGCAGCCGCCGCCCCCGCGCCAACGGTCACGTCTTGTTGCATCGGCGCGAACAGCGGCATCTCGACTTGAATCGTCCAGGGACCGTCCGGCAGATCCGCAAACGAATACTGACCCTCGAGATTCGTGATCGCACTGAAGCCTTTATCACCCTGCTTAGCCGTCACGGCTGCGCCGGGCAGCGGCAATCCTCCGAATTTCACGGTCCCGTGATGCTCGGAGCCTAAGAGCGGAAGCACCGCCGGGGTAAGACCCACCACCGCGACAATAAGCGCGTATTTAATTTTCGGAAGGTTTTTCGACACGGTCGATCACGATTTTTGGTACAGGTCCTTTTTGCGCTTCTAACCGCAGGCCGAGCTGCTCTTGCAGCGCGGTGAAAATAGTCGGGCCGCCGGGCGCCGGGGCGGGAGAGGTAATGCCATCCCCGAAGCCTTGCGCGCGAGCATCAGCTCCCACATCCGGCATCCACTCCAGGACGAAGTCATACTTTCCGGCAAGACCGGTTTTGTCGAGCACGGGTCGCCCCACGATGTTCGAAAGCACCTGCGCCAGCATCTCCATTGGAGCAGCGAAACCTTGCGAACGGCCCCTTCCGGTGTTCATTCCCTGTTTCGCGTCGGCTCCCTTAACCTCTTTGAGTTTCGGACCACTTTTAGACACCACCAGCGCGTAAATTGATTCTTCTTTTGTTTCCTTATGTACCACCAGTTGAAACCGGTCCGCTAACAGCGCGCGCAGTCTCTCGGCCATTTGATCCCGGACGGTTTTGCGCTGCTCGTCGGTCAGCTTGGACAGATCCTCCTGGCCTTTCGCAGCCGCGGCGTCCGCCCGGGCGGTGACGTCGAACCGCTCCGTCCCAATCCATCCCGGACCACCCGATATCTGGAAATCGCGAACATCGTAGGCCAGCGTGATCATGGTTCGCACGGGAATGTTCGTCAGGCTCAGCCCGCCGCCCGGCATGAGCCGGATCAATCCGCCCGGGGTGTCCGGATTCGCCGGCCTGATCGATGCGACCTCGAATTTCAGCGGCGCGGATTGCTGGGCGAACCCGGGACCGAGCAACAAAAGAGCCAGGCTTACGCGTCGGATCATGATGCTTATTTGAGTACGTCTGACCAGCCTGAATAGTTCCCGAATTGGCAATTGCAAGTCCAATTTCTATCGACGACGGACGATCATCAATAGTAACGATATATTGCCCTTAAATTGAAGCAGCCAATGTATTGAGTGTCCGATTGTGGGACGGATGCCGGCGATCTTCTAACTTACGGAACCTGCGTGCTCTGGCCGGAGTCTAGATACCATTCAATTATGCGACCTCTACTTGCCGGCCTCGTCATGCTCTCCGCGGTGACATTCGCGCAGGCTCCCGCCACCTGGGAGGAAACACTTGCCCGCCAGCAATGGGACAAAGCCGAGCCACTGTTGAAGGCAGCCCTGGCGGAGGCGGAAACGGCGCCCGCCCTGCGTGGGCTCGCGATGGTCTACCGGGCCACGGGCCGGATCGAGGCCGCCGAGCCGATCCTCGAAAGGCTCGTCGCACTGGATGGATCCGTCGCGAACCTCGACGATCTGGCGCGCGTCGAAGCTAGCCTTGGCCACCTCGATCGCGCCGAAGCTCTTTACCGCCGCTCCTTGGCGCTGCGCGTGGAAAGGGGAACCGACCCGCTGGCGTCCATTCCTGTTCGCGGCCGTCTCGCACAGGTTCTGATGGCCGAAAAGAAATTCCCGGAGGCCGAGCAGGAAGCGTTGGCCACGATCGCGCTGCGCATGAGTGTCATGGGCGCAAATCATTCCGATCTCGCGGGCGACAATGCGGCCCTCGCGCGCATTTTCCAAGCTCAGAAAAAATGGCGGGACGCGGCAGGGATCTGGGAAACCGTGGTTACGATCCAAGCCGGCGCGTTCGGCTTCGAGGATCTGCGTATCGCCGATACGCTGGACAGCCTCGCCGATTGCCGCGTCGAGTTGCAATTGTATGGTCAGGCGGAAGATGCGTTGCGGCGGGCGCTCGCCATCCGCGAGCTGAACCTGGGCCCCTCGAACGCCGACGTCGCGGCCACCACAGATCAGCTCGGGAAGCTGCTCTACTCTGCCAAACGCTTTGGCGACGCCGAACCGTTTTTTCGGCGGACCTTGGATCTCTATTTGAAGCTGCTGGGACCCGACAATTCCGTGTTGGCGCGCAGCTACGACAACCTTGCGGTCACCGAGGCGATGCTGGAAAAATACCCGGAATCGGAGGCGCTCTATCGTGAAGCTCTAAAGCTGCGCGATACGGATGACGCCTTTAGCCTGCGTAATCTGGCGCTGGTGCTGACCGCTCAGAAGAAGAGCGCCGAAGCTCTTCCCCTCTACAGCCGCGCCCTCGCTGTGTTGGATGCTAATAACGCTCAGAGTTCGGACTTGCTGCCGGTAATCCTCACCGAATACTCCGATCTGCTGCGCGACCTGAAACGCCCGGCCGATGCCGCCAAGCTCGACCAGCGCCTAAAAGGCGGCAAGCAGGTGCCCCAAGGCAAGCGGCCACCGGTCGCGGCGAAGCAGTAGACGTCGCTCGCCGGTCGCCACAGGTACATCGCCGAATACTAAACGACCGCACTCGCCCGAGGCGATAAGCTACACAGTATGAACGCAACGACTCAGGTTGTAATCGCGATCTTCGGCGCCTCCGCTCTCTTCGCCCAGAGTCCGCCCCGGCCAGAGTTTGAGGTTGCGACCATCCGGCACTCGGCCGAGCAGCCCCAAGGAACAGGTGCGGCCGGCGTGCGTATCGACGGGGCACAGGTTCGCTGCGCCTCCCTGACGCTCAAGGACTACATTGGGATCGCATACCGCGTGAAGCTGTATCAGGTCTCCGGGCCGGATTGGATCGCGTCCGACCGGTTCGATATCGCCGGTACTGTGCCGGCCGGGATCCCGACCTCCCAGTTCCCGGAGATGCTGCAGAGATTGTTGGAGGAAAGATTCCAGATCAAGATGCACCGCGACAAGAAGGACTTCCCTGTCTACGTGCTTGAAGTTGCAAAGAGCGGATTGAAAATGCAGGAGAGCGCGCCTGATCCGGACGCCGCGAAAGCGGATGCCAAGGCGCCTGTTAATGTCACGGGTAGCGGCTCGGCGCAGGGGATTTCTGTGAATCTAGGGCGAGGATCTTCGTATACTTTCTCGAATAATAAGTTCGAGGCCAAGAAGCTCACCATGGCTGCTTTGGCAGGAAATCTGGAGCGCTTCATGGATCGTCCGATTGTCGATATGACGGATCTTAAGGGGACCTACGATTTCGCTCTGGATATCACGCAGGAGGATTACCGCGTCATGCTGATCCACGCGGCCATAGCCGCCGGCGTCGTGCTGCCTCCCGAAGCCCTGAGAGTGCTCGACGGCGCGTCCCTCGGTTCTCTCTTTGACGCCCTGCAGAAAGTCGGCCTCAAGCTGGACGCGCGCAAAGCGCCGCTGGACCTGCTGGTGATCGATGAGGCGCGGAAAACCCCGACGGATAACTAATTATGCGGAAATATCTGTCACTCTCTGTGCTGGCGGCGGTAGCGTCGTTTGCCCAGCAACCGGCTTTCGAAGTGGCATCGATCCGCTCCGCCGCGCAAATCACTCCCGAGGCCGTGACGTCTGGCAAACTGCATGTCGGAATGAAGATAGAAGCCGGAAGAATGGACATCGGCTTTTTGTCGCTGCGCGAGTTGATTCGCCTGGCCTATGATGTGAAGCCGTTTCAGGTGTCCGGTCCAGAGTGGATGTCGGCGCAGCGTTTCGATATTTTAGCCAAGCTTCCCGACGGTGCGACCAAGGAACAAGTGCCGGTCATGCTGCGGACGCTGCTGGAAGAGCGATTCAAATTGGTGGCGCATCGCGAAAGTCGCGAGCAACCGGTCTATTCATTGGAAGTGGCCAAGAACGGCCCAAAATTCAAGGAAGCTCCGGCTCCTACCGCTCAGCCGGCGCCCCAGGATAAGGCCGACATGGTCATTGGAGCGGGCGACCAACAGGTGCGGATCAATCGCATCTCTCCCGGCCAGAATGGAGCCCAAGGAATGATCGTGTCAGGCGGCGAGAACGGGACCACCAAGGTCTCTGTAGGCACGGGCGGCCAAATGCACATGGAGATGGAACGCGTGACCATGGCCAATCTTGCTCAGATGCTGACGCCGATGCTGGACCGGCCCGTGGTAGATCACACCGGACTAACGGGCGCGTTTCAGATCGCGCTCGATCTCTCCATGCAGGATATGATGCAAGCCGCACGAAGCTCGGGAATCGCCGCGGGTATTGCTCCGGGAACAGGTGCTGGGCCCGCTGGGCTTGCTCCTGGGCTTACTGCCTCTGATCCGTCGGGTGGTTCGATCTTCATGAGCGTGCAGCAACTCGGGCTGCGGCTGGAAAAGCAGAAAGCCCCGATCGAGACCATCGTCGTCGACAGCGTAGAGAAGAATCCCACCGATAACTAACGGGGCCCGTGCGTCATCTTTTGTGAAGTTCGTGCCGCTCGACGCGCGGTCCTACTGGTCGCACCCACGGATGGGCATAGCGATGCTTGTAGACCTCGCGGTTCTCCCACCTTCGGTCCCACGGCACGCGGTCGATGACGATCGTGTGCGCTGGCCATAAGAATCCGGGCGAAGCCCATCCCCAAGGCTCGAACGCCTCGCCGATGGTGACGCGGGGCCCGAACTGGAGGGCGGCTGTCGCGATGATTCCGGGTGCGGCCGGTGCGAATACAAGCCGTGGCTCGTACATCGGCAGATAGATGAAGCCGGGCTGCGGGGGCAAAATCTGGATGAACGGCCCGGAGGCGACAACGTTGATATAGCTGTTGGAGCGGAGATAGCCGTAGTCTTTCGCCTTCTTCCGCAGGCGCTGCACTGCGTCCATCACGTCCGCCCGCTGCGTGAGGACGGCGCTGCCCAATTGTTGAGTCCACACCGGGTCCTTGGCCATCATGTCGAGAACCGAAGGGAACGGCAGTAGAGCGATCACACTGGGGTCCCATGGCAGGTTATCCTCCTGAATCGCCCGGGCCAGCGCATCGCCCATAAGATAGCTGTGCTGGTTAGCCCACGCGGCGGCTTCGGGTATCTGATCCCAATGAGTGGACGCGACCAGGACTTGCGCCAGGAGCGGATCCGGATAGAGTGCGATCCGCGCGATCAACTGGTCGAGTTGCGGCGGCGAGAGCCGCGCTGGTTGCGCAACTATGGCCGAGCCCAAAATCAGCAGCAGCGGAATCGTCGGTGAGCAGCGGCGGAGTAGCATAGCGCCCTCGCCGAGTGCACCTGAAGTGCCATCGCATTCTCAAGCAATCCATTGCTGCAACCGGCGCACGATCTCCGATTTGGGCTGTGCGCCGATGATGCGATCGACTTCGCGGCCGCCTTTGACCACCAACAGGGCCGGAATGCTTTGAATCTGAAACCTGGACGCGGTCACCGGGTTTTGATCGATATCCAGCTTGGCGATCTTGAGACGGCCCACCATCTCCTTCGCCAACTGGTCGACAACCGGAGCGATCATGCGGCACGGCCCGCACCATTCGGCCCACAGATCCACCAGGACAGGCAGGGTCGAGCGCTCGACCTCTTCCGGAAAAGTCGCGTCGGTCACCGTAATCACATCGTTAACAGGGAGTGGAGTCTTGCATCGCCCGCACACCGGCTCCAGGCCTTGCCAGATTTTGTCCAAAGGAACACGATTAAGAGCTCCGCAGGCGGGGCACCGAATCAGTTGTAGTTGCGACGAATCCATTGCAGGCATTACCTCACCCGACGCATCCGGTCGAGCAGGTCCAGGATAACCGAAATGCCTGCCAGGTTGATGCCGAGCGATTCACGCAAGCGATTGATGGTCCGCAAGCGTATCAGTGCCGAAGGCTCAAAAAGCAGGTTCGCGGCCTGGCGTCCGCTGGGTACGATCAATCCGAACTCGATCATCTGTTCTACGAATGCCGGGTGCATGCCCGCGCGTCGAGCCAGTGCGTCCAGCGTCAGTAGTTGGCGTTCGCGGGCAGTGGCGACGATGGCATAGGATGGCACGCTTACCTCCTTGGCAGCAGGTCACGCGGGTTAAAGAGCGATTCCGCCGCGAGCTTCTGAAATAGATCCCGTTCCGTGGGCGTCAGTTTCGGAGGAATCACAAGTTTGATCTTCACGTACTGGTCGCCGCGTCCTCCGCCCCGGCGCGCCAAGCCCTGCCCGCGCAATCGCAGCCGTTGACCTCCTTGCGTGCCTGCACGGATGTTCATTTCGACTGTCCCATCCAGCGTAGGAACGATCACTTTGGCTCCCAGCGCGGCTTCCCACGGCGCGACCGGAAACTCGATCTCGATATCGTCCTCGCCGACAATTTGAAACAGAGGATGCGGTGCGATCCGCACATGCAGAAAGAGGTCCCCCGGCGGCGCGCCCCTGGTACCTGCGTTGCCCTGCCCGGCCAAGCGAATAACCGAGCCTTCGCGCACCCCCGCGGGAATCGTGACTTCAAGCGTTTTAGTGCGCCGCACCACGCCGGCGCCGCGACACGTTGGGCAGACCTTCCCGTCCTTCGATCCGGTGCCTCCGCAATCCGGACAGGGCTGGCTGGCCTCCAGGCTGATTGTGCGCGTGACGCCACGATGCGCCTCCTCGAGCGAGATGGTAATCTCCGCCTCGATATCGCGGCCCTGCATTCCGAAATTGGAACCGGACCGGGAGCCGCCGCGTCCTCGGCTCGCACCGAACATGCTCTCGAAGAAATCGCTGAATCCTCCGGAGCCGCCATCGCTCCCAAAAATGTCGCCGAAATCCCCAAACTCGACGCGCGTACCGCCGGCTCCGGGCGGTGGAGTGAAATCGGACCCTGCCTTCCAATTCTGCCCGAGTTGGTCATAGCGTTTTCGCTTCTCGGGATCCGACAATACGTCGTAGGCTTCGTTGATGTCCTTAAATCTGTCTTCAGCTGATTTGTCGCCGGGGTTTACGTCAGGATGGTGTTTCCGCGCCAGCTTGCGGTATTCGCTCCGAATGTCGCTGTCTGATGCGGTTCGCGGGACTCCAAGCACCTCATAGTAGTCTTTAAACTTGACCGCCATCGGGGCTCACCGGAGTTACCTCATTGCGCCACGCGCACGCCCGCCGGCCGTAGGAGCTGATCCCCCCATCGGTAGCCGCGACGCAGCTCCGCTGTGATCGTGCCTGGCCGGCGCTCGCCGCGCTCTTCGGAGCCGATAGCCTCGTGCAATGCAGGATCGAAAGACTCGCCGACCGAGTTGAAAGGCGTCACTCCCTGCGTCTCGAGCAGGTTTAGCAACTGCCGTTGAAGAGCTTGAAACCCCTCGGTAACCGCAGAAGCAGTATCAACGTGCTCCATTGCTCGATCGAATCCGTCCAGCAATTCGATCAGCGACAGGAGAATGTCACGCTTGCCGAACTGAGCTGCGCTGGCACGATCCCGGTCGACGCGACGGCGATAATTGTCGAAGTCGGCCAACGCGCGCAAGTGCATTTCGTGCTCGTTCTGCAATTCCTTCCGGAGACGTTCGAGCTCGGTCTCCTCGGTTCCGGTCATCGTTGTTTGGCCTTGGACGTCATTTGGTCTGTTTGAATTCGGCATCGATCACGTCTTCTGTGCTTTCGGGTTGCCCGCTCGTTCTTCCGTTCCCTTGCCGGCCGTCACCCTGCTGGGCGGAAGCAGCACCCGCTTGAGAGGACGTCGCGGCGGACAACGCGTATCCTATCTGGCGCAGGTCGCTGGTCAGCTGTCGCAGACGAGCCAGATCGGGCGAAGTGCTCTTCAACAGTTCCCGGACCTCGCTGATCATCTGGTCCGCGCGGGCCTTCTCGTTGGCCGGTGCCCGTGCGCCGAGTTCGCGGATCTCGCGCTCGATTTGGTACGCCGCCGCGTCGGCCGCATTGCGCACTTCCACTTCTTCGCGCCTCCGCTTGTCTTCTTCCGTGTGAGCTTGCGCGTCCTGCACCATGCGGTCGATCTCTTCCTTCGAAAGCTGGGTCGAGCCGCTGATCGTGACCTTTTGCTCCTTGCCGGTTTCTTTGTCCTTGGCCGTCACCGTGAGAATGCCGTTCGCGTCAATGTCGAACGTGACTTCAACCTGTGGGCCGCCTCGTGGAGCCGGCCGGATGCCTTCCAGTCGAAAATGCCCAAGGGTGCGATTATCCCTGGCCAATTCCCGCTCTCCTTGCAGCACGTGAACATCGACAGCGGTCTGATTATCCTCGGCCGTCGAAAACACTTCGGTTTTCCGAGCTGGAATAGTGGTATTGCGCTCGATAAGCTTGGTCATCACGCCGCCGAGCGTCTCCAGGCCCAGCGACAACGGCGTCACGTCGAGCAGGACCACGCCCTTAACCTCGCCCGCCAGGACACCTGCCTGAATCGCTGCGCCAATCGCGACCACCTCATCGGGATTCACCGACTGATTGGGTTCCTTGCCGCCCGTAAGTCGCCGCACCAAGGCTTGCACGGCGGGGATACGCGTTGCCCCACCCACCAGGATCACTTCATCGATATCGTTTTCGGTGACCTTCGCGTCGGCCAGCGCCTGCTTGACTGGTCCGATACACCGCTCCACTAGATCGTGCGTGAGCTCGTCAAACTTGGCTCGTGTGAGCTTCATCTCCAGGTGCTTCGGGCCGTTGGCGTCCGCCGTAATAAACGGCAGGCTAATCGTGGTTTCGAGCGCACCCGAAAGTTCGATTTTTGCTTTCTCGGCGGCCTCAGTCAGCCGTTGCAAGGCTTGGCGGTCCTTTCGTAGATCGATTCCTTGATTGCGCTGGAACTCTTCGGCCATCCAGTCCACGATCTTCTTGTCGAAATCGTCGCCGCCCAGGTGCGTATCGCCGGATGTCGATCGAACCTCGAACACGCCGTCTCCGACATCGAGGATCGACACGTCGAAGGTGCCGCCCCCGAGATCGAACACCAGGATGGTTTCGTTTTTCTTTTTGTCGAGTCCGTAAGCCAGTGCCGCAGCGGTGGGCTCATTGATGATGCGTAGCACGTTCAGGCCGGCGATTTTGCCCGCATCCTTAGTGGCCTGCCGCTGCGCGTCGTTGAAATATGCGGGAACGGTGATGACTGCGTCGGTGACCTTCTCGCCCAGGTACTTAGTCGCGTCTTCTGCGAGCCTGCGGAGCACCAGCGCCGAGATTTCCTCGGGTGGATACTCCTTGCCCATAATCAGAAAACGGACCGCGTCATTCGGCCCGGCCACAACCTTGTAGGGTACATTCTTAATCTCGGACTGCACTTCGGAATAGCGGCGACCGATGAATCGCTTCGCCGAATAAATGGTGTTTTCCGGATTGAGAACCGCCTGGCGCTTGGCAAGCTGGCCCACCAGCCGCTCGCCTGACGCCGTGAAGGCCACCACCGAAGGAGTAAGCCGGTTGCCTTCGCTGTTGATGATAACGGTGGGCTTGCCGCCTTCCATGACGGCAACCACTGAATTGGTTGTGCCTAAATCGATCCCGACTGCCTTTGCCATAACCGCTCCCGTCTGGAAATGATCTTTTCAAATCCGTAGCGCTACGGCGTGATCACGATGTGACCACGCCGCCGTTTCGAGCGCTGCTTTCCGGTCCCGTCACCGCGCCGGATGCGGCGTTGGTCCCGCGCCGAGCGTATGCGTCCACGTTCGCAGGCGGAATCCAAGTCCGATCAGAAGCGCGCCAAACACGATCGCATATACGCCGATCCATAATGTGATCGCTAATGCGGCCACCGCCGGCATGATGATGCAGAGGATTCCGAAGATCAGAGACGCCGCGCCCATCAGAACCAGGAGCCATTCGCCACGAATGTACCGCCGCAGACGCATTGCAGCCGCAATTTCCAGGGCACCTGTAACAATGGCCCACACGGCGATAACCCACACCAGCGCCACCGCTGTAATTCCCGGCCGGAACAGCGTGATCAAGCCGATCAGGATTCCCACTGCTCCTTCAATGAGTAGAGACGTCCAACGCTCGCCGTTTCTGGATGCGCGAAGTGCCCCTAGCAGACTCAGTATTCCGTCGACCATCGCGAAGGCGCCGAACAGCAGCACCAGCGCGCTTAGCGTGATCCCGGGCCAGGCGAAGGTAACTAATCCGAACAGAATTGCGACCAAACCGCGGATGACCAGCGACCACCAGTTTTTTGCAAGTAGAACAGGCATAAACTCCTCTGCGCCTCACTAACGTTGTTGCGAACCCTGGCCCGCACCCTGGTCCGAGCTTTGTCCCGATGTTTGTCCTGATGTTTGTCCGGAAGCTTGGCTCGAGCTTTGTCCCGAACTCTGACCCGAGCTTTCACTTGAGCTTGTGTCGATCGGGATCTGGCGGCTCTGATGGCCCTCAACGGGCACGACAACCTCGAGAACGCCGTTGTTAAAGTGAGCCTGGATGTGTTCAACATCCGCGCCCTCAGGCAATGGAATGCTTCGGCAGAACTGTCCATAGCGGCGTTCTGACCGGTACATGCCGCCTTCATTCCGTTCTGATTCGTATCTGCGCTCTCCCTCGAGCACCAGCGTGCTGTCCGTGACTTCCACCTTGACGTCGTCCGGCGTCATTCCCGGCAAATCAGCGTGAATGACATATTTGCCTTCCGCTGTTGAAATCTCCACGGGCGGGACGAAGCCCATGTCTCCAAATTCCGGGCTCATCATTTCCAGAGTTCTTCTCATTAGAGAGAACGGATTCATGAGAGAAAAAGGGCTCATGCCGGTGCTGCCGAGCGGGAATAGGTCAGTGCCGGTCCGGCGTGCCAGACTCCCTTGTGACCCGCTCGAGTCGCTTCTTTGAGGGCGATCTTGTCTTTGAGAAGAGCGATCTTGCCGCTCTTCTGTTCTGGTTTCTTGTCTTGCCATACGAAATCTCCCTTATTGGTAACTTGCCTAAACAGGCAAGCGAATCAGATAGTGCAATTGCGTGGCCGTGAAAAGTGCGCCGCTCTCCTACCGAAGAGGCGTACTGTCGACTGGCGTGCTGCTAGCGGCTTCGGCATCGTTCAACCTATAGACGATTAGGGTCAACCAGTCGACAGAGAAATAGTCCTGCAGGCGCACTGCGGCTTTGAACGCCGCCTGCCTAGAGTCGTACCGTCCTGGTGATTCACGGCTGTGCTTTATGGCGCGATGGTGATATAGTTCTCCACCTTTTCGACCCCGGGAGCGGACCACGCCGCGCGTTCGGCTTCCTGCTTCTCCGCCCATGAGCGCACGCTGCCGTAAAGGCGCACCGTCGCGCCGTCCACCGCTACGGTGATTCTGCGGGCGTCCAGTTCTGCGCTTCGCTTAAGCGCCTCTTCGATCTTGCTCTTGATTTCGGTGGGAGCAACCCGCGGCTTCACCTCGATGTTGTTGGTGACGCCGATCACTCCCCGCAGCTTCTTCACTGCGGATTCAGCCAGAAGCTTCTCGTACTGCCAGTCCACGGTTCCTTCCAGCGTCACCCACCCGTTTCTGACCGCCACCTTAATTCTGTCGTGCGGGATACTGACATGGGTCTCGAGCTCGTGAACCGCGTCTCTAGCGATCTCCGGATCGGTGCGGGTCGAGGAGAGTTTTACTTCCAGATCGTTCGCGACTCCTCGCACTCCAAAGACCCTTTTGGCCGCCTTTTCCGCTGCATCCTTTTCCCAATAGCTGGGAACATACCCTGTCAGGGTCGCGACGCCGTCCTTTACCGCCACGGCGATATCGGGTGACGTTATCTTGGGATCCCATTTAATCTCGGACAGCACGTCTTCGCGAATGGCCTCATCGGTCCGAGTTGGTGTTTCAACCATCGTTGACATCGTAGTTCCTCATTTCAATGCTTTTGATCTTGCTTGTTCGGCAGTCCGATCTACAGCAGCCGCGTTGCCATTCACTGTGTTGCGATGCACCGCTTAATCTTGAGCGATAGAGCCTTCGCGTCGTCGCGTTTCCGGCGCAAAATGTCTATACGTAGACGCGGTATCCCGCTTGTCAGGAACGAAGATCCGCGTGACGCGGCTCGTTCACATCTGAGCTTGGCAATCCATTCGGGATGGAACTCGCCGCACCAGCCTTGGTCCACGCCCGAAGCCGTAATCCGAGCCCAAGGAGCAGCGCACCGAAGATAAGTGCGTAGCCGCCGAGCCAAAGCGCGATCGGGAGCGATCCCGCGAGCGGGAGTGCCGCCATCAACGTGCCCAGCGTGAGCGATGCGATCCCGCTGAGTGCGAGCATCCATTCGCCGGCAATCTGCTTTCGCAGGCGCAACGCTGAAAGGATCTCGAAAGTTCCGGTCAGTGCGGCCCACGCCGCCACAACATAGATGAAAGAGAGATCCGTCAAGGGCCAAGCGAAGGCGATGAACGCGGCTACGATTCCTGTCAGACCTTCAAGCACCAGAGCGACCCAGCGCTCGTGAGATTCCGCCGCACGCACCGCGCCGGCAAGGCCCACCAGCCCGTCAATGGCGGCGTAGCCGGCAAAGAATAACGCCAGTTGGCCGGGCATCATGCCGCGCCAGGCGAGCGCAATCGAGCCAAGTACGATCGCAGCTAGTCCCCGGACCACCAACGACCACCAGTTCTTCGCAAGTATGACCGCCACGTTATTTCCCCGGATCTCGACAATGCATCTGCCCTGCCAACCGGCTCTTTACCCATGGCACGCCAACTGCAAGAAGAATGAACATGAATCCTGGAAAATCGACTATCTCCTCAGATCGCGGTCAAACACGAGAGATACCCCAGAAAGAATGGCTCCCATTCCTGGCCCAATTCACGCGCGAGAACCGCGGCGCGCACGCACGTCTGGAGATCATCGGCCAGGAAATCGGCTATCAGGTTGAAACCGAAGATCGGCCCTTCGACGGCGTCTCGGCGGACGTCAAAGATGGCGAGCATACGGTCTGGATCATTTTTGGAGCCACGCCCGAAGAGCATCATTCACACGGGGTTGCAAAGGCCACCGTCCTCCGGGTAATGTTTCCGGATGCCCCCGGTTCAGGCCCTGTCCTCGAGGTCGAGTCGCAGGATGGCACCAAGACGCTTCTTGAGCTGAGCGATCCGGAAAAGTACGCGCTGCCTCCGGTCTCTTAAACCTCTAGGCAACTCGTCGCTCCGAGGCCGTCCGGTCTTCTGACTCGCCGTCCAGCACCGCAAGAACCTCATCTTCTCGCAGGATCAGATACTCCTCGCCATCCACAACAACTTCAGTACCGGAGAACTTTCCCAACAGAATCTGATCTCCGACTTTGATAACCAGTGGTGCGATCCCTCCATCTTTGAGCCGATGGCCCGTGCCGACGGCGAATACCGATGCGCGCGTCGGTTTGTCTTTTGCAGTATCCGGAATGACGATCCCTCCCACAACAATGTTTTGTTCTTCCACCCGCTTTGCTAACAGGCGATCGTGCAGCGGTTTAACCATATGTTTCTCCCGTGGCCTTTTAGTCATGCAAACAGGACGCCATTTTTCCAAGCGGCTCGGCAGGTGCTTGGCAGTAAAACTGCTGGGCTTCGTTTGTAACGCCCCGTCAGTAAGCTGCCTCAAATGACGACCAACCCCCCAGTCGATCAGACTTCAGTGAAGATTCTCGGACCGCCCGGATCTCCGCTCGGCTACATGATTCGAGACTTCCTCCATCGGAGCGACATTCCCTTCGAATGGATCGAGCTGACGGATGATCAGCAGGCACGGGAGAAGGCCGGCGTCTCCGGACTGAAGGACGGCCGGCTACCCGTATGCGTGTTCCCCGACGGTACCCGCCTGGAGTGTCCGACCATCCGCCAGATCACCGAAAAGCTCGGCTGGTTCCGCGATCCCTCCCGCTCCGAATACGATCTGGCCATCTACGGAGCGGGTCCTGCCGGGTTGAGCGCCGCGGTTTATGGCGCAACAGAAGGGCTCGCGACCGTCGTGGTGGAACGCCACGCGGTGGGAGGTCAGGCCGGCAGCAGTTCCCGAATCGAGAATTATCTTGGATTCCCTTCAGGAATCAGCGGGGCTGATCTGGCGGAACGCGCTCGCGAGCAGGCCTGCCGCTTCGGCGCCGAAATTCTCATTGGCCGCGAAGGCGTGCGTGGAGAGCTACAACCGGGAAAGGAAATTGGTTACTTAGCCGACGGCACGAAGATCGTCGCCAAGGCAACCATTTGCGCCACCGGTGTCGAATATCGCCGGCTGAACCTGCCCAATGAAGACCGGCTGCTCGGCCGAGGAGTTTACTACGGCGCGGGCGCGAGCGAAGCCGCATTATGCCGGGGAAACGAAGACGTTTTCATCGTCGGCGGCGGCAATTCCGCGGGTCAGGCCGCCATGCATTTCTCGCCGGTTGCCCGAAGCGTGATGTTGGTGGTTCGCGGATCGTCACTCAAGGAAACCATGTCGCATTATCTGGTCGATCGAATCAAATCGTCGCCGAATGTGCGCGTGCTTACGAATTCTGAAGTCACGGCGCTGCAGGACGACGAGGACGACGAAAGCCTGGAAAAGATCACCGTCACAAATCGGATTACGGGAGAGCAACAGGTCTTCGCGACAAAATGGCTGTTCGTTTGTATTGGCGGAGATCCTAACACTCACTGGGCGGAGGAAATCGGCATCGTTCGCGACTCAGCCGGATACCTGGTGACGGGCCCCGATCTGCCACAACCGAATGGCCGTCCCGACAAGTGGCCTCTCAGCCGCAGCCCCTACTATTTGGAAACAAGTGCGCCGGGTATTTTCGCCGCGGGCGATGTACGGCACGGTTCGATCAAGCGATGCGCCTCGGCGGTGGGCGAAGGGGCCATGGCGGTCGCATTCGTGCATCGCTATCTGGCAAATGGTTAAGAAGGAGAATTCCATGCCCGAATGCGAACATTTAGATCAGATTCGAGACGTTCAGCCCCGAACGAACGGCTGTGAGGAATGTCTCAAGATAGGAGGCCGGTGGGTCCACCTTCGCCTGTGTATGACCTGCGGCCACGTCGGTTGTTGCGATTCATCCCCGCACAAGCACGCAACCAAACACTTTTATGCAACCCGGCATCCCATCATTCGATCCAACGAGCCCGGCGAGTCCTGGGGATGGTGCTACATCGACCAGTTGATGCTGGAGTTCCCCGAGGTGGTGGAAGCCCGAAGAAGAACAATATAACCGGGCTGCGGTTCTTGCCC
Organism: Bryobacterales bacterium; assembly: GCA_025463005.1. Taxonomy (GTDB): domain Bacteria; phylum Acidobacteriota; class Terriglobia; order Bryobacterales; family Bryobacteraceae; genus Palsa-187. The sequence goes on along the minus strand of JAOAPR010000017.1, from coordinate 2,172 downwards.
GATCCGCCGGTTTCCCCTACGCTGAAGGGGTATGCAGGAAAGCCCTCCCACAGCGCAAGGGCGTGCCCGCCGAGTCAGGAAGAACCTGCGGCAAGGAATGGCGCTTGCCTGGGCTGCGTCGCCGCGTGCGCTGATCCGCTATTCGGTGCTGGGAGCGCTGAGCGCGGCGATGCCTCCCATATCCGTCTATCTGGGAGCGAGCCTCGTTAACCGCATCGCCGAAGCCCGCCTGCATTCGCTTCAATTCAGAGACTTGATCCCGATTCTGATCGGATTGTGGCTTGCCACCGCCGTGCAGCGAGCCGTGGGCGCCTACATGGGCTACGGTCGCAATCTATTCGTCCGCAGAGTGCAGCTCGAAGCAGAGCGGCGATTGCTGGCGCAAGCTTCCAAGGTCGATCTCGGGCATTTCGATAATTCCGACTGGCACGATCGTCTCGCGCGCGCCAAGCGCGACGTCTCCTGGAGACCCGGCGACCTCACCTGGTCCGTGTTGGGGCTCTCAGGCAACATCGTGACGGTTGTACTGATGGCCGGACTCCTGGCCAGCCTGCACTGGGTCCTGGTCGTCCTCGCGCTGGCGGCGTCCGGGCTTTCGCTCGCGCTCGAGCGCCGTGTGACCTCGCGCCTCTACGAATATTTCTATAAAGAAACTCCCGAAGAACGGGAACGCGAATACCTGGGCGACCTGTTGGTCCAGCCCCGCTCCACCAAGGAAATCAGGGCGTATGTTCTTGCCGACTACCTGCTCGAAAGACATGGCAAACTGTCCGAGGATCTTTTCAAGCAAAGGGAAATGATGTACCGTTCGGCCACCCGCATCTCGATGCTGACCGGGCTCGTAGGCGGCACGACCCTTGCGCTCGCCTATGTGTTTCTGGCGATTCGCGGCGTGGCAGGGACCATTGACCCCGGGGGCGTCGTACTGGTGATCGGCGCGTTTACCGCGGTCTCAGGCACCCTGGGACAGATTTCGAGCACGTTCGTGGCAGTCGACCAGCACACTACTTTCCTCGAGGACTATTTCTCGTTTCTGGCCATTGGGCGGCTTGTACCCATGCCCGCCAAACCGCATTCCGAGCCGGACTGGCATCGCGATCTGGGCAGCGCAGGGATCGAGTTCGACAACGTCACATTTTCCTATCCGGGTGGAACCGAGCCGGCTGTGGCAGGCTTGAGCCTGCACATACGCAGCGGTGAGCTCATCGCGCTGGTCGGCGAAAACGGGGCCGGGAAGAGCACTCTCATCAAGCTCCTTCTTCGCTTTTACGATCCGGATCAGGGAACCGTGCGCGTGGGCGGCGCCGACCTGAAGGATCTGGATCCTGCCGAGCTTCGCAGCCGGATCGGCGTGCTCTTTCAGGATTACGCGAGTTACGAGCTGTCGGTTCGCGAGAACGTCGTAATGGGCCGGCCCGACGGCAAAGTTAACGACGAGCGCGTGCTGGAAGCTCTGCGCGATGCTCGCAGCGAGTGGCTGTTGAAGAAGATGCCCCGCGGTCTGGACGCCAAAGTGGGCAGGCTTTTCGAAGGCGGTCACGATCTCTCTGGCGGCGAATGGCAGCGGCTTGCCTTGGCCCGCATCATGTACCGCGACGCCGATATCTGGATTCTGGACGAGCCGACGTCATCGCTCGACCCTGAGGCGGAAGCGGCGATCTTCGCCGAACTAAAAGAGAATCTCAAGGGGCGTATCGGCATCGTGATCTCGCACCGGTTCTCGACAGTGCGAATCGCCGACCGGATCGCGGTGATCGCCGATGGCCGGGTCACCGAATTAGGCACGCACAAGGAATTACTCCGGGCTGAGGGCCGCTACGCGCAACTGTTCGAGTTGCAGGCGGCCGGTTATCGCTGAAGATCCCATCCGCAATCGTCGATGCATAGACAATTCGCGTCGATCGATAGCTTAGGCCCCAGTTAATTTATGGCTGTGAGCCAACCATCCAAACACAGAAGCATGAGGGGCATGAAACTGCAGCGCATCGGAGCAAGCCACTGGAGGGCTTAGAAAATGCGAAAGCTCAATTACGGATTAGCGCTGCTGTTCTCGATAGGAATTTTGCTGGCCGCGAGCCCGTTCACGGGCAATTGGAAGATGAACCACGATAAGTCAAAATCCTCAAAGGGCCAGACTCCCAAAGAAGAGACGATGGCCATTTCAGACCAGGG
>JAOAPR010000003.1 GCA_025463005.1 Bryobacterales bacterium | reverse complement strand
GTACGCTCCGTCGCCAGCCAACCCAACCCTATCTGCCGCGATTCAACAAGATTCGATCCCCATCGGCAGCATGACGCGAGAGTTCTTGGAATATGTACCTCACGACATCTCTCCGCATTCTCCGCTGGTCATTGTGCTTCATGGCGCGCTGATGGATGCTAAGTCGATGCGTGAGTGGACAGGCTACGAATTCGACCAGCTGGCGGATCAGCATGGCTTTGTGGTCGTCTACCCAGATGGCTATAAGCACACCTGGAATGACTGCCATTCGCAAGCCACCTTCGCAGCCCATACTGAACACATCGACGATATGGGATTCGTCAAGGGTCTGATCGCCCGCGAACTCGCGCAGCGTCAGATTGATGAAAAACATGTCTACGTCCTAGGCTATTCCAATGGCGGTCAAATGGCGCTTCGGTTGGCGTTGCAAGCCCCTGAGCAAGTCGCCGGAATCGCCATAGCTGGCGCCAGCTTGCAGGCTCCAGAAGATTCCTCATGCCCGGAGCAGGGAGCCGTGCCCCTGCTAGTCGTCCAAGGAGAGAAAGACCCCATCCATCCGATTAATGGGGGCAAAGTCACACTCTTTTGGTTCAGCTACCGAGGTAGAGTGCTCTCAGCGTTCGATACCGCGCAGACGTTTGCGAAGCGACTCGGTGTGACTTCTACCCCTCAACAGATTCACCTCGACCCGCAGAGGAGCGGAGACCCCACTTCAGCGGATGGATTCCTGTGGCCTAGCGCTCCTTCTCCAGTCGTTGCGCTTTACAAGATCGAGGGTGGTGGGCATGTGGTTCCTCAGCCCGTGTTCAGATACCCGCGCATCCTGGGCCACACTACGACTGCCATCGATATGCCGAAGCTGATGATTGAGATGTTTCACATCAGTAGGAAGCGAGAAGACAGGAGTTGAAGCATGAGTTTACCTGTATCCTGTGACGTCATTGTCGTCGGAGGCGGTGCGGCAGGAACGGCGGCGGCAATAGGCGCGGCGAGCGCCGGCGCCAAGACAATACTCGTCGAGTCCGGCCCGTTTCTTGGGGGAGCGGCCACCCTGAAGAATGTTCTCACCTATTGTGGTCTCTTTACGAACCACCAGAAGAAACAGGCAGTTTTTGGGGTTGCGGATCAAATCCTCCGATGCTTACGTGGGATGGGCGCCGTTTCGGAACCTATCCAGTTTCATGGAGTGGCCATTCTCATCGAGCCTGAGTCGGTGAAATATGTCTTAGACCAGTTGTGTAAGCAGGCGGGAGTGCAGGTTTGTCTCCACACCATGCTCGTTTCCGCGACCCGCAACGGAAATCACATCACCAGCGTCACCCTCCACGATCACCAGGGCACTCACGAGGTCAGCGCGCAAGCCTTCGTCGATGCCAGTGGAGAAGGAGACCTCGCCTTCTTTGGTGGAGCCTCTGTACGCTATGGGAACCATGGGACGGTTCAGACGGGGACGTTAAGTATGCGTCTGGGAGGCATCGCGGCAGATGCCGACCTTTCGCCAACCACTTGGACAGCCGCCATTCAGCAGGCGAAACAGCGCGGGGTCAAACCGCTGGTCTCCGAGTCCGGGTTATGCTTCCGCGTTCCCATTACAAACGACGTAGCAACCTACTTCATTGACGAGAAATACGACGCCAGAGACGCCCAAAGTCTAACGGAAGCAGAAATCCATGGGCGAGAACAGGCCAGGGCCTATGTGCAAGCCATTCGCACGATACCGGGCTGTGAGCAGGCGTTTATCCTCGCAACGGGACCAGAAATGGGCACACGTGAGTCCCGTCACGTGAATGCACATTATCAGGTCACGACCCAGGATGTCGAGAACGGAGGACGCTTTGACGATGTGGTGTGCCTGGGGGCGTGGCCAGTTGAGTATCATACCGAACCAGGGCAACCGACGGTCTGGCGGATGGTCCACGAGAATAGCACCTATGACATTCCCTTGAGGACCCTCTGCAGCAAAGATACACCCAACCTGTTTGTGGGAGGCCGCCTGACGGATGGTGATAGCTATGCAGGCGGCTCACTGCGTGTCATGGGAACCTCTTTCGGAACAGGACATGGGGCTGGTGTGGCGGCCGCAGTCTATGCACAATCACAAGAAAGTGATTACATCTCTGTTCAGAGAGAGCTTGTGCGTCAGAATGCGCATCTCAAGCTTGGTCAGGACGCCTGACAGCACACGGAGCCGTGTAGGACTCAAGTCGGCGCTGTGTCCCGCGCTCGACTCGATTTTTGAAATGGGGGGACCTCAGGCAGCAGATGTGAACAGGTCAGGACTTGGGGGGAGGGTCGTTAGGAACTCAGCCGGAATCCCTTATCAGGTCCGCAAGGATCTTCGAATGCAGACCGCGTGGCCTGCGATCACCTCGTTCCCAGCGCCAGAGGGTGTTGACGTTGACGCCGATCTGCCGGGCTAGGGCCGCTTTGCTCAGGTCAAGCTTGTGGCGAAGCGCCGTAATCTTCCGAGCGGAAAATTTACTTTTGGCTGCGGCAGTGGCAAAGCGCTTCGTCGGGAAGCCACCTCCAGCAACGAAATCTTCGAGGAGCTTGCGGTAGGGACCGACTGGCGTGGATTCGCTCCGCTCCCAGCCGGCGATGGTCGATTCGTCGATGCCGAGTCTCTGGGCGAGCTGCTCCTGGGTGAGCCCCAGAGTGGAGCATACTCTCTTGAACTTTGAGATCAGGTCATCTGCTTCCGGCAGGGGATTTTGCCCAAGAAAGGCAATAATCCCCGGAAGGCAATGCACCATTGGCTGAGTTTCGTTGCTCTCCCAGTTGCAGATCGACGCCGTATCAACCCTGAGCTGCTCCGCCACGTCCTTTTGGAGCAGCCCCAAATCCAGCCGCCTCTTTCGGATGTGATCCCCCAATGTTTTCAAGTGCTTCGGATAGGCCTTCGGTTGGGATTTTGGCCCGGAAAGCCGTACATGACAAAATGGCAACGCATGGGTGATGTCCGACCGTCGCGGAAAGGGCGAAGGCAGCATGGAGATTCAGTTGGGACTTGATTTCGCTTCTACACTTCTACTATTGTGGAACTATGGAACGAGCAAGAAGCCTGACCAGCATCGACCAAACTGCAAACTATGCCGACATGTTCGCTGCGCTGGGATCGGAACCTCGCCTTCAGATCGTGCGTCTGCTGCTTTCGGCTCATCCCGATGGAATGGTCGTCGGAGAAATTCAAAGCGAGTTGGGCATTGCGGCGTCAACCCTGTCGCATCACCTGGAAAAGCTCAAGAATGAGTCTTTGATTACGGTGCGTCGCGAGAGCGCGTTTCTGCGCTACACCGCGAGTACAAAAGCGCTGGAGGAGCTACTCGGATTTCTGTATGCCGAGTGCTGCACGCGCAACAAGGCAATCAAACCAGCCAAGATCACGCAGATTTGCAAATAGGAGAAGCCATGGCGCTCAAACCCAAGGTGCTATTTCTGTGCACCCAAAACTCCGGCTGTACCCAAATGACTGAAGGCTTACTGCGCGACATCGCAGGTGAAGAATTTGAAATCGCGAGTGCGGGAGCGGAAGCGGGTCGTCTGGACCCCGACGCCGTGGCAGCGATGCAAGAGGTCGGGATAGATATTTCCTCCGCTACGACCAAGGCCGTTGATCCGCATCTCGGCGAACGCTTTCATTACGTCATCACGATGTGCGATCGCGAGCAGGAACGGTCGTGCCCGGTATTTCCTGGCGCGATATGGCGACTGACTTGGCCCGTTGAAAATCCAGCTGCGCTTAGCAGGGTCGGCCTGGATCATCGGGCGGCCGTGCGCCACGCCCGAGACTCAATTCGGCATGTCCGAGAGTTCATCGAAAAGCACCACCACCCCAAATCCGAAAAGGGAGAGTCAGCATGGATGTGAAAGAAGTTGTGCGGGAGAAGTATGGAACCGCGGCGCGCCGCGTGCTCGCTGGCACGGGACTGCCAGCCGACTGCTGCGGTCAGACGAGCTGTTGTGAGGGCTCAGCAACCGCTTCCTGCGATCCAATTACGTCTGGCCTGTATGACGAGACGCAAGTCGGTCAGATCCCAGGCCAAGCGCTGAAAGCGTCCTTAGGTTGCGGCAACCCTACGGCGCTTGCCGAGCTCAAAGTCGGCGAGACAGTTCTAGATCTCGGTTCTGGCGGCGGCATCGACGTGTTGCTTTCGGCCAAGCGCGTCGGGCCGACAGGCAAAGCCTATGGCTTGGACATGACCGATGAAATGCTTGCCCTTGCGCGCGAAAACCAACGCAATGCTGGCGTGGAAAATGTCGAGTTTCTCAAAGGCGAAATCGAAACTATTCCACTACCCGACAACTCAGTCGATGTCGTCATTTCGAATTGCGTAATCAACCTCTCCGGCGACAAGGATCGCGTCCTGCGGGAGGCCTTTCGGGTCTTGCGGCCCGGAGGCCGCCTCGCCGTTTCAGATGTGGTGGTTCGGGGAGATGTGCCTCCAGAGATTCGGCGCAACATGGAGCTGTGGGTCGGTTGCATTGCAGGGGCGCTGCGCGATTACGACTACATCGCGAAGCTCGCAAAGTCTGGCTTTGACTCCATCGATATTGAACCAACCCGCGTGTATAGCCTCGACGACGCTCGGCAGTTTCTCGCCTCGGCAGGTATCGACGCCGATGCGGTCGCTCCCGAGATTGAAGGCAGGTTCATTAGCGCCTTTATTCGAGCCGTGAAGCCCGCTGCAAAGGAATGTTGTGGTCCGGCGTGCTGTAGCTGAGACGATCGGGACCGCCTTTCTGCTTGCCGCGGTTGTTGGTTCCGGGATCATGGGTGATCGCCTGTCAGGCGGCAATGTTGCGATCGCGCTACTGGCCAACACAATTGCGACCGGCGCTGCGCTTGTCGCGCTGATTCTCACGTTTGGGCCAATATCCGGGGCGCACTTCAATCCGGCAGTCACGCTTTCCGATGCCTGGCAAGGAGGGATTGCTTGGCGCGAGGTTCCTTCATATCTCGCCGCTCAGATTGCAGGCGCTTTTGCCGGTGTGGCTGTGGCGCACCTGATGTTCAACGAGCCGTTGTTTTCCGCGTCACAGCATGTTCGAAGCGGCACCGCGCAAGTGTTCAGTGAATTCGTCGCGACCTTCGGGCTTTTGTCGGTGATATGGGGCTGTGTCCGCTTCCGCTCATCCGCCGTGCCATTTGCTGTCGGCGCATACATCACAGCGGCTTACTGGTTTACTGCGTCCACTTCGTTTGCGAATCCTGCGGTGACGCTTGCCCGCGCAGCGTCCGATACGTTCGCCGGTATCCGTCCTGCTGACGCGCCCGGATTTATCGTTGCCCAACTCGCAGGCGCTGCCGCCGCGACGGCACTCTTCCGTTGGCTTGTCCCAACGCTTCCCAAAGATGCAGATAAAGTTGTCGTCCCTCACACTAAAGCCGAACGCACTCATGCCTGAAAGAAAACGAGTCCTCATCCTCTGTACTGGAAACTCGGCTCGGAGCCAGATGGCTGAGGGCCTGTTGCGCCATGACGCCGGGGACCGTTTCGAAGTATTCAGTGCCGGGACCAGACCGAGCCAGGTCCGACCCGAGACAATCGCGGTCATGCGCGAGCTGGGCATCGACATTTCCGGGCACCGGTCCAAGAGCGTGGAGGAATTCGCCGACCAGAATTTCGATTACGTTCTGACCGTTTGCGATAGCGCCAAAGAGAGCTGTCCTATTTTTCCAGAACGGGCGATTTCGCTTCACCACACTTTCGAGGATCCTGCTGCCCTAGTAGGTTCTGAAAAGGAACGTCTCGATTTGTTTCGTCGCGTTCGGGATGACCTTCGAGGCTACTTGAAGCACCTCGCTGAACGAAAACCTACAGTGTAGGGTCCCACTCATTCTCACGCCTATCCGCGCTTGCTGCATCTGCCTCACGCATTGCGCTGCGGATCAAGTCCAGGGGTGGAATGCCGACCCGCTTCCCCTTATCGCTATATGTACGACAAAACACGCCAAAATCCTTCGACGTACGCGCCGTAATCTCGATGTCGTTACCGTCGTTGCGAACCGTAGGAGAGCCGACAAAACGCAAGGATCGAGCAGCCCTCGCGTCCTGAACGTTGACCTCGATGAGCTCGGCGGTTAAAAGCTCCAGACGCAACGCTTCCTTTATTCGCTCGACTGCGGGCGCGCGATTTGGACATTCATCGAAATATAGAATTTCAATCCTCATCGCTCAGTCCTTATAATGCCGGAGTTCGACCAGCGCGGCGGCTGAGCACGCTAATCGGTTTTAGTCAGGGATGTCGGGCTCGTCACCCCAGAGTCCCGAACCTGCATGGTTGGCCAACCCTGAACCCGCACGGTTGGCAGCTGAGAACGATGATCCGACGCTGCCGCTCTGGGTCGAACGGTACACCAGGCGGTCACCGACTATCGTTCCAACATAGTGGCCATCCGTCCCGTCGACCTTGTCGCCCTTAATCTTGCCAACGATCGTGCCAGAACGACTATGGACTTTATCGCCGCAGACCTGGAGTGGTCGTCCATCCTTCGTGTACAGACCCATAACTCGCACCTCCCGATCCATCCAATTTTCTAGGCAGCGTACCACACGGACGGCCTTTTTCGCGGGGCATCGTTCACGAAGAGGCGGCTCTGGAGCCCGCAAGGTATCAAACCGGGAATTTGAAAGCAAGAAGCGGAGTGTAAAAGGCTGGAATCGCTGTTAGATTCGTGCTTGTAAGGACGAGCTAAAGGGAACCCACATGAGTACTTCAACGAGAGATGCACACCTCGCAACGATCACGAAAAACGACCCCCGGTGGGCCGCCGTGGTAGCCCGCGACCCCAAGGCGAACTTTTTCTATTCCGTCAAGACTACAGGTGTGTACTGCCGCCCATGCTGTGCGGCCCGTCTCGCCAGACCTGAGAACGTACAATTTTACGGGACCTGCCAGGATGCGGAAAAAGCGGGGTTCCGTCCCTGCAAACGCTGCAAGCCGGACCGGGCGTCACCGGTCGAGCAGCATGCGGAGAAGATTGCTTCGGCATGTCGCCTGATCGAGAGTTCTGAAACGCCGCCTAGCCTCGAATTGCTGGCGCAGCACGTTGGCTTGAGCACTTATCATTTTCACCGGGTATTCAAGGCGGCAATGGGGCTTACTCCCAAAGGATACGTAGCGGCACACCGCGCCAATCTCGTGCGAAAGTCGCTCAACAAGAGCGACACGGTGACGGGAGCAATTTACGACGCAGGTTACAACTCGAACAGCCGTTTTTATGAAACCTCGAATCAGGTATTGGGCATGACCCCTTCAAACTATCGGGCCGGAGGAGCTCAAACGGACATTCGCTTCGCTGTGGGCAAATGCTCTCTGGGCTCGATCCTCGTAGCTCAAAGCGACCGCGGTATCTGCGCCATCTTTCTGGGGGACGACCCGGACTCGTTGGTGCGCGAGTTGCAGGATCAGTTTCCGAAAGCCAATCTCATCGGCGGTGACGCCGGTTTTGAACGACTCGTCGCGAAAGTGGTCGGGTTTGTCGAAGCGCCGGCACTTGGCCTCGATCTTCCTCTCGATGTCCGCGGGACCGCCTTCCAGCGACGAGTTTGGCAATCGCTGCGGAAACTTCCCGCAGGCTCGACCGCAAGCTACACAGACGTGGCAAAGCTCATTGGCTCTCCGAATTCGATGCGGGCGGTCGCCCAAGCATGCGGGGCCAATGCGCTGGCGGTGGCGATCCCCTGCCACCGCGTGGTACGTAACGATGGCGCATTGTCGGGCTACCGCTGGGGCGTAGAGCGAAAACGAGCGCTTCTCGAAAAAGAGGCGAACGCATGATTCGGATGGCGGGAATTGGCGAGTTGCAGTGTAAGCTGAAACGCGCAGTCGGGCATGTCGATGGGTTCAACTGGCAGAGGATCGGGAGAGATCTGGATCAACAAGGCAACGCCATGATGGAACAGCTTCTCTCGCCGGAGGAGTGCCGAGCCATCGCCGGTCTTTACTCTAACGACGACATCTTTCGCAGTCGAGTCGTTATGGAGCGGCATGGTTTCGGGCGAGGAGAGTACAAGTATTTCAGCTATCCGCTTCCCGATCTTCTGAGCGAACTCCGGACGGCGGTCTATCCGCATCTGGTCCCGGTCGCCAATCGCTGGAATGAAGCGATGGGAATCGATGTGCGGTATCCGGAAGAGCACGCCGACTTCGTCGAGCGCTGTCACAACGCCGGTCAGGTACGGCCGACGCCGCTTCTCCTTCAATATGGAGTCGACGACTACAACTGCCTGCATCAGGACCTCTACGGTGAGCACGTCTTCCCGCTCCAGTTGGCTATTCTGCTATCCGAACCCGGCACGGACTTCACCGGTGGTGAGTTCGTCATGACGGAGCAGCGCCCGCGCATGCAGAGCCGGCCGATGGTGGTGCCGCTTCGTCAGGGAGACGGCGTTGTTTTCGCGGTTCACAACCGGCCCGTGCAAGGTACGCGCGGCGCGTATCGCGTAAACCTGCGCCACGGCGTCAGCCGCATCCGGTCGGGGCGCCGTCATACAGTCGGCATCATTTTCCACGACGCAACTAAGGGCTGATTGCAAAGCAAGAAACGGAGTGTTTCACGCGATTCATAAAGGTTAAATTTGCATAGCAGAGGCAATTCGCGCTCTAGCAGACTACAACCCAAAGGAATCACATCATGTCTCAAGAAGAACACAACAAGGCCATCGTAGGCCGCTGGTTTACGAACTTCTGGGGTAAGACCTGTAATCTAGGCATCGTTGACGAACTCGCCGCTCCTGACATGCTCCTGCAGTATTCGCTCCACGCGCCGCGCAAGGGCCACGCCGACATCAAGGCATTCATGGCCGATTTCCGCAAAGCGTTTCCGGACCTCAATTTCTGGGGTGCTGCCGATCTCATTGCCGAGGGCGATTATGTGGTCGGCCGTTGGGAAGGCGGTGGTACGCACAGCGGTCCGGCGTTCAGTGATTTTCTCCTGGGATCGTTGCCGGCCGCGACCAACCGGAAGATGCATTTCACCGGAACGACCGTTCTGAAACTCAAGGACGGCAAGATCGTCGAAGAGAGCGGTCTCGACGATGGTGTGACTGCGTTGCAGCAACTTGGACTGATCAAAGCCGCCTGATCACGGCACGCAGAAATGACCAAGAACGGGACTGCTGGCCTCGAGAGAGCTGGCAGTCCTTGGAAATCGCCCTCCTGCCTGGCAGGCAGGTGCGCGCGCGCCCGTTGGGTCGAGAGAGCTGAACCTCAGTCGCTATCCCGCATCAGGTCCGCAATTAACTTCCTATGCAACCCGTGGGGTTTCCGATCTCCTCGCTCCCAGCGCCAGAGGGTGTTTACATTGACTCCAATCTGCCGGGCGAGGGCTGTTTTCGTCAGCCCGAGCTTTTCCGGTAATGAGGTAATCTTCCGCGCGGAGAATCTGGTTCTGGCCGAGACAGTACCGGGACGCGCGGACAACAGGCCGTCTCCTGTAATGAAGTCTTCGAGCAGTTTTCGGTAGGAACCGACCGGGGTGTTATCGCCTCGCTCCCAGCCCGCTATGGTCGATTCATCGATGCCAAGTTTCTGCGCGAGCTGCTCCTGGGTGAGCCCGAGGGTGCTCCGAAGCCGGTTCAGCTTTCCGATCAGGTCGCCTGCTTCCGGCAGGGGATTATGCCCAAGAAAGGCGATAATCCCCGGAAGGCAATGCACCATCGGCTGAATTTCGTTGCTTTCCCAGTTGCAGATCGAAGCCGTGTCGACTCCCAGCTGCTCCGCCACCTCCTTTTGCAGCAGCCCTAAATCCAGCCGCCTCTTTCGGATGTGATCTCCCAATGTTTTCAAGGCTTTCGGGTACGCCTTTAGGAGCGGTTTCGGCCCTGAAAGCCGTACATGGCAAAAAGGCAACGCAGGAATGCTTGTCAGGCGTCGCGATCAGCATGAAGTTCGCATGCATAGTCAGCGTCGCGATGCTCGGTGAATTACAGCTTGTCGAAAAAAAGATAAACGGTGGCAATCCGGCCGTCCCGGGCAATGATGAAATCAGTACCAGCGTATGCTGGCGCCTCACCAGGGCGGCCCGATACCCATTGGACCCGCCAGCCATTGCCCACTTCCTCCGGCTCGGCTATTGGCTGATATCGAAAATCAGGGTGAGTAGCCTTAACCGCGCCCGCCATTCGATCGATCTCGTCGCGGCCTCGGTAGACGCCTCCCTTGGGATCGTAGAACACGCAATCTTCGGTGAAGATTTCGTCAATTGCGGCGCGCCGACGCGCCGGGTCGTTCTCACCGAAGACGTCGTGAAGATTGCGGGTCAGCAAGGTCGATATGCTGTAGGACATGGCTGTTGTTTCTCCTCTTTGGACCGTGTGCCGCTTGCGCTAATGTATCAGGCGGCCTAAACCTCACTCTGCTTGCGGACCTCCACCGGTTTGCTGTTGTCTCAATTTCACAATGAGAGCTACGAGTTCCGAAGACCTGTCAGGTTAGTCATTCATCGGAATCGCATTGCTGCCGGAACAAGTGATTTCCGCACCACTAAAAGAGCGGCTCATCGAACGAGTCTTGCCGGAATGGTCCGGAGCGAGGAATATCCTCCATTTGGTTTATCCGACGCCGCGGGGGAATGACAACTCCATGCAGCCGCTCAACTCTCCTCCATCAGCGCGGCAGCGCGTTTGCCGACCTTCTTAAGTGCCGTTTCGAGGCCACGAAGCTCCTCCGGGCTCAGTTCAGAGAACACTCTCTTCATTTGCCCGGAATGCTCTCGAAATGCTGAATCGATGAGGGCCTTGCCCCGTGGAGTGAGGGCGACGATCCGCACGCGGCGGTCTTCGGCGCTCTCGACCCGGCTGACCAGGCCCTTCTCCACGAGTCGGTCGACAGCGATACTGATCGAGCCTGGGGTCAGATCGACGATCGGGCCTATCGTATTGACGGGCAAAGGCCCTTTG
>JAOAPR010000002.1 GCA_025463005.1 Bryobacterales bacterium | reverse complement strand
GCTTCTGGTTCTCCCGCTTCTGGCTCTTGTGGACCTCGTCGTTCCAGGCCTGACGAAGCTCGCCAACGGTCTGGTTAAGCGCATCCTTCAACGGCCGAGGCGCGAGAGCTGCGAGCACATTAGAAGTGTCGATCGCATACGGTAGCAAAAATGATCCGGTCATCCAACTCGGCACCGGCTTGGGCGTGAACGCCATCAGCACCGACACGACGGCCACCGCCGCCACAGCTCCGCGGACCAGTCCGAAGCCTGCTCCCATCAGACGGTCGAGCCAGGAGAGCCCGGTCCACTTGAACAGCTTCGAAAGCAGTTTTCCGATCAATCCGCCTAGCAGCACACACGCCAGGAATACCAGCAGAAATCCTGCCAGATTCGAAAATGCGGGCGAGCTTACGTATTTGTGAATCCATGCCGCCGGAAGGCCGTAGAACCAGAACCCGAACAACACTCCGGTGACCGCGGCGAGGAATCCCACGCCGGCGCGCGCAAACCCAGCCAGGAAACCGAACACCAGCGAGCCGCCGACTATCGCAATCAACAGCAGGTCGAGCAGGCTCACAGTCCCATTTCGCGACCGGTCAGCGCGCGATAGGCGTCCTTGTACTTATCGCTGGTCCGGCGTGCGATTTCTTCCGGCAGTTCAGGAGCGGGCGGCTGCTTGTTCCACTGAATGGATTCCAGGTAATCGCGCACGAACTGTTTGTCGTAGGAAGGCTGTGCGCGGCCGGGAATATATTGATCCAGCGGCCAGAAGCGCGAAGAATCCGGTGTCAACACCTCGTCCGCCAGCACAATCTGCCCGGCCACGGTCCCGAACTCGAACTTCGTGTCGGCGATAATAATCCCGCGCGTGCGGGCGTAGTCCGCCGCCTTTTTGTAGATGGCGAGCGTCAAGTCGCGCAGCTTCGCCGCCGCGCCAGCGCCTACGATTCGGGCCATCTCGTCGAAAGATATATTTTCGTCGTGTCCGGTGGCGGCCTTGGTCGCGGGCGTAAAGATCGGCTCAGGCAGAGCGTCGGATTCGCGCAGACCCGCCGGTAACGTGATACCGCACACCGCGCCGGTCTTCTGGTAATCCTTCCATCCCGAGCCTGCCAGATATCCGCGCACCACGCATTCCACGGGGAACATCTCGGCGCGCTTCACCCACATGGATCGTCCGGCGAACTCGGGTGGCAGTTGGCTGGTATCGCTGCTCAGGAAGTGGTTCGGGACCACATCTTTCAGGTATTCCAGCCAGAACAGCGTCATCTGGGTCAGGACGCGGCCCTTTTCCGGAATGCCCGTCGGCAGGATGTAATCGAACGCGGAGATGCGATCCGTCGCGACGATCAGCAAGCGGTCGCCGTCTTCGTAGACGTCACGAACTTTGCCGCGTGCGAACAGCCGATAGGTCTTCAGGTCGCTCTCGAGGAGCACGTTGCTGGGAGTTGAGTATGGTTGAGGTGCCAAACCCAATTATACTTTCCATATGGTCGCGCACACCACACTTCAATGCTCCTTTCGATCCTGATTCCGGTCTACAACGAACGGACGGTCGTCGAGAAGAGCCTCGCGCTCGTATTGGCGGCGCCATTGCCGGAAAATATGGATCGCGAGCTGGTGATCGTCGACGACTGCTCCACCGACGGGACCTCCGAGATTCTCGACCGGCTGGCTGCCCGTGAGCCGCGCATCCGCCTCTTTCGGCAATCTGTAAATCAGGGTAAGGGCGCCGCGGTGCGCCGGGCGATCCAGGAAGCAGTCGGTGATTTCTGCCTGGTTCAGGATGCCGACATGGAGTACGATCCCGCCGAGTACCCTCGGCTGATGCGGCCACTGCTCGACGGTCGCGCCGATGCGGTGTTCGGCTCCCGTTACCTGGTCGGAGAACAGAGCCGCGTGCTGCCGTTCTGGCACTCCATGATCAACAAGTTCCTCACGCTGGTCTCCAACATGTTCAGCAACCTGAACGTGACCGACATGGAGACGTGCTACAAGGTCTTCCGAACTGACTTGCTCAAGAGCATCCCCATCCGCAGCGACCGTTTCGGCTTCGAGCCGGAGATCACGATGAAGGTCTCCAAGCGCCAGTTGCGTGTGTATGAGGTTCCCATCAGCTATCACGGGCGCACCTACGAAGAAGGCAAGAAGATCGGCTGGAAGGACGGCGCCAAGGCCCTGGGCGTGATCCTGTACTTCTGGGTCATCGACGATTTGTACGCCGAAACCTACGGTCGCGGGCTGCTCAACAGCCTCACCGGCACACCGCAATATCAAAGCTGGATCACGCGGATCCTGCGGCCACACCTGCGCGACACGGTACTTGAGATCGGCGCGGGCCTGGGCAATTGGACCGGCCGCCTGATGGGCAAGAAGGTTTTGTACGTCGCGGCTGAAAAAGATGCTCTCTACCTCCACGCTCTTCGCAACCGGTTTCTGCGAACCCCCAATGTCACCGTCTGTGAACTGGATCCGGAACAACCTTCTGATTACCGGCAGTGGTCCGGGCAGTTCGAAAGCGCTTTGTGCGTGAACGTGCTCGAATCGGTGGAAGATCCCGAATCCGTGATCGCTTCGCTGACCGGATGCCTGAAGCCGGGCGGAACTTTGGTGGTTCTGGTCCCGCAAGGCAAGGCTCTGTTCAGCGCGCTCGACCAGGGGATGGGCCACAAACGCCGTTTCGAAGAGGGGGATCTGCGGAAAATCCTCGAATCCCGTGGTTTTCAGATCGAGCGCGAACATCAGATCAACAAGATCGGCGCTCTCTCCTGGTGGTTGTTCGGAACGATTTTTCATCGCTCGCACATCAGTCGCCCCGCTTTGAAACTGTGGGACAAAACCGTGTGGTTCTGGCGGCGCGTCGATCCTTTGCTGCCCTGGCGTGGTCTTTCGCTGATCATCGTAGCGCGCCTGAAAAGCGAAGCGCGCCTCAAAGCAACGTAAGCCGCCCGCCCGCTACACTGGAACTTTTATGACTACAGGCGCGAGATTTGTTGTAACCGGAGGCGCGGGCTTTATCGGCTCCACGCTCGTCCGGACGCTGCTGAAACGTGGCAGCGTGGTGGTGATCGACAACCTCCTGACGGGCAAGGAGGCCAACCTCCAGGAAGTCCGCGGGCAGATCGAATTCCACAATGTGGACATCCGCCATGCCGCTGCGCTCGAACCCGTGATTCGCGGCGCAGACACGGTGTTTCATCTGGCAGCGATCCCTTCCGTGCCCCGGTCGATCGAAGATCCCGTGCCTTCGCACGAAGTCAACATTGATGGAACCTTCAATGTTCTGCGCGCGGCCGCCCAGGGCGGCGTGCGGCGCGTGGTTTACGCCGCTTCTTCTTCGGGCTACGGCGATACCGAAGTTCTTCCCAAGACTGAGACAATGGCGCCTCTGCCAAAATCTCCTTACGCTGTGCAGAAGCTGCTGGGAG
This sequence comes from Bryobacterales bacterium, assembly GCA_025463005.1. Taxonomy (GTDB): domain Bacteria; phylum Acidobacteriota; class Terriglobia; order Bryobacterales; family Bryobacteraceae; genus Palsa-187. The sequence continues at coordinate 1,135 of JAOAPR010000002.1, read as the reverse complement.
AGTATTACGCTTCGGTGTTTCACTCCTGCTATGGCCTCGAAGCGGTGTCTCTTCGATTTTTCAACGTATACGGGCCGCGCCAGGACCCCACTAGTCCCTATTCCGGGGTGCTGAGCTTATTCATGAAACACTTGCTGGAGCGCGCCTCTCCTACTATATTCGGAGATGGCGAACAGTCCCGCGATTTCACCTACGTCGAGGATGTAGCGGAGCTGTGCTGGAAAGCGTCGCAGGCCAGCGGGGTTGCCGGAAAGATGTACAACGCGGGAAATGGCAACCAGTACACGCTGAACCGGATCTGGAAACTGTTGCAGGAAATGGAAGGCGTCGATTTGCCCGCCAGGCACGGTCCAGTCCGGGGCGGGGATGTTCGCCATTCCCAGGCCGATACTGCGGCTGCCATCCGTGACCTGGGTCACTCGCCGCGTGTCACCATCGAAGAAGGCTTGAGGAGAACGCTCGAATGGTACCGCCAAATGGAAAAAAAGGCGGAATAAGAGGCGGCCGCCCGCGGTTGCGCGGCGAAAGCACTCTTACGCCCCGGGCGATACAAACTGCGCCGCCTCCGCACGTTCGTGTGGAAAACGCCAGGAAACGCGTGCTCTTCGTTTGTATCGGGAATTCCTGCCGCAGCCAGATGGCGGAAGCTTTTGCGCGCGCGTACGGATCGGATATTCTGACCGCGCACAGCGCTGGTATAGCGCCGGCGAGCATCGTCGCGCCGCTGACACGCCGGGTGCTCACCGAAAAAAACGTTGGCACAGAAGGCCAGTTTCCCAAGGCAGTGGATACGTTCGCGGGGGAATCGTTTGAGGTGGTGGTCAATCTAAGCGGCGGGCGCCTTCCCTCGGCGATTTCAGGGGCCCGGGTAATCGAGTGGGACGTTCGCGATCCCATCGGTGAAAGCGAGAATGTCTACCGCGCCGTCGCCGCGCGGATCGAGGGCCTGGTTATGCGCCTGATCCTGGAGCTGCGAGGCTAGCCGCCGCGGCAGTCCCCCGAACGTCCCGCACTATCGCCTGCCACGGCGCGTAACCGCGAGCCGCTGAATACGCGTCATCTTCGAATTGCAGCGCGATATCCAGATGAGTGCCGGGCTGGAGCTCCGCGGCGCGATCCGCAAAATTCCAGGCCT
>JAOAPR010000331.1 GCA_025463005.1 Bryobacterales bacterium | reverse complement strand
GCCATCCATCGCACCACTGCTCTGATCGTCGGCGTCACCGGCGTTATAGTCCTGGCCGCGTTGATTTTTGTAGTACCCGCTTTCATCAATGTGGATCGCTATCGCCCCCAGTTGATCGCCTACCTGCAACAGAAAACGGGAAAGCAAATCGAGATCGGCCGGCTCGCATTGTCTTTCACTCCCCTTTCGATTCAGATCGATGGATTCGGTGCGAAGAATTCGTCACTGTTTCCGCCCGGTTATATTGTCAAGGTCGCGAAAATTGATGCGGCCCTGGATGCCGCTGCGCTGCTGCACCGCCAGGTAATCGTCACGTCGCTGGTGTTGGACAACCCGGTTATCCACCTTATTTCGGATCCCGACGGTCCATGGAACTTCGAAAACCCTCAAGCTAAGACTTCCGGCAACATTTTCCCCCTTGGAGCGATTGCCTTGGTACAAATCAAGGGGGGTAAAGTGATTGCGTCGAGCCTTCTGGCCTCCGATGCTCCGGGACCCACATTATTAGAGGCCGATGACATCTCGAGTGAACTCATGCATGTAGATCTCGGGGCAATTCTCAATCCTTCTTCTTCGTCTGTCGACGGCCAGGGTACCTTGAAGGCCGGCCGGCTGCGTTTTGGTGCGATTCACGCGACAAACGTAAATGCGAAACTCCGCCTGGAGGCGAGGCAGGTTATTTTCAACAATGTCAGGGCGGAGATGTACGGCGGGAGCGTGAACGGAGAGTTGGTCTTCAAGCTATCGGGGAAAACTCCGAGCTTTGCTACCAGCGCGCAAGTGCATGGGTTTGACATGGCTCATCTTCTGGCGGCATTTGGGAATGCACGCGGCACGATGACCGGAAAAATGGCGGGCGACCTGACGCTTAGCGGAGAAGTCGAGCACTCCTCACACCCGCTGGCGGGGCTCCGTGGAGTTGGACACGTGATGGTGCGTAATGGTCAAGTGCCGAGTCTCGCGCTCAATGAGAATCTGATGAAGCTGATGCACTTCAACGATTTGGGTCCCGCGAAAGCTGATCCGTCCTCATTCAATCTTATTTCCACCGATTTGCAGCTCGCCAACTTGCGGATTGTCAGCACGAAGATAGATATCGATGGCTATGGAGTCGATATTGATGGGTCCGGCAGTGTCAGCGTCTCCGGCTCCGACCAACTCGACTATAGCGGCGTTGCACAAATCACTACGAAGCAAGGCTTTTTCACCAATACCTTCGCTCGTCTGTCTGGAGCCACACTGGTGGACGGCAAGCTGACGTTTCCTTTCCGCATCGGCGGCACGATTGAAAATCCGACGTTTTCAAAGGGAGAACACCATTTTGGAGAGTCTCCTTAGATGGCATTCATCATGTGGCTGGAAAAGAGCGCTGCCGGAAGAGCGCTTCAAAAAGAAAAGAGGCGCCGAATTTCTTCGGCACCTCTTTTTGTCCAAGGAGTCGGACTACTGCCGGGGTTTTTGCGCGCCGGTGCCTGTTGAACCAGAGCCGTTCAGGTCCGCCGAACGCCCTTCGGGTTCGTAGGCCAGCAATCCCTCGGTGGCCGAGGCGGCGACTAATGCGCCATCGCGCCGCGTGCGCACAACGGGGAAGTAGCCTTCCGCCAACGGGCTGTTCACGCGCTGCCAGGACTTGCCTCCATCGAAGGAAGCCAGCAGGCCGTGCCGCTGCAACGAAACCACTAGAGCGTTACCGAAGCCGGCGGCATCTTGAAATTGCAGATCGCGGATGTCCGCGCGGTTCCATTCGCGGCCGGAGTCTTTGGAGACGTACAGTCCGGAGTTGGAAGTGATGAGCAAGTTGGAATCGTTTAGACGGTGGACGCGCAAGTTGCCGGCCGAGGCAAAGGCTAGCTCTTTGGCATCCCAGTGCGCGCCGCCGTCGGCGGAGTAGATGAGATTGCGCTGCGCGATCGCCCACACATGCGAGCCGTCCGTAGAGGCATCGACGGATTGCGCGGTTTGCCTGGCGAATTCGTCGCGTGCGGCCAATTTCCAAGAAGTGCCGCGGTCACGCGAAACCAATACACCGGCGCTTGTTGCGGCATACCATCCGGCGCTGGTAAAGGTTAGATCGTTGATCTGAGAGGCGAGAAGCTGGGGCACCTTCGACGAAGTAGAGACGCGTTGGGCTGCGGCGCCTTTCTTAGTTCTTGACGAGGCCGGCGAAGCGGAATCACTCGAGAACAGTCCCGCTCTTACCCACTTTGCGCCGGTTTCTTCGTACTTCATCAAGCCGCCCTTGTTGAGGGAAGCCCACCAGCCGCTCGGGGAAGCGTATACATGCTTTAGATCGGTGCGCTTGAGGCCCGGTCCTAGGGGCGCCCAAGTAGCGCCGCCGTCTTTTGTGGCGAGGAAGGCATTTGTGTCGAAGGTGAGCACGACGAGCTCGCGCTCGGGACGATCGCGATCCATGGCGACGTCCAGAATGTGCTGATGATGAAAGCCGGCGTTCGCTGAAGAAAAAGTTGCTCCGCCGTCTTCGCTGATCTGCACGCCTTCACGTTCAGTGCCGATAATAATGCGTTGGGTATTCTTGGGATCGATCACCATCGCGTTGATGACCCAATCGACTGGGGTCACGCGCTTCCATTGGCCGGCTTCGCTGGTGGTCTTCCACAGGCCGCTGGTGGTGCCGGCGTAGAGTGTTTCCGGATGCTGAGGATCCTGAGCAATCAATTGCGTGCGGCGGAAGACGAAGGGAATGCCTTTGTACTTGGTCCACTGGTCTGCGGAATTGGTGCTGTGATAGATGCCGGAGCAGGCGGTCGCGTGGACGTTCTCCGGATTAGCCGGATCGACGATGATGCTCATGACGTCGGAATCGTCAATCATGCCCTTGGAAATGGGAGACCAATTCTTGCCGCCGTCCGTCGTCTTCCAGGGGAGGTGATAGGTTCCAGCGTAGATGACATTGTCGTCGCGCGGGTCGAAGGCGACGGAATCGAAATTCTTGAGGTCGTCATGCTTCGCCGGCGTGATGCGTTCCCAATTTGCGCCTTCGTCGGTCGAGCGATAAACGCCGGTCAGCGAACC
>JAOAPR010000272.1 GCA_025463005.1 Bryobacterales bacterium | reverse complement strand
CAAACAGTATGTGGCGATCATCGCCGCGAGCGGGGGCGGCGTCAGCGGAACTCCAAACAATAGTCAATCGCTGGTCGCCTTTACTTTGCCCTGACTCTAAAACCACACGCCCAAGTGTGGGCGGCTGACTGGTCGCGCGAAGAGGCTTCCACGGCCTGTAAGATCGTTACGGTGGCTCCTTATGAAACTGATCGGTCCTATCTTCCGATTCCTTTGCTTGCTAGCCGTCCCAGCCCGATGCTCCCTCGGCTTGACACTCTTGCTGGGCGCGGGCTTTCTGGCGCTCGCTGCGCCGAATGACACTGAAGGGCCTCGGGCCGGCTCCATCGAAAAGATCAAAGTGCATGGCGCCTCGCTTGAGGGCAATCTGGAGGGCGATCCGGCGGAGCGCGACGTGTTTGTCTACTTACCGCCCGGCTACGCGGCCAACCGCAACCAGCGCTATCCGGTGGTGTACCTCCTGCACGGCTATGGCCGCGTGGGTGAGCAATGGGTGCCGTTCATCGGGCTGCCGGCTTCAATGGACAACGGCATCGCCAAGGGCACAACCAAAGAAATGATCGTGGTGATTCCCGATGCCAATACCAAGTACGGCGGCAGCATGTACTCAAGCTCGCCCACGACGGGCGATTGGGAGGCCTACATCACGCACGATCTGGTGTCCTATATAGATAGCCACTACCGCACCATTGCGGCTCGCGAAAGCCGCGGCCTGGGCGGGCATTCCATGGGCGGCTACGGGGTGTGGCGCATTGCCATGAAGCATCCCGAACTGTATGCGAGCATATATGCGCTGAGCCCCTGCTGCCTGATGAACAATCCGCAGCCGCCGCCGGCCAACGCTCCACAACCTCTGCCGCCGCGGAACAACGGCGCCGCGATCATCGATGTGGCCTCAGGTGAGGCTGCGGCGTGGTCGCCCAACCCGCAGAATGCGCCGCTGTTTTTCGACCGGCCAGTTGTCGACGGCAAGCTGCAACCGGCGATCGTGGCCAAGTGGGTGGCCAATTCTCCGCTGGCCATGGTGGATCAATATGTGCCGAATCTTAAGAAATACAACACGATCGCTATGGACGTGGGGTTGCAGGATTCCTTGCTCGGCTCGATTCGGGAGATGGATCAGTCGCTCACCAGGCTCCAGATTGCGCACACGTTTGAGACCTTTGAGGGCGACCATTCGAACCATTTGAAAGACCGGATCGAATTTAAAGTTCTGCCGTTCTTTTCCGACCATCTGGTATTCCCTCGAAAGAAGAAATGAGGTTCTAAAAAATGAAAACGACGCATTTCGTGCTCCACAAGGCTCTGCTGGGCGGCGCGATCGTTTCCCTTTTGCTTCCTCTATCGGCGCAGTGGGCTACCAATCCCAGCAAGGCCACGCCGCGCGGCCCCGATGGCAAGGTGAACTTGAAAGCTCCCACTCCGCGCCTGCCCGATGGAAAACCCGATTTTGCGGGCGTTTGGGAAGTCGATTCTGCGCGGCACTTCAGCAACATCGCGGCCGACTACAAACGCGACGAGGAGCCTCTGCAGCCCTGGGCCAAGCAGCTGGTAAAAGAGCGCAGGGACATCTTAGGGAAGAACGATCCCAATGCGCGTTGCATCCCGGTGGGCATTCCCAAGGTTGTTCCAGCCCCGAATACTCCGTTTCGAATTGTGCAAACGCTGGACCGCACCATCATCCTCTACGAACGCAATACCATGTTCCGCCAGATTTTCACCGATGGGAGAACGTTGCCCGTCGACCCTCAGCCCACTTTTATGGGATATTCGATCGGAAAATGGGAGGGCGACGCATTCGTCGTCGAGACCAGCGGGTTCAACGATATAAGCTGGCTGGATGATGACGGCCACCCGCACACCGATGCCATGCACGTGACCGAACGCATGCGCCGGCCGGAGTTCGGGACGCTGGAAATCGTGATTACGATTAACGACCCTAAGGCACTGACCGCGCCGCTGACCGCTAGGGTGCTTTATCACATCCTGCCCGATGGCGAATTAATGGAGTACTTCTGCGAGGAAAATGAGAAGGACTTCGTGCATCTGATAGGGAAATAGGCCGGGATCTGGCCGCCAAGATGCCGCGTAGGCTTGTCGGGGTGAGTGAACATGTGTCGGTAACCACGTCGGCTTCCGAATCGGCCATGCCCTGAGTGTGTTGTGCTCCGCAAAAACTCAAACCTTGAGCGAATTGATAGATTCCGGAAGGACTTTCTTCGCCATGAGATGCTGAAACGTCATGTCACCCTTTTCGATCTGGCTGAAGGCGTTCAGACATTGCACGCGGACAGTTCACCGGGTGGTAGTCGACTTGGTTGAAGTGCTTCTGGTCGCCACGAAGTCCCGCGGTGCCCTGGCGGCTGAGATCCTGTTCCTGCGAAACCAACTGGCGATGTTTCAAGAACGCAATGTCAGACCCCACCGCGCCGAGGATTCCGCCAGATGGCTGATGGCACTCTTGAGCCGGCTCTTCGACTGGCGTAGCGCGGTCGTGGTGGTGAAGCCCGATACGCTGATTCGATGGCATCGCAAGGGGTTTCGCAGCCTCCGGCTCCGATCTCAATTGAGCCTGCTAAAGTTTCCGCTAAAGTGGAGCTTTTGAACTGAACGGAATAGCTTGTAAGTGTTTGGCTCGGCACGTAAGACTCGGGTCAAACGATTTCTGTTAACACCCGCGCGTCTCGAACGCACTATGTATCTTGAACCAAAGAGCTTGCCGGCGCGCAAGACCGACAGTGCGATGTTGGTGTTAACGGGGATCGAGTCTCGGGTGCTGAGCCAAAAACTCGCAGTAATTAGGCCTGCCGCGGGCTTTTCCTTGACAGGCGTTGTCAAATATGACAACATGGCTATATGAGGTAGTAGACAGAGTGAGACGCGATGACCCCAAGAACACGGCCCGTTTCCTGGATCAGGGCGGTACTGAAGGAATTCGAGACGTTCCCGGAAGGGGCCAAGTCGATATGCCTGGCCGCTGACGATCGCGGCCGAAGGCGGCAAGGCCGACATTTCGAAACCGATGCACGGAATGGGGTCTGGGGTGTTCGAGATTGCGCTGCCGTACCGGGGCGATGCATTCCGCGTAGTCTATGCGGTCCAGCTCGCCGATGAAATTTGGGTCGTCCACGCGTTCCAGAAGAAATCGAGGCAGGGTATCAAGACGCCGAAGCGCGAAATCGACCTGATAAAGGACCGTTTGAAAAGGCTGAAGGAGATGTTGCGATGAAAAGCGAAAAGCTGGAAGTGGTGCGCGGGAGCGGGAACGTTTTCCGCGACGTCGGGCACAAGAACGCGGATGCCGAGCAGTTGAAGGCAATCCTCGCGGCCGAAATCATCAAGGCGCTCGACCGTGAGGGCTTAAGCGTGCGCGCCGCGCATAGCCGCACCGGAATTGCAGCTGCCGACTTCTCGCGCATTCGCAATGCGGACCTCGGGCGGTTTACCCTCGATCGGCTTATATCGATCCTGAACCGGCTCGGATCGCGCGTAGAGGTGAAGGTCCGGGTGCGACGGGCTGAACCAGTCGGACGTGAGGTGACAGCGTAGGGGCCGGAAGGGGGTCTATTTGTACCCGTTCCAATCTTTGCAGAGTACCGCCGCTTGCTCCAGAACAAGCTCGGTGGCCACGCCGGATACTGGCACGCGCTTTGGGTCTATTTCACTGCGCCAACGCTAGGCATGTTGGTCGCCGCGGAGGTTTTTCTGCGAGCTCGCGGGGGTATTCCTCCCTACTGCGCAAAGCTGCACCACGCCAACAACAAGCGCTGCATATTCCACCACGGATATCGAACAGCACGGGCCCAGGATTGCTAGGTTTGGGGAGACATAAAGATGAAAAAGTTGGTATTCCCCACTCGTCATTGCGTTGTTCCTGGCCTAGTACGCATTTCGGCCGGAGCGGCTGGTTGTCGATCAGCGCGTCCACGAAAAAGTCCCAACGACGGGAGGCGGCTCACCCGCACAGACCCTCGCCTCCGGAACGTTCCACGGTGTTTTGCACCCTACCGAAGGTACTGCAACAATCTACCGTATTGGGGATGGCAGTCGCGTTCTTCGTTTCACGAACTTCAGGACATCGAACGGCCCTGACGTTCACGTCTACATGGTGGCTGCCGACGACGCGAAAGACAGCGCCAGTGTGCAGCGCGCTGGCTTTATCGATCTGGGATCGATGAAGGGGGGAACACCGGGGACCAGAGTTACACGCAGCAGGCTGTATCCAAGATCTTCAGGGCGAAGGGGAACAGTTTGCTTGCACCTCTTGCCAGCCCGACCATCCCTTATTGTTGGTTGCTGGTTCCAATTCCGCCGACTCGCCCTGCTTCTATACGCACTACTTGTGGAGCGATCTGCTCCGTGCCAGTTGGGGTCCTCGATTGTAAACGGGTGCTGCTATCTCGCCAGTCGTGAATCGTGGTTCGAATACACACTGGGGAGCCAAACTATTTCTCTCCGAACGCCAATGCCCGGTTGGTTGACACGATCGCTCAGTGTCGGGTTTGGCCACGCAGGCGACCTCACGAAGCGCTCTGCGCCCCCGACGCTTTCCGAGTGGACGATTCGTTCCGCCTGTTCATGGTCCCGGGAATGGCGCATTGCGGCGGCGGAGATGGTCCGAACAGCTTCGACATGCTCGGCGCGATGGATCAGTAGGTGGAACAGAAGA
>JAOAPR010000300.1 GCA_025463005.1 Bryobacterales bacterium | reverse complement strand
TCCGCGCTTTGTGTATTTGTCATCTCATACTTCCCGTTGAATTAGGGGTTGCGAGCCCCGACGTTCGGTGAACCGCCGCCCACAAGGGCGGCGTTTTGCTATCGTCTAGTCCATCACGTTCACGCGGCCCGGATTTTGTCTAGCCGGTTGGGACGAACTATTTTTCGAACTTCGTCACGGACAAGCCCGCGCTCGTCACGGACGAGCCCGCGCCTTCCTTGCGCGTCGCCAGAACATGGTCACTTCGAACTCCAGCCGATGCCAGAAAACGCGGCCAGTCATCCGGTCAAAGCGCCACACCGGAAACTGACCGGCGCGGCATGCCTTCGCGAGAGCCTTCGGCGTCTCCAATCCTGTCCGGTACAGCATCTCGGAAATCGTCAGCGGCCCTTGGTGCTTCGACATCCGCCGAGGTCCCCATCCCGGGACCTTGACGGGTTTCTGCTCGCGCTCCGGGGGGATGAACCCGCGCCGAAAGTGTCGGTCTCTTTCCGTTGCTCGCTTTGATCGCATCATGAACTTTGTCCCGTATTAAGTTTAGACCGCTGTCGCTTCGTTGACTTTGTCCCGGACAAAGTTTCGGCCCTATCGATAGGCCCCTCCAGAAAGCCATTGGGAGCCCGCTGGAGAAGCCTCCCAAGCCGACCATGCGACGTAGCGGCCCGGTCAGAATAACGAACGGCTGCCTACGGCTGGCCGCTGACTTTACCGGCTAGGCCATCGGGCCGCCGGTATCTCAGCGCACGGGCGGCTTGTCATCTTCTGCTTTCGCATCCCGTAGTTTGTTCCACCATTTGGCTAGGCGAGCGCGCCTCACATTGAGTTGGAACGCTTGGGCATCTTCGATTGATGGCACGGTCGGCCAGCCCATGATTTTCCGCCAGCGTTCGCCCTCTTCCAAGATTTCGACGCCTGTCTCTTCGTCGAGCATCGTGAATACGATGGTGTTGGCCGCCGGAAGATCGTCCCTGCGGTGAAGCTCTTCGGCCACGAGCAATTCCATCGGCCCCATCTTAGCGGGGAGCATCAGCGCGGGACCAGCCGGCGGGTTGGCACTGTCGTCATCGTCGCTGCTGACTAAATCTTCGATCATTGGCTTACCCTCTGTTGAGCTTGTCGGGGAGTGACGCACCACGCGATTGAAGCTTCTGCCACTCGGCACGCCAACCGGCGGGGATGCTCTTCGTCGATAGCGGCGGCGCAAGGACGCCCTCCTGCCGTGGCGACGTTTCGGATGCGGTCGGCGCGGACCTGATGACGCGGTCGACCACGGGCGGCGGAGGGAGAGGTTGATCTTCGACAAGGTCTTGCTCATCGGGCTCCCCGAGCATGTCGTCGAGATCGATATCGTTCCGGTCTGCGATGGGTTCGGCGTCTGTGTTGTCTTCCCCAGTGGTCAGACCAACATCGCCGAGCATTTCCAACTGCGGCGGTGTTGGCGGCGGCGGGACAGGCGGCGGTCCCGCGCTATAGTTCGTGGGTTTCGCATGCTGGATGCCAACTACGCCGCTATGATGGACATCAACCGATTGAGAAATTCCCGGCCTATATTCTTTCGGGAAGCCCATCTCGGCGACGCGGAGTTGCAATGCGACCGACGGCTCATGGTGCACGGTGTTCTGCACAACCTTGCCGTCAACTTCGAGCAGACCATCGGCGCGAAAGCCAAGTGCTTCTCTTTCCTCGGGTGTCCATCCAACTGTGACAGGATCAGGTTGCCACGTGGGCATGCCGTTATAGAAAATCGGCTCATCGTATCCGAGGACCGACTTCATCTCCATTCGTCCGCGCATCTCGTGCAGCGCGATACGCCGAGCCGCATTGATCGCTTGCGCGAATTGGACGCGAGAGCCTAAAAAATCTAGCATCAGCGTTTCGTCGTTTTGCTGGCTAAGCTTGATCCAGAGCCAGAACGTCCTTGGCGCTACCCCGCAAACCATTGCGGCCTTCTGATACGACAAACTTCCAGAGGCAACAGTGTCGCAGATGGCGATCAGGGTCTCGGGGGTCTTCTTCATAATCTGGCATTCCATCTAGCAAGCGCGGCGAACGCGCGTTTCGGGCTGTAGTCATCTCGCGTCACGTCGAGCGCGCGCTCTAAGTGTAGTTCGCGTCGGCGAGCGTAAATCTTGGATCGATATTCGGGGGTGTTCTGAGACGCACGCCGCTTTTCGCACCTCTTTGGGCTCCTGTTGTAGCGCCGGTCCCGCTCACGACCTAACGGACTGTCAGCATATCGGCGACGCGCCTCGCGACCTTTCGGGCTTGTATTCTTGCGGTGCATGTACTCGCGGCCCTTCGGAGATTTCTCATATCGTTGCCTTACCAATTTGGCCTTTAGGTCGCGTTGTATTTTTCAACTGCCAATAGAGAGCACTTCACGCATGCTCCGCCGACGACGCGACGCTCGGTGAGATGCCCTCGCTTGCATTTCTTCCCGGTGAAATATCGGGGCAGGCCTTTCTGCTTTGCGGCGCTCGCACTGATCAGCTTCATCGGCAGACCTTCTTTAATAAACCATCAAGACGAGCAGAGCGTTGGCGGGCCTCGGCACTATGATTGTAATCGTTGATCGCATGCACGAACTTCGGACGATTGAACCG
>JAOAPR010000269.1 GCA_025463005.1 Bryobacterales bacterium | reverse complement strand
CCACGGCCAAGGCACGGCTGTTCGAAAACCAGCACCCGGACGATTTTGCCGTACTGAATGCCGACGATCCGGTGACCTGCGGTTACGCCCAACGCGCTGAAGGGAAATCCATGTGGTTCAGCTCGACCCGCGAGGTGGCACCGGGCGCGTGGCTCGACCGCGACGGGATTGTTCTGGATGGCCAACAGCTCATGCCGGCTTCGGAGGTCCCGCTACGCGGAGTTCACAATCTCGAGAACACGATGGCTGCGGCCGTAATGGCGCGACTGGCCGGAGCGACCCACGAGCAAATCCGAGCCGCGGTGATGAGTTTTCCCGGCGTCGAGCATCGGCTCGAATTCGTGCGCGAGCTGGACGGCGTCGCTTGGTACAACGATTCCAAAGCCACCAACGTGGATGCCACGCTCAAGGCTGTGGCGGCGTTCCCGGGCGGGCTGTGGGTGATCCTCGGCGGCAAGGATAAAAACAGCGACTATCGTCCTCTGGCTGCGGCGATGAAAGAAAAAGCGCGCGGAGCCTTGTTAATCGGCGCAGCGGCCGATAAAATTGGAGATCATCTACGCGGAGAAGTTTCAACGGTGAAGTGCGGCACGCTCGAAGGCGCGGTGCGCCATGCTCGCATCGCGGCTCGCGCAGGTGACACCGTCTTGCTGGCTCCGGCCTGCGCCAGTTTCGATCAATTCGAGAACTTTGAACACCGCGGAAGAGAATTCAAGCGCCTGGTGAACGAACTATCGGCGCACGACCTGGGAAGGACCTAATGGCGAGACTCAAGACCGACTGGATCCTGTTTCTAACCGTTCTGGCCATGGTCGCCTTCGGCTTGGTGATGGTCTACAGCGCATCGAGCGCGATCGCCGAGATTCGCAACGGTGTCGCCCCTTATTACTTCGCCGTCCGTCAGTTGGGTTGGGCCCTGGTATCGTTCTTTGTACTGATGTCCTTGAAGCGGATGGATTACCGGCGGCTGAATACGCCCACGTGGGCGTTTTCCGGCTTGGGGATCGTCCTGGGATTGCTGGTCGCTGTGTACTTCTTCGGCTCGCGCCACCGCTGGTTTCGTTTTTCCGGCTTGGGTTCGTTCCAGCCGTCCGAATTCGCCAAACCGGCCTTGATCATCTTTCTGGCCTATTTTCTCGACCGGCGAGCGCGCGTGATTAACGACCGCCGCACGCTGCAGCAGGCCTTCCTAGCCGTGGCGATGCTGGCGGGTGTGGTGGTGGTCGCCGACCTGGGTACGGCGCTGGTGCCCGTCATCACAGCCGTGATCGTCTTCTGGGTGGCGGGTCTGGAGAAGAAATACATGATCCGCGCGGGGGCCATCGGCGCAGTGCTGTGCGTCGTGGCCGTGATTTCGAGCCCCTACCGGCTGCAGCGCGTGATCGGGTACGTCGACCCGAACTACACCAAGATCGAAAAGATCGACACGACGGGACGGCTGCGCGCATGGATGCAGCGGTCCACAAGCGTCCACGACCCCACGTATCAACCGCTGCAATCGAAGATCGCTGTAGGGACCGGCGGCGTCCTGGGTGTCGGCCTCACCCAAGGGAAACAGAAGCTGATGTTTCTGCCTGAAGCCGACAGCGATTTCATCTACGCCACCATCGGCGAAGAGCTGGGGTTATGGGGAACCACGGCCGTGCTCTCCGGATTCCTGGTGATCCTGTGGCGTGGCGCGCGGCTATTCGTGCTAGCCCGCGATGATTTCGGCAAGTATCTCGCTTTAGGCGTGACCGTCGCGATCGTGGTCCAGGCCTTCATTAATATAAGCGTCGTCCTCGACATGGGGCCTACCAAAGGATTCCCTTTGCCGATGATCAGCCTCGGCGGGAGCTCCCTGTTAAGCACGCTGACTTGCCTGGGGATGTTGCTAAGCGTAAGTGAACATGAAGGATGAAGCCGCATTCCAAGCCGGCGTCCTTCGTGATGGCCGGGGGAGGTACGGGCGGGCACGTAATGCCGGCCTTGGCAGTAGCGCGCGAGCTGCGTTCGCGCGGTCACTCGGTTCGCTTTATCGGAACGCGCCGTGGCCTGGAAGCAAAACTTGCGCCGGCGGAGGGTTTTCCAATCGAATGGATCGAAATCGGCGCGCTGATGCGTGTGGGCCTGCGGAAAACACTGGCCACGCTTACGGAGCTGCCGTTCAGTGTGTGGGAAGCTTCCCGGTTGCTCGATCGCGACCGTCCGGCCGCGGTGTTTTCCACGGGAGGGTTCGTGGCGGGCCCTGTGTTGCTGGCCGCGCTCTGGAAACGCCTGCCGGTGGTCGTCATGGAGCCGAACGCCATCCCCGGATTCACCCATCGCAAGCTGGCGCGTTTCGTGGCGCGCGCGCTAGTGAGTTTCCCCGAGACGGCGCGATGGTTTCCACCAGCGGTCACCGAAGTCACAGGGCTGCCGGTGCGCGAGGAGTTCTTTGCCATCCCGCCCAAGCCTCGGGGCGACAAGCTGACGGTCTTGATCACCGGCGGCAGCCAGGGCTCGCGGACGCTGAATCGCGCCGCCCAGGAAAGCTGGCCGCTGTGGGAGAAGACTGCGGTGCGGCTGATCCATCAGACTGGTCCGGCGGCTTACGACGAGCTGGCGCCAGCGTTCCGGGCGTCCCTGATCGAAGGCGAGATCACGCCGTTTCTCACCGATATGCCGGCGGCGTTCGCCTCTGCGGATGTGGTTGTGAGCCGGGCGGGCATGAGCACCGTGAGCGAGCTGGCGGCCGCGGGCAAGCCGTCGATTCTGGTGCCGTTGCCCACCGCCGCCGATCAGCATCAGTTGCGCAACGCAGAAGCGATGGAGCGGATCGGCGCGGCACGCATGGTTTTGGATGCGGAGTTCACCGGCCAACGTTTGGTGGAGGAAGCAATGCGACTATCCGGGAATCCGGATCTTCTCAATGTGATGGGCGAAGCCGCCCGGAGTTTCGCGAAACCGGGCGCGGCCCGGCGAGCCGCGGATGTCCTGGAATCGTTCGGTTGAGCAAGAATATTTCTTCGCTATTGACACCGAGTCCAAAAGCCGAAACAATACGTTAATAAAATGTTTTTTAAGCCTCAGCCTGTCCACTTCATCGGTATCGGTGGAATCGGCATGAGCGGTCTGGCTGAAGTGCTCCTCGAGCTGGGCTATCGCGTCAGCGGATCCGACGTGAAGTTGACCTCCATCACCGAACGTCTGGCGACGCTCGGCGCCGTCATTCACGAAGGGCACTCGGCATCGAATGTCGCCGATTCCAACGCGGTCGTTGTCAGCTCCGCGGTTCGCCCCGACAACCCGGAAGTCATCGAAGCCCGCCGCCTGGGGCTTCCCGTGATCCCGCGCGGCGAGCTGCTGGCCGAGTTGATGCGCCTGAAATACGGGATCGCCGTCGCCGGGAGCCATGGAAAAACAACCACTACTTCCATGGTGGCGGCCGTCCTGATCCATGCCGGCTTGGATCCTTCCGTCATGGTGGGCGGCCGCGCCGCCGTGTTGCGCGGCTCGAACGCGCGCGTGGGTTCGGGCGACTACCTGGTGGTCGAAAGCGACGAGAGCGACGGGTCGTTCCTCAAACTGGCGCCTATTCTGGCGATCGTCACCAACATCGACCGCGAGCACCTGGATCACTACGCGGATCTTGACGAGATTCGCCGGGCGTTTGTGGAATTCGTGAATCGCGTGCCCTTCTACGGCGCGGCCATCCTGTGTCTGGATGACGAAAACGTTCAGGGAGTGCTGCCCCGGATCAATCGCCGCGCGATTACGTACGGTGTCAGCGCCCAGGCGGACCTCCGGATCACGCACTGCTCCACCGGCCACATGGCCAGCGAATTCCACCTGGCCTACCGCGATACCGATCTCGGATGTTTTCGGCTGAACGTGCCGGGGGCGCACAACGTGAGTAACGCGACGGCAGCGGTTGCCGTCGCCCTGGAGCTCGAGATCCCCATCGAAACCATCCGCGAGGGCCTGGCCGGGTTCAGCGGCGTGGACCGCCGCTTCCAGGTGCGCGGCGCCGAGGGCGGCGTGACCGTCATCGACGATTACGGCCATCACCCTACCGAGATTCGCGCGACCCTGGCTGCCGCGCGGGCGTGCCGCTACCGCCGCATTCACGTTCTCTTCCAGCCGCATCGCTACACCCGGACGCAGGCCCTGATGGACGATTTCGCACGTGCCTTTCACCAGGCCGATACCGTCCACCTGATCGACATTTACCCGGCTTCTGAACCGCCGATTGAAGGCGTGAGCTCGCAAGTGTTGGCCGAGCGGCTGCAGACTTTCGGGCACCGCGGCGCTGTGTACGCCGGAACCATGGAAGCGGGGATCGAATCGGTTCTTCAGGCCGCGGCTTCGGGCGACGCGATTGTCACGCTGGGCGCAGGCAGCGTCTCCCAGGCCGGAGACAGGATCGTCGAGAAATTAAGGAGCGGGCATTAGCGTGGGCCGCAAATCTTACGAAGGAACGGGCGTGCTGCCGGGTATCGAAGAAGACGCCCGGACCGCGTCCGCGCCTCGAGCTCCTTCCAAGAAGGTATCCTCGAACTCCGCGCGCACGCTACGATTCTCAACGCCGCGCCTGATCGCGACCTTCGTTACCGCGGTCGTGGTCCTGGCCGCGATCCTCTATGCCTTCCATCGGATCGAGCAGTTCCTGATCATGGATTCGCGCTTCGCGCTGGGCGGACCTGGTGACGATTCCTCTCTCCAGGTGACCGGCGCAGCCCATGCCTCCCGACCGGCAATTGAAAAGATTTTCGCAAATGATGAAGGTGGCAGCGTCTACCTGATCCCGCTGTCCGAGCGCCGCGATGCGCTCCGCAATGTGCCGTGGATCCGGGAAGCTTCGGTTGCACGCGTCTGGCCGAATCGAGTGATTGTTCGCGTGCAGGAACGCACTCCGGTCGCCTTTGTCCGGCTGAATGTCTCTCGCTTCGGGCTAATCGACGGTGATGGAGTCGTACTTCCCACGGCTACCGACCGCTTCAAGCTTCCGGTCCTGACGGGCGTTCGGGCGTCGGACCCGGTTGCCAAGCGGCACGAAGGTGTTCAGCGCATGCTCCGCCTGACCGCGGACCTGGGCGATGTCACGTCCAACATTTCTGACGTCGACGTCTCCGATGGCGACAATCTCAAAGTTTCGCAGCCCTACGACGGGCGCATCCTCACGCTCCTGCTGGGAGATCGCAACTTTGCGGCGCGTTACGGGAATTTCGTGAAGAACTACTCGCAGATCCAGCAGCGCCTGCCCGGCGCGGCGGTTCTGGATTTGCGCCTGGAAGATCGCATTACGGTGGTGGAATAGCATGGCTGGTAAGACGCAACTCGCGGTTGGCCTGGACGTAGGGAGCTCGCGCACGCGCTGCGTGATCTGCGCGCTCGAAAACGATCACCTCCGCTGTCTGTCATATGGGCTGGCGGTTTCGAGCGGCTGGACCAAAGGCCGGATCACCGATCAGGACGCCGTAGCCGAATCCATTCGAGCCGCCGTAGCCGACGCCGAGCG
>JAOAPR010000244.1 GCA_025463005.1 Bryobacterales bacterium | reverse complement strand
ACCAGCAGGCCGATCGTCAGGGGCTGGTCAGCTTGCGGCGAAAAGTAACGGATGGCTTGCGTACGCCGATCTTCCTGGAGTGTGAAATCGTCCTGGGCGAGTCCCCGGACCAGTTGTCCCTGTTTATCGCGAACGGTAACCAGTACGTTCACGACATTGACGCCGGTGGAAAAGGTGGCTTCTTGAGGGCGGGCGAACATCGTTCCAGCGCCTAACAGGAACACGTCTCGCCGCGAGGGAAGCGGAGCCACTCTTTACAGTATGGTCCTAAGTGTAATATCCGTCGCGGGCGCGGACCGTCAGCCCTTTGCGCTTTACCGAAACCAGGATCTTGTGATAGCCGCCGGTGGCTTGATCGGGCGTATAGCCAAGATTGTACTGGTTGCGCAGCTCCTCTTCGATCTGATCGTAGATTTTATCGAGGGGCATTTTGTTCGACACCTCGAAGTAGCTGCCTCCCGTTTCCTGCGAGATGCGCTCCAGGATTTTCTTTCCATCGACAGGAGACCGGCGCTGGCCTCCTGGTGATGGCTGCGGGAATCTGCCGCCACCTCCACGCCGGCCGCCACCGCCGATGCTAACCGGGCTGCGCCCGCCGCCATAGGCTTCGGAATCGGCAAAGCGGATGGAGTAGACCAGCATATCGGCGCGCTGGGCGGATTCAATCGCACCGGTGATCGAGGTCTTGCTGCCGTTGTCGACGCCGTCTGATAACAGCACGACTGCCTTGCGACCCTGCTGCTTCTTCAGGATTTCGTCCCCGGCCAGGAAAATGGCATCGTACATTGCGGTGCCGCCGCCGAAGCCTCCCCGGCCCTGCCCGCGACCTTGCCCACGACCTTGCGGCGTCCCGCCACCCGGTGAACGACGGTTGAGTTGCGGCCGTCCCGAGTCGTGCAAAGCTGTTTCCAGTTCCTTGCGGGAGGACGTCAGGGCCTGGAGCAGCTCCACGTCACGGTCGAAGTGGATCAGGAAGGCCTTGTCCTTTTCTTCGCGCAGGATGTGTTCGAAGAATTCGTAGCTGGCGTTGCGCTCGCGGTCGAGCACGCGCGCCTGGCTGCCGCTGGTATCGAGCAGAAGACCGAGCGTGAGGGGGAGATCGCTCTGTTGGGAAAAATAGCGGATGGATTGCGGGCGCCCGTCTTCCTGAATGGTGAACTCGTCCTGGAGCAGATCGTGGACGATTTTGCCTTGTTTATCGCGGACCGTGGCCAGGACATTGACGACGTTTACGCCAGTGGAGAACTGGGTGTCCTGCGCCCGGGCGAGCGCCACCCCAGCGAGGTAAAGGAAGTCGCGGCGGGACAACATCAACCACATGGACGTGGACAGCGGAGAAAAGGGTTACGAGAAAGAATGGGGCAGGTATTTTGGTTTGCCGAGCGGAGTTCTCTCAATAGGACAGGACGCGGTCGGCTTCGGCGACAATGTTTTCGATCTGAGGCAGAATCTCGGCCTCGAGATTTGGGTGGTAGCCGACCCAGGTATCCAGCGCGCCGATGCGGCCGACAGGGGCGTCGAGCAAGGAGAACAGCTCGCTGGCGATGCGCGCCGAGATTTCGGCGCCGAAACCCCAGGAGAGTGTATCCTCATGCACCACCATCACCCGGCTGGTCTTTTCAACCGAAGCTCGAATGGTTTCCCAGTCGTACGGGGAGAGCGTGCGCAGGTCGATCACTTCCACGGTCAGGTCGGGATTGCGCTGCTCCACTTGGAGAGCCGCTTGCAGCGACTTCTGCACCAGCGCGCCATACGTCACGATGGTCAGCCGCGAGCCGCTTTTCGCGATCTTGGCTTTGCCGAACGGAATCGTGTAATCCGGGCCGGGATGCGGCGAGCGATTGTAGAGCTCGCGATACAGTTTCTTGTGTTCCAGAAATAGAACGGGGTCGTCGGATCGGATCGCGGTCCGCAACAAGCCGCATGCATCCAGCGCGTTCGATGGAAACACGACGCGCAGACCCGGGATGTGGGTGAAAATCGACTCACCGCACTGGCTGTGGTAAATCGCGCCGCCGTTGAGATATCCCCCGATGGTCACGCGGATCACCATCGGCGCGGAGTATCCGTTGTAGGAGCGCCAACGCAGGCTGGCGAGCTCATCGCGGATCTGCATCATGGCCGGCCAGATGTAATCGAAGAACTGGATTTCGACGACAGGCTTCAGCCCGCGGGTGGCCATGCCGGCTCCGCGGCCGACAATAGCGGCTTCGGCGATGGGGGTGTTGAAGACGCGCTGCGATCCGAAGACGGTCTGGAGGCCCTGGGTAGCCTTGAACACGCCGCCTTTGCCTTTGACCTCCTGCAGGCTCGCTTCGTGGCTGCAATCGGCGACGTCCTCGCCGAACACCACGATCTTGTCGTTGCGCCGCATCTCTTCGTGCAGCGTGAGGTTGATGGAGTCGACCATGCTGCGCGGATCGCCGGAAAAGCGCGGCTCCTTGTCGAATTCTTTGGAGGTGGGATCGACCAGGGGCGAATACAGGAACCGCAGGGCCGAACCGGGCGGCGGCGGTGGAGCTTTCAATACGCGCTGAGTGATCTCCTGGATTTCGAGCTCGACTTCATGGGTGAGCAGTTCCAGGCCGTGGGGCTCCAGCAGGCCTTGGGAGATGAGCCACTCGGGAAATTTGACCACCGGATCGAGCGCGGCCTCAGCGGCACGCTCGGCTTTGGTTTTGTAGAGACGCTCGTCATCTGACAGCGAGTGCGAATAGGGCCGCGTGCAGCGGGCGTGGAGCAGAACAGGCGACTGCGTGCGGCGGCAATGCTCGACGGCCTGGGACATGGTGTCGTAGGAAGCCAGGAAGTCTGTGCCGTCGCACTCGAAGATCTTCAGGTTCGGAAATCCGGTGACGAGCCGGGCAATGTTGCCGCCCGCGGTCTGTTTCTCAACGGGAACAGAGATGGCCCATCCGTTGTCTTCGACCAGGTACAGAACGGCAAGCCGCTCCAGGCACGCGATGTTGAGGGATTCCCAGAATTCGCCCTCGCTGGTGGCCCCGTCACCAGTGGTGGCCACAGTGATCGCGTCGGTTCCGGGCTCGAGGCGGCGCTGGGCGTCGGCGCAACCGACCGCGGGCAAGAATTGAGTACCGGTGGCGGAGGAAGGCGAGACGATGTGGAGGCGCGGATTGCTCCAGTGCGAGGGCATCTGGCGGCCGCCGGAGGAGGGATCGGCTTCGGCTCCAACGGCTTGGAGCAGCATGTCCTCGGCAGTCATGCCCAGCGTGAGGCACAGCGCGCGGTCGCGATAATAGGGGAAGAACCAGTCGTAGCCGGGCTTCAGAACCATCCCGGCGGCGGTCTGAATGGCCTCGTGTCCGGCGCCTGAGATCTGAAAGTAGATTTTGCTTTGGCGTTTGAGAAGGATCTCCCGGTCGTCAATCCGGCGGGAGAGGTACATGATACGGAAAGCACGGATGAGTTCGTCGCGCCCGAGCCCGAGGGGGCCGGGCGGCCTAAGGGCCAGATCGGTGACTCCGCTTGCCATAAACTAGTGTTCCGTAACAAGTTTATAACAGGGAAAAGGGACCAATGCCAGGCAGGCGACATTGTTAGAATAGAGCTTCACATATGCCAGTCACAGGTGCGGGTTTAGAGGGGATCGTCGCGACCGAATCGCGGCTGTGTTTTATAGACGGCGACGCGGGGCTGCTGAGTTATCAGGGCTTCCGCATCGAGACGTTGGCCGAGAACGCGACGTTCGAGGAAGTGATCTTTCTGCTGTGGCACGGCCGGCTGCCGAAGCAGTCCGAGCTCGACGAGCTGAAGGCCGCGCTGGTGGCGAATCGTCCGATTCCGGCGGAGGTAGAGGCATTTCTGAAAAGTGTGCCGAAGGCCGCTCC
>JAOAPR010000216.1 GCA_025463005.1 Bryobacterales bacterium | reverse complement strand
CGCGCCGAATCCCGCACCGTCCGTGAAAATGGCCCGATATGATCCAGCGAGCTGGCGAACGCCGTCAGCCCGTAGCGCGACACGCGTCCGTAGGTCGGCGTCACGCCCGTCACGCCGCAGAACGACGCCGGCTGCCGGATCGACCCGCCGGTATCTGATCCCAGCGAGAGCACTGCGGTCCCCTGCGCCACCACCGCCGCCGATCCGCCGCTCGATCCGCCCGGTACCCGGTCGAGGGCGATCGGATTCCGAACCGGCCCGAAGGCCGAATTCTCGTTCGACGATCCCATGGCGAACTCGTCGCAATTGGTCTTGCCGATGATCACGCCGCCCGCCTGTTCGATGCGGATCACCGCCGTGGCGTCGTAGGGAGGAATATAGGTCTCGAGCATCCGCGACCCGCAGGTAGTGCGCAGCCCGCGCGTGAGAATCACGTCTTTGATGGCGATGGGCACGCCTGCCAGCGGCCCCGGATCCTCTCCTGCAGCGATCTTTTGATCCACGGCCCGCGCCGCTGCCAGGGCCCGTTCCGGAGCGAATGTCAGGTACGCGTTAGTCTTCGGATTCTCAGACTCCGCGAACTTGAGCGCTTCTCGAGCGATCTCCTCCGCGCTACGTTTCTTAGAAAGGAGATCGGTCCGAATGGAATCAATCGTGGGACTCACTTCTCGATCACCCTGGGCACCTTGAAATACCCCTGCCCCGCCACAGGCGCATTCGCCAGCGCCTCCGCATTCCCCAGCGGCTTGCGCTCCACGTCCGCGCGCAGTGTCGCGGTTTCCTCGGCGTCGTACAGGACCTGCGCCATCGGCTCCACGTTCGACGTATCCAGCTCGTTCAGCTTATCGATATACGTGAGAATTCCGTCCATATCGTGCGTCATGCGGACGATTTCTTCCTCGGTCAGGGCCAGGTTGGCCAGCTCCGCCACTCGCCGGATTTCCTGCTCAGTAAGCTTCACGACCCTCCTAGTATCGAAAACCGGGGACTGCTTCCGATTTCGAAGAACGATTCCCGCGCCATCCTCCAGAGCTCGCCGAAATCGGCTGGCGGTCCCCCGTTTCCTAAGCTCTCCGTTTTGACTCCCTGTACAGCATCGCCATCACCGGATCTTCGATTCCGTCTGACCCACGCCGCGCTGCTCCCGCTCGCTGCGGTTTTCTTCGCGCAGGCATCGGCCGGAAGTCGATCCCCGTCACCAGCTCTTCCCCTAGCGCTTCTTTGAGATTGCGAAGCAGAAAATGCCGCAGCGTGTTAAGCTGCTTCTGCCAAACGATGTCCGACACCTCCACCACCAGCGTCCCCCGGACCAGTGCCGAGGCCAGCGTGTGCGCGGCGATCTTTTTCCCCGCGGCCAGCGTCCACGCCGCACGAGCACGCGTTTCCGGATCGGCCATACCCGGCGACAGCTTCAATTTTCCGATGAGAGTCCCAGCGCGTTCCATGTTCGTTGCATACTGTGGGGGGAGAGTTACGATTCTACCACTAGCGTGACAACGAAACTCCGGGCATTGTGTTCCGCAATACCGTGCCCAGCAGCTGCGCCAGATCGGTTCCGCCGAGCAATACCTGCTCTATCTCAATGCCCGTCCGGAACGCATTCCGCTTCCACGTCGAGTACACGACGTGGCCGAACAATGTGCTGTCGGCCGCTTCCAGCTTCACCAGTTCTTCCGGCCAGAATTCGCAAGGCAGAATGATGCAGAGACCCGTTTCCGAAATGTCCTCGAGCCGGCCCGGGACACTATGCTGCTGCTTTCTGAGCCGGACGACTTGCACGTCCAGATCGGCTAGCGAGCGGTTACGTAAACGGCGATCCACTGACCAGATTATCGGTAGATATCGGGGAGGCTTTAGGCTGCTGTAACAATCCCCATGAGATCCATCCAACACGTCTTCCGGCGACTCGGGCGGGCCCCCATGTTCACCACCGTCGCGCTGATCACCCTGGCCCTTGGGATTGGCGCCAACACGGCCATTTTCAGCGTAGTTAACGGCGTCTTGATCAAGCCCCTGCCGTATCCGCAGTCCGACGCGCTGGTGGGCATTTGGCACGTCGCCCCCGGATTAACATCCACCCCGGGCGACATCAACTGCTCGCCCACCATGTATTTCACCTACCGCGAAGAAAACCAGACGTTCCAGGAAATGGGCCTGTGGGCGAGCGGCGGGGTAAGTGTGACCGGCCTGGCCGAGCCCGAGCAGGTACGGGTTCTGTTCGTGACCTATGGCACCCTGCAAGCCCTGGGCGTACAGCCTGCGATGGGACACTGGTTCTCCCAAGCCGACGACGCGCCCGGCTCGGCCAACACCATAATTCTGTCCTACGGCTATTGGCAGCGCCGCTTCGGCGGCGACAAGTCCGTGATCGGGCGCACGCTCACGGTCGATTCCCGCCTCCGCACGGTAATCGGCGTAATGCCGCAGGATTTCCGGTTTCTGAATATCGACCCCGAGGTGATCATGCCGCAGCGGCTTGACCGCAACAAGATCTATCTGGGAAATTTCAGTTACCAGGGCATCGCGCGCCTGAAGCCCGGTGTTACGCTGCAGCAGGCCAATGCCGACGTTGGACGCATGCTGGCGATCTGGATCAAAGCCTGGGCCCCGCCCCCAGGATTCGAGCGCGCGGTGTTTGAAAGTGCGCGCTTCGGTCCCAAGGTCCAGCCCCTGAAACAAGAAGTGGTGGGCGATGTCGGCACGGTGCTGTGGGTGTTAATGGGGACCATCGGATTGGTGCTGCTGATCGCCTGCGCGAACGTCGCGAATCTGCTGCTGGTGCGGGCCGAAGGCCGCCAGCAGGAGTTGGCCATCCGCGCTGCACTCGGCGCCGGCTGGGGCAAAATCGCCCGCGAAATGCTGCTCGAAAGCCTCACCCTGGGTGTCCTTGGAGGCCTCCTGGGCTTGGGTCTGGCGTATACCGCCTTACGAATTTTCGTGGCCCGTGGTCCCGCCACGCTGCCGCGCCTCCACGAGATCGGAATCAATCCGCTGGTACTCGCGTTCACGCTGGCGGTGTCACTGCTCGCGGGGCTGCTATTCGGACTCATCCCGGCAGTGAAGTATGCGGGACCGCACCTCGCTACTGCCTTGCGCGCCGTCGGACGCAGCCTGAGCCACAGCCGGGAGCGGCATCGCACACGCAACGTCCTGGTAGTGGTCCAGGTCGCGTTGGCTCTGGTTTTGCTGATCGGCTCCGGCCTGATGATTCGCACGTTCCAAGCCCTGCGGAACGTCCAGCCGGGATTCACCCGGCCCGAAGAGGTCCAACTCTTGCGCACGTCCATTACCACTGTGCAAGTGAGGGAACCCGACCAAGTGATGCGCATGCAGAACGCCATGCTGGACAAACTGGCGGCGATTCCGGGCGTCACATCGGTTGCATTCGCAAACAGCGCGCCGCTCGAAGGATTCAATTCCAACGATCTTCTCTATGCAGAGGATAAGGACTACGCAGCGGGTCAGATTCCTCCCCTCCGGCGCTACCGGTTCATCTCCCCGGAGTTCTTCAAGACCACCGGCACGGCTCTGATCGCTGGGCGCGATTTTACCTGGACCGACCACTATGAGAAGCGCCACGTCGCAATGGTCTCCGAAAACATGGCCCGCGAGCTGTGGGGCAACCCTGGCGCTGCGTTAGGCAAACGAATCCGCGAGGGCCCGAACGATCCCTGGCGTGAGATCGTGGGCGTGGCCGCGGACGTCTGCGATAATGGCGCGCAGCAAAAGCCGCCCGCGTTCGCCTACTGGCCCGCCCTGATGGACACCTTCTGGGCCGACCCGGTGCACATCAACCGCACCGGCGTGTTCATCATCCGCACCAGCCGCGCGGCTACGGAAAGTTTCCTGACCGAGGCCCGCCAGGCTATCTGGTCGGTCAACTCCAATTCGCCTGTGTTCCTGGTCCGTACTCTCAAGGACGTCTACGATCAGTCCCTGGCCCGCACTTCTTTTACGCTGGTGATGCTCGCCCTCGCCGGCGCAATGGCGCTGGTGCTCGGCGTCGTGGGAATTTACGGCGTCATCGCCTACGCGGTCTCGCAGCGCACACGCGAGATCGGCATCCGTATGGCGTTGGGCGCTGAAGCCGCGGAACTCCGGCAAATGTTCGTGCGCCACGGACTGCTGCTCGCCGGAATCGGCGCCGTGATCGGACTGGCCGCAGCCGCGGGATTGACGCGCCTGATGTCTTCGTTACTATTCGGAGTCGCCGCGCTCGATCCGTTCACGTACGCGGGTGTCGCAGTGCTCCTGATCGCGGCCGCTGCGCTCGCCAGCTACCTTCCCGCGCGCCGTGCTACCGCGGTGGATCCGATCGACGCTCTGCGCGCAGAATAGCCGGCCTTTTACCACAACTCCACCATATTGATTCTTGTATCTTTAGCTATACCGCGCGTCGTACTTACCAGTACTTTCTTACCCCTAAATATTTGTCCAAATAGATCGCTCGTGCTATATTTCGATTCTGCTGTTGCCATTCTAGTGATTCGGAGAAAATTGACAATGAATGTACGGGCCAGAAGTGTGATTTTTTTTGGAGGCCTTGCCGCAGTGCTCCTGTCCTCCGTCCCGGCACGAGCTGCCGCGGTGATAAATTCGGATATTTTGAGTGTGGTTCATGGCACGACAACCTGCTCGGTTTCCGCCAGTGAGCCGGATAGTGCCGCGCAGATCTTTTTTCTAAATGCCAGTAGCTGCGCGGGTCTACAGGTGGATTCGAGCCAGCTTGGATCTTTTACCATACTGACCGAGCCTAATAATACCCGAAGCGATATTTTCGGTGTGGCAGATCTCTGCCGGCTCGACAACGCCGATTGCGACCGAGGCGAGCACCAGTATGTTCTCGCGTTTGTTTCAGACAGCGAGACATCACAAGCCCACTTGTTCTATGACGACCAGGGAACAAGTAATGCGATTACACTCGCGGAGGGCTCGGGCGGCCCCTTCAGCGCCACCAGGTACTTGTCCAGCTCCCTGCAGCAAAGCGGTTGGACGGCATCGTTTAGTTCCGATTTAGTGGTCCCGGAGCCCGCCAGCCTAGGCATCATGTTTCTAGGCTTGTTGGCGATCGGCCTGTATGCGCGGCAAGGACGCGTTATTAAACATTAGTCGCTAGCGCTCCAACCAACCAGCGGTGGCAAGCGTCGTACCCAATACTGCGCTTGCCGTTCCGTCTTCATCTGTAAGCCGACGTTACGTTGTGGGAAATCGCTCCGCCCGCCGTGGCCGCATCAAGGCCGGTGGCCGAAAACGTCGAAAAGATATCATTCTGCACCGCTGCGCCTCCATTGCCGGTCGGCAGGCCGAGCAGAATATAGGAGGGCACGGTAAACTGTCCGGCTTCCGCCGCTATCCGGCACGTGAAGCCCGCAATCGCTCCCGATGCGGTTGAAGTCGAGGTTCCGCTAATGACGACGTAGGTGCCCGGATTGCCTCCGGTCCAGCTGACCGGCAGTCCCTGTGTCCGGTCGACGGTGGCGGCCGCGCTTAGATTCGTCCAAGTGAGAATTGGGTTCGACAATGTGATCGTGGTGGTGAAGGAACCCACGTCCGCTCCGCCGGAGCCCTTGAATGTGAAGGTTCCGCCCGACGAAGGAATCGACCCGACCGCTAGAGTCGCCGTGAATGCGCCCTTAATGCCGAACTGCGAACCCAGCGTTACCGCCAGCCCTGCGGGCCCAGCAAGAGTAATCGTGCCCGCGTCAAGACCCACCAGGATGAGTTGGCCTCCAGGCACAACCGGCCCCACCACGCACCCGCCTGGCGAAACCATCAGACCGGTAGCGGCGGCAAGCAGTCCGCTGTATTTCTGAAAAGCCGCGTTGGCACTGTTGCTCGTAGCACGAGTTCCGGCGCTGCCCGGCGAATTCGTCTGAACCAGGGATACTAACCCTGTCTTGAGGGTATCCTGCGTATTTCGCAGGATTTGGTTGCCGTTGAGCCCGGAGGTCGCATCGACGCACGCCCCGCCGCCGGAATTGATAGGGAACGTCACCACATTGCTGATGACAGTTCCGGTCACGGCCACCAGGGGAACATAACAGCCCGTGGGAACCGACGCCGGTATCGTGAAAATAATCACATTCACGCCAGGGTACGTCGACGCGCCTTGATAGATGACGGGCGTCAGCACGCCGCCGAAGTAAACCTGCATGGGTGTGTTCACCGCGTGCGGCGTCGAAGTATATGTTGTATCGCTGTCGGCGGGATCTGCGCCGAGGCCGGTGCTCCACACCACAATCGTCTGTCCGGGCGAGCCCGAGTTGGAAAATGTGAGCACAGCGCCGGTAAAGGCGTCCGTCGCCACTCCCACATTGACATTGGAGTTACTGACTCCTAGCTGGCTATAGGAGTTGATCCCGAGGGCGCTCGGCACCACCTGGATGGGCGCCGGAGCGCTGGTAGCGCCGTTATAAGTTACCGTGAGCGTCCCGGTTCCCACCGGAGTGGCTGCGGGCAGAACCGCGGCGAGCTGGGTGGGACTGGTGTAGTACAAAGCGGGGTGTGTCGTCACGTTGTTCACGACGACTGTGAGGCTGGCTCCGTTCAGTGTCAACGGCAGACCGCCCGGCGCCTGCGTGTCCTGTAACACCGGAACTCCCGGGTCGGCCAGACCGCTTCCGATGACGACAAACAGACTGCTGGGCGCGATCCCATAATTGGGTAATCCCACGGGAATGCGGCTGGAGTTGTTCAGTACTTGCGTGATGGTGGGCACTCCGGGACCAGCTGATACTCCGAAGGTCGTGAATTGAAGCGATATGACGCCGCCGCTGTTAGCGGTGACCAGAACTTTCGCAATCTTCCCGCTGTTGGTGACGGCCACGAACGCATCTCCGCCTACCAGCAAGTTGGCGGCGATAGGAGTCGATTTGGCACCGGGCGCAATACTGACCCAATAGGATTGAGGCAGACCGTTGAAATTAGTGGCACCAAGGTTGCCGAGATTACTTAACTTCGCACTGCCCTGCGGGGCGATGGTACTTCCATTCCACAGAATATCGCCTCCGGCACTGACGATTGCACCGGTTTCCAGGTTGAGGGCGGTATTTGATTGAAGAACCGTGTTTTCACTCAGGTCGGCCAGAGCCGCCATCGAAGACATTAAGGCCACAACAGCCAAGCCTATGATCCGCGCTGCTAGACTTTCGTTCATAAAGGAAGCCTCGTGGCTGTCCATTCTAGTAAATTTGTGCCCGCCAGAGCTGGCCGTAAAACAAAAAGCCGGTCGCATGCGCGACCGGCTCTTCTTAGATCCGTGCTGTTAGGCTAGCGGTTGCGATTCCCGCCGTTCTGATTGCGATTCTGATTCTCGTTTTGATTGCGCCCAAAATCACGTGACTGGACCTGGTTGAATCCACGATTCTGATTGCGGTCCTGCCCGCTGAAATTTCGGCCCTGGTCAAAGCTTCCTCGGTTGCGGTCCTGTTCGGAGCCCCGAGCAAAACGCTGGCGGTCGTCGCCTCCACGGAAGCGATTGTCGAAGCGGTCGCGATCGTAGTAGCGGCCGTAATCGCTGCTAAGGGGTGGCGCGTTCCAATATCCGTTAACCCAGGTATTGCGCCCATAATCTTGCGACCAATAGCCGTCGACCCAGCTATAGCCAGGACCCGGGCATGGCGGCACGTATGCATAAGAAGGAGGCTGCTGGTAGAATCCGCCGCCGTTCCCTCCGAAGCCTACGCCCACCGAAAATCGGGTTTGGGCAAACATCGTTCCTCCAGCCAGGAGCATCACCGCCAGCAATTTCGTTTTCATTTGAGTATTCGTCCTTCCTGCACTCTGTTAGTGCATTGCAAGGGCCGAACATTAAGTGCAATGGGACGTGCGAAATACTCGTTTTTGCAGGGGTTTTTGGGTGGTGCGGGCGCACCAGGCTGGTGTTTTTAGGCCGGCCAACGATTATGGAATGTTAAGCTTACGCGCGAATTTGCTATGATCGCGTTGCCTGGGCTCAGCCCGGCTTGAGAGTCACTGTGCCCTGCCTTCTGCTGCTCGTCATACTGCTGTTTCCCCGCGTCACGCTCGTTCTCATGTGGCTCTTTACCACCTACCTGGAACGCGCGTTCCACGGCAGTCTGTTGCTGCCGATCCTCGGCTTCATTTTCCTGCCGCTCACCACTATCGTGTACGCCTGGGAAATCAACAACGGCATGCCGACCGCGGGAATCAATCTCTTGTGGCTGCTGATTGCGGTGATTATCGATCTCGGTGGCATAGGTGGCGGCGCCCACCGACAATCGCGGCGGGATTGACTTGTCTTACGAAGTCTTAATCAGAGCTAAGCGAAGTCTTAATCAGAACACGCGAAAAATTCATATTTCCTTTAGCGAAGCTCTGCTGTAAACTATCTTAAACCGCAGCTTCATAAAACCGCGTAGCCGCCGATTCAGGTGGTCGCAGGGGTCTATATGGACGCTCGGATGTTGGAGGTTTCGAAGCATGAGCAATTTTGGGCTGCCACCGGCACACACGGAGCAAGACGGCCCTATGATCCCGATTCAGGAATTCAACGCAGCGTTGGAGGAATTGGATTTCCAGACGGCGCAATGGTTCCGCGCGCGCTATGCGGAGACCTGCCGGATCTGCGTCGAATCGCCCGCCAGCCGCCAACTCATGCTGACGATGCTCGACTCTTTGATGGGAACGCTGAAAGCAGGCGGCGATTTTTCTGTTCCGCTGGTCCTGCTGGCGGGGACAATGCTCCAGACCGGCTACACGATGGGCCGGAGACACGCTGAGGCCGAGGTTCTCGAAGGCTGGATGCGTTTGTAAACGGCCGCGAACGAGCCCGGCAACTTATCCACTACTCATCCGCGGCCGCTCGCGATTACCAAGTCCCGACTGGAACTTGCGGTTGCGGATATGGCACGGCGCTCGGGCCGAATCCCATGGGCTGTCCGAATCCCAGGCCGCCGAACTGCGCGAACGCCGGATATCGCCCGTACGCGAACATTCTTGCATTCGCGTAGAAGCCCGGTTGCACCTGCGGCGCCAGCCCTAGCGCGATCAGCACATCCGGCATCCCGAACCCGGTGCGCCGCGGATCGCTCAGCAGTGGATCGCTCATACTCACCGGCTGTGCGCTCGCCCTCAGGATCTGGAACAGCCGATCCACTCGATCGGCGTTTCGCGCCCGGAACGCGCCCTGGAAATCAGGGTGGTGCGCCAGCACCAGCGCCGCAAGACCGGTCACGTGCGATGCCGCCATCGACGTTCCGTCCCACGCCGCGTAGTTGTTCGGCGGAACCGACGAAAGAATCGCGACGCCCGGAGCGCACACCGCGATCTCCGGCCCGTAGCACGTGAACTTCGGAGAGAAGAACCCGGTTCCGTTGACCATGCTCACCGTGTGCGCGTGGTAGCTGTCGGGTGGGAACTCGCCCATCTTTCCGATCGCCGCCACTGCCAGCACGTTCGGCGACGATGCCGGATACTGCACTGGACCTCCCGAATTTCCTGCTGCCGCGATGCAGGCCACGCCCAATCGCTTGGCGCGCAGGATCTGCTGCTCCAGCGCCTCCGACGGCTCGGTGCCGCTGAGGCTCAGATTGACCAGATCGATCTGTTTCTCGATGCAGTATTCCAGCGCCTCGATCAACTGGCTGATCTGCCCGCCGGGAAACTGCCTGCAGACATGGACCTCGGCATCGGTCGCGAACCCGCGGATGCCCGTGCCGTTATCGGCCCCGGCGATCACTCCAGCGCAGTGCGAGCCGTGCGAGATCGTATCGTGACTCCACGCGGACGGATCCGATTTCTTCTTGGCGACGTCGAAGCCGTGCTTGATTCCCTGCAGATCCGGGTGAGTGGTGGCCACCCCCGAATCGACAATCGCGACGCGGATGCCCTGCCCCCGATAATTGCCCGGCAATTGATCCAGGCGCATTGCCTTCTGACCCCAGCCCAGCACCTGCTGCCGTGGAAACCCCGGAAACGAATCCGACAGCGATCGCAGATACACCAGGTTGGTCTGATCGGTTTCGATCGCAGGGTCGGCCTGATAGAAGGTCCAGTAATCGGATTTGGGTTTGACATACACTCCCGTCACCGATTGCACGGTATCGCCGGACAGCGACAACGTCGCCAGGCCGCGCTCGTCCGTCACGCCGCTTACTGGCAGCAGGCTGCCGAACAGATGCACCTCGGCGTCTTTGATCGGCGCGTTGTCCTTCCCCAGAACCATCACTGCGATCGACACTGCTGGACCGCCCGTGGCGACAGCCGCCGCGACCAGTCCCGGCTCGCCCGTCTCGGACAAGTCCAGATGCAAGGGCTGGTCCCGTTCCACGATCAATTGCCCCATGCTCTGCTGCTTCAGAATTTCCGCTTTTTCATCGGCCATCTTGACGATCAGGATGTGCGGCACTCCTCCCATCCCGTCGGCCAGCGTGCCGGCCAAGCCTCTGGGCCCGATGCGATCCACCACCTCGACATCCGGGCTCGCTCGTAAGGCTTGTTCGACGTAGTCGAGCGCCATGGGCTGCATGCCCATGGGCTGCATCATCATTCCGTTAATCCGGCGAGGCGCAATGATGAACTGCTTTTGTTTGGCGCTGAGCACCTTGCCCGGTGGCGTTGAGATTCCGCTCTGGGCCGTGCGCGTCGCCGCCCCGCTCGAGCCTGCCGATCCCGACCGGCCGGAACTGGGTTGAGTCGTCGTTGTTTGTTCGTTTTTGTCTGCCATTTGGATTGATCCTCCTTCTCTAGGGCGCAAAGCAGCGTGCAGAGCGGCACGGGCCTCCATAGCCCTGGCTCTATTGCTGGAGACCCGCTCGCTCCTTCTGCGACTCAGCGCCTCAGTAGACGGGAAGCGGACCTCCATACTGGAAGTTCCGCCCAAACTGCGTCGCAAACTGCGGATTCACCCACGGGTTTTGCCCGCCAGCGTTGTATCCGCCAAAGTTTTGTCCACCCAGGTTTTGTCCAGAACTGCCCCACCCTTGGCCCTGACCGAACTGGCCCTGACCGAACTGGCCCTGGCCGAACTGCCCCTGTCCGAACTGATGCCCTAAGTGATGTCCGAACTGATTGCCGAACTGGCCCTGCTGCCCAAGCTGGCTCTGCAGCGCGAGCTGCTGGACCAGCTGCGCGATCGCCTGCTGGATGTAAGCGGCAGTAATCGGATCGATCCGATTCAGAGGATTCATGCCGAGCCACGGACCAACCGGCGACTGCTGACCAAACTGCGCGCGCTGCTGTGCCAGTTGCTGCGCAAGCTGAGCGTGCTGGGCCAGGTGAGCAAGCTGCGCCTGCTGCTGGAGCTGAATCTGAGCCGCGGTAATCGGATCGATGTTCTGACCGCCCATAAGCCCGGGTATGCCGCTTCCCATCAGCCCGCTATAGGGATTGCCGGCGCCGCCGAATAATCCCTGTTGTCCAAATTGAGAACCATACGGCTGAGAACCGTATGCTCCCGTGGTCATCGGATTGTATCCCTGCTGAATTCCGTACTGAATTCCTTCCATTTCGAAACTCCTTAGTTTTTCGATTTGATTTACACACATATTTGAAATCACACTTACGTGAAATCACACCTAGGCGTCTGTTGGCGACGGATTTGGATTCCGGCCAAGTCTAAGGCGTCGCGGCGCTGTTCTTGAACCTACGTGTTTCTTGCCGGTCGTCCTCGCGGACACATATCCGCTTTAGGAGAATCCGGTGGGAGAAATTCGATCTTGGAGGAAGAACAACACGCTACGACGCCATACACAATATGTGACGCGCATGGACCGTTTTCCGTGGGCCCAAGTGCGCACCCTACGAACAACTACTAGCTTTCACGACGAGTATACACCCCTCGATCAGAATTGAAAGTGTTTTTTTCGGCAAGCAATGAGCGTGCCGAACGATGGCATTTCGACTGCAACAGGCATTGTTAACAAACATTGGACCGTCAATTGCACTGGCACCGTCATGGACTGGAAGCCAGGCGGAGTTAGTGACGACGTCGAGGATCGACGCAATGAAAGCGGTGGCGGTTTCTCAGGCATGGGCCTGGGAGGGCGGCACATTGGGATCGGAGGATTCCTCGTCCTTCTGGTCCTTAGCTTGCTCTTTCATCGCAATCTCTTCACGCTGTTTTTGGGCGACAGCGCGTCTGACCGGCCAGTCGCTACATCCGCGCCCGCCTCCAGCGCAGCGGAAAACGCCGAGGTTCAATTTGTATCGTTCGTGCTCGACGATGTGCAGGGGACCTGGCAGAATTTACTCCCCATGCAGACCGGCAAGCAATACCGGCACGCCAAGCTGGTGCTTTTCCGCGATTCGATCGACTCCGCATGCGGGCAGGCTGAAAGCGCAACCGGCCCCTTCTACTGTCCGGACGATGAAAAGGTGTACCTGGACTTGGGCTTTTTTGACGAGCTGAAAGGCCGTTTCGGAGCGCCCGGGGAATTCGCGCAAGCCTACGTGATCGCCCACGAGATCGGACATCATGTACAGAAGCTGCTCGGAATCGAAGGTCAGGTGCAGCGCATGCGGCAGAGCAACCCCGCTCAATCGAATCCGTTGTCCGTGCGCTTGGAACTACAGGCCGACTGCTTTGCGGGCGTGTGGGCCATGTCGACCGAGCAGCGAAAGATTGTCGACCAGAGCGACATCGCGGCGGGGTTGCGAGCAGCCGCCGCTGTCGGCGACGATCGGCTGCAGAAGATGGCCACAGGTCACGTGAGCCCTGAGACGTTCACGCACGGATCATCGCGAGAACGCATGCAGTGGTTTCAAGCCGGCTTGAATTCCGGCAAAATATCCGCCTGCGATACCTTCGGCGGCCGATAAGTGCAAGCCAAATACCCCGCAGTCTTGTTCTATTGTCCTCCGTTGCGATAACCTGATCACGTCGCATTCAGGAGGCGCTATGAAGCGTAGGGAGTTCACATTTCTCGCCGGGGGAATCGCGCTCGAAACAGCATTGGGCGTGGGCCAGCCCGCCCGCCTGGAGGCCGCTGCCGGCAAAGCAGACTTTACACTTCGGATCGCGCCGGTTTCCGTGGAGCTCGCGCCCGGCCAAACCATCCGGACGATTGCCTATAACGGAAGCATACCGGGACCCGTTCTAAGAATGAAGGAAGGAAAACGCATCAGTGTCGATGTGTTTAACGATACCGATGTTCCCGAGCTGGTTCATTGGCACGGGCAGTTAGTATCGGCTGAGGCAGACGGAGCAGAAGAAGAAGGAAGCCCGTTTGTGCCGCCCCACGGCCACTTGCGAGTCAGCTTTACGCCCAGACCGGCGGGGACACGCTGGTACCACACTCATGCGATGGCGATGGACGATCTGACGCGAGGCGCGTACTCGGGCCAGTACGGATTCCTCTTGGTTGAGCCGAAGAGCCAGCCGGGCAACTACGATCAAGAGGTCTTTCTTGCCGGCCGCCACTGGGATCCCGTAATCCTCCATCGGGGAGCGCCCAACAACGACTGGACCGTGGATTACAAATTGTGCTCGTTGACCGACCGCGCGCTCGGACATGGCGAGCCTATTCGGGTGCGTCAGGGACAAAGAGTGCTTTTCCGGATTCTGAATGCCGACGCCACGCGTCAACTGAATCTCGCTTTACCGGGCCATCGGTTCCAGGTCATCGCCCTCGACGGCAACCCTGTGCCTACGCCCAAGGCCGTGGACCTGCTTACAGTGGCGGTTGCCGAACGTGTGGATGCGGTGGTCGAGATGAACCAGCCGGGCGTCTGGGTGCTGGGTTCTACCAGAGATGAAGACCGGAAGATCGGAATGGGCGTGGTGATTGAGTACGCGGATCGCAAAGGCGAGCCGCAATGGAAGGCACTGGAAAACCCGACCTGGGACTACACCGTGTTCGGTTCCCAAGCGAAAGTTCCCCAGCCCGACGGCAAATTCGATTTGATGTTCATGATGCTGCCTGACGAAGGGAAGCCGTTCAACCGCTGGACCATCAATGACAAGGCTTGGCCCAACGTTGATCCATTGATGGTGAAAGCAGGCAAGCGCTATCGGATTGCGCTTCACAACGGAATGGAGGACGGCCATCCTGTACACCTGCACCGCCACAGTTTTGAACTGGTGAGTGTCGGCGGAAAGCCCACGGCAGGGATCATCAAGGATACGGTGAACGTGCCCCGCAACACCACCGTTGAAGTCGATTTCGTGGCGAACAATCCGGGTCCGTCATTACTGCACTGCCACATGCAACAGCACATGGATTACGGCTTCAAGATGTTGGTGAAGTACGCATAGGCGGGGCTGCCCGTGGGCGAACCCCGCCGATAAAGCGAACTGCTAGGAAAATTAACGACCTCGGGCCGCGACGATGCGGTCTGCAATGGTGTTGTAGACGGCATCCGACATGAACGGTCCTTCCGCCTGCAACTCGTAGGAGTCGCCGGAATAGGGTTCTATTTTGACCTCATTGCCGCCGTTGCGCTTCAGCTCTTTGATCTGCGCGTAATTCCAGGTGCGCGAATGCTTGGCATTAGAAATGTCTTCAAAACGGACGCCACTATCGGTTATAACGAGCTTCCCGCGGTCGTCGTGATAACGGACGTCGAATACCGTCTGCGGTTGCAGCCGGCTATCGACGCGGTCAGCGTCGACTGACGTCACCACCTGACCCTCGGGGTTGAGCGACTCCACCACAGCCACATCGCCGTTGGCCGTGCCAATGACGTTCACTCTGATGGGAGCACGGTCCGCCAGGTACCTGTTCATAGCCTGGTTGCTTCTGACAATTTCGACGACTCGCGAGTTGCTGGGGTCATCGAAGCGAATAAATCGGCCGTCTGCGGTCAGCAGACCGAATAAGCTGGTAGACGTTGTTACGGGGCAGTCGACACTTTCAGTGTGAGTCGTCTCGCTTCTGGTAACGCCTCGATTCGAAGTAGTCTCCCGCCGCTCGGTATGTGTGCTTTGGCAGGCTGCGTCCACCAGGGTCCCATTCCAGGTGGTTTTCGTAGTGGTGGTTCGAGTCTCAGTGCGACTCTGATTCTGTGCAAAAAGGAAACCCGCGAAAAGCGGGATTGTCGCTATAGCTACTGCTTTCATATATACATCTCCCGTAATGTAGATAAAGCACTCGGATCGAGTGTTGCAGAAACAAACGTCAGAAGCAGTTAAGTCGTTCAGAATCAGCTCACGAAAAAAGATGTGAAACAGCGAGAAGGGGGACGTAAACCGTTTTGCATCCCAATCTTCTTCTCGCGACGAGTTGCTCGCCCCGCTGAAATTCCCTCACCATTCGGATTGAGTAGTTTGACATGTCATGCAGCAGGACGACTACACGACAACGCTGCGGGGCATGGCTCGCTAGCCGATACACTTGAGCATTTAAGGTTGCGACTTATGTTGCAATAACGCACAATACAAGTAAATCTACATGGCTACTCAAACGGCGTTTCCGTTGCTCCCGGTTGCACCGCCGGACTTTTGCGAGTATGCCGGTGGCGCTTGCGATCAAACGTTCGACGATCTGAAGCCTGCCGATGGTTTCGCCGTCTATGCTTCAGACCCGCCACTCATTGCTCAGACGATAGAGGCTGCAGTGCGGCGAGTACAGCAGCAGCAGCCGTCGCGGCGGTGGCAAACCTGGGAAGATCTAAACATTCCGGGTCAAATCATATTTTGCAAGGTCTGTAAAGCCCTGCGCTCAACCCAAAAGGTCGTTGCGGATGTTACTACACTCAACCCGAATGTCCTCTTCGAAATCGGGTATGCAATCGGCCTTGGCGTGGCTGTCCAGCCTGTGCGCGATCGTAGCTATGTTCGTGACGAAAAGGTGTTCGAAGAGTTGGGTATGCTCGACACATTCGGCTACACTACCTTCGAAAATTCCGAGGATCTGGCGGCGCAACTGATTTCTCACGAGGGTCAACCGCTTCTTCAACCGCGTTCGGCCATAAACCGTGAGCAGCCAGTCTATCTGGTTCGCAGTCATGTACAGAACGATGGTATGGTCCACCTAATGTCCGCACTCAAAAAGTCCGGGCTTCGGTTTCGAGCATTCGACCCAAGAGAAACACCTCGACTCTCGCTGCATGATGCCGCCAAGCAGGTAAGCGCTTCCCTAGCGGTGATAGTTCACTTAGTTGCACCGGCAAGAAGCGGGAGCGTGGTTAACAACGCCCGCGGCGCACTGTTAGCTGGCTTAGCAATGGCCCAAGGTAAACGAGTACTTATGCTCCAGGAGGGCGAGGTTCGCCAGCCAATTGATTTCAGAGACGTGGTCAAGAGTTACACAACCGCAACGCAAGTGAGCGATTATGTGATTCCTTTGATCAAGAGCGTGGTGGAAGAATTACAGGAATCACAGTTCGTTGCCGTAGCTCTACCCCTCAACCTCCTCGAGAAGGTCGACCTCGGTGATCTTGCTGCCGAGAACGAGATAAAGGGATTGAGCTCATACTTTGTGCCCACGGGGGAATACAACGAAGCGAAGCGCGGCCACGCCCGACTGGTCGTTGGAAGAAAAGGCGCTGGGAAGACTGCTATTTTTTACGGGGTTCGCAGCACTTATAAACCAAGTCGATCTCACCTGGTGATCGACCTCAAGCCTGAAGGACACCAGTTCGCGAAGCTTAAGGAATCGGTCCTTGAACAGTTGTCCCAAGGGGTTCAGCAACATGTCTTAACGGCCTTTTGGAACTATATACTCCTGATGGAGATCGCCCGAAAGATCGTTGATGATGAGTCCAAACTTTCTTATCAAACCGCCGACCGCCGTGCGGCTTAGCTGGCTGTTGCCACACAGTTCGGTCAAGACACACGTAGCGAGCAAGGCGACTTTTCCGAGCGGTTGTTGTCTCTCGTCGACGGCATTATTGCCCGAAAACAAACTATTGCGTCGATCGCCTCTACTCCTGAGGTTACGCAACTGGTGTACGGCGGCGACATCCGTGGCTTAGGTGACTCGCTTAGTACTTACATGAGCTCCAGCCGAAAAGAAGCCGTTTGGCTTTTGATCGACAACCTCGATAAAGGTTGGCCGGTCCAGTCGGCCCGCACAGAGGATATATTGCTCATTAGGAGCCTTCTTGAAGCGTCGCGCAAGTTGCAGAGGCAATTCGAGACTCGTGGAACAGAATGCCATGTGATTGTTTTTATCAGGAATGACATCTATGAACACCTTGTGCGTGACACCCCGGACCGGGGCAAAGATACAGCTGTCATTCTTGACTGGGCGGATCCGGAGGTGTTTAAAGAGATCATCCGACGGCGTGTAATCCGAAGCACCGGACTGGATGGTGAGTTCGAAACCTTGTGGCGAGCCATTTTCGACTCGCACGTTGGGGGCGAGGAGTCTTTCGCGTATATTCTGAACCGTACGCTCAGGCGTCCGAGAGAAGTGTTGCGCTTTTGCCGAACGTGTATCGATGTAGCGGTCAGTCGGGGAAGAGACAGAGTGACAGAGTCCGATATTTACCAAGCCGAGCGTCAATGCTCTGAAGATTCTCTCGTAGATGTTTCTTTTGAACTTAAAGACGTAGCTGAACAGTTCAGTGAGCTACCGTACGCCTTTCATGGTGCGAAACTGCCACTCACCCAAGAAGAAGTTAAAGCCAGGATGCAGCAGGCCGGTATAGATCCGAGCGAAACGGATCGGGCTCGGGATCTGCTCGTTTGGTTCGGATTTCTAGGATTGTGGGCTGCGCCTGAGGTTGAACGCTTCTCACATGAGTTTCAGCATGATTTGAGAAAGATGCGGAGTGGCTTGGATGCAAGTCACGTCTACACGATTCATCCAACCTTCAGAGCCGCCCTAGAGTGTACGACTAGATAGACTGCGGGGCGACGGGAGCGGATCTCGCCCGAGCCGCTTCGCCCGTGATCCTCAAGAGCCCCTCGCATGCTATACCTGTCCTGTGCCGCTCCCCCTTATCCTCGCCTCCCAATCCCCTCGCCGCCGCGAGCTGCTCGCCACCGCCGGCATCCCCTTCACCGTCCGGGTGAGCGACGTCGAGGAAATCCGCACCCCCGGCGAGCCCCCTGATGCCTACGCCCGCCGTCTCGCGCGCGCCAAAGCCGAGGCCGCGTGGCAGGGCCGCGACGAAATTGTACTGGGTGCGGACACCATTGTCGTACTAGACGACTTACTAGAACCAGACGTACTCGAGAAACCCCGCGACGCCGCCCACGCCCGTGCCATGCTCCAGCGCCTGGCGGGCCGCGACCACACCGTCATCACCGGCATCTGCCTCCGCCATCCCGGCGGCGCCCAGGTCGATAGCAGCGCCACCCGCGTGCGTTTTACGCCCCTCACCGCCGCCGAAATTGACGCCTACGTCGCCACCGGCGAACCCATGGACAAGGCCGGCGCCTACGCCATCCAGGGACTCGCCTCCAAGTTCGTCGAACACGTCGAAGGCTGTTACTTTAACGTCATCGGACTGCCTTTGTCCCAGGTGTACCGGTACTTGAAATCGCTCGACAAAGATGTAGCCTGATGGGGTGTTTCGGACGCTCGCTGTCTCAGTTGCGTTGTTCGCACTGGACGTGTCCGCCGCCGATCTGGAGCTTCGTGGTCAGATCACAGGGGCCCCCCACGTGCGCACCCTGCGCGTCAATCTCTTTAGCGTCGAAACTCCCTACGCCGAATCCGCCGAGCTGAATCACTCCGGCGAATTTCGCTTCCGCTCGCTCGCGCCCGGCAATTACACCGTGGCCGTGGTCCGCAACGGCTTGGGCGAAGTCCGCCGCACCGTGGTGGTGAGTTCCGCCGTGGCCGATAAGTCCGGAGTGGTGTACGCCGCCATTCCATATACCTCCGCCGAAGCGGCCGCCAACCCGAGCGGCGGCGTGGTTTCGGTGCAGCAGATTTCTGTTCCGGGAAACGCGTCGGCCAAATACGTCGATGCGCAACGGCGGCTGGCCGCCCGCGATCCGGCGGGCGCGGTCCGCAGTCTGGAGGAGGCTGTCGCGATCGCGCCCCAATTTTCCGCCGCCTGGAACGCGCTCGGTGTCATCGCGTTTCAGAACGGGGATGCCGCCCGCGCCGAACTCCTATTCCGCAAATCGCTCGCAGCCGATCCCGGCGCTTTTGAGCCGCTCGTGAATCTCGGCGGAGTCCTGCTGAAAAAAAGCGCGGCTGTCGATGCACTACCGTTCAATCAGCGCGCCGTGCATGACCGCCCGGAAGACGCCCTCGCCAATGCGCAGCTTGGGATGAACTATTTCAAGCTGGATCAGTTCGATCAGGCCGAGCAGTATCTGCGGACGGCCGAGCGATTGGACCCCGCACACTTTTCCCAGCCACAGCTCTTTCTGGCCGATATCTATGCGCGGCGTGGGAATCGCAGCGCCGCGGTGAGGGAGCTCGAAGCTCTGCTGGCGATCCGTCCCGACGGCCCGTTGTCAGAAAGCATCCGACGCAACCTTGCCCACCTGGTACAGTAGTCCGTCTTCGGCTTTTAGATAAAACCCGAACAGCGGCGCCCGTTCGTCCCGGTTCCAGCGCCCCAGCTTCCACTGAGCGCGCAAATACCGCACGTCCGGATGCCGGCGAAGATCGATCACCATATAGTAGGTTCCGCAATAGAACTTTTGCGGGAAGGCAAACAGAGGACGCCATTCTTCCCCATCATGCGAGCCCCAGATCGAAACTTCCAGGCTTTCCTGCGCGATGATCCGCGTGATACCCAGGGTCAGCCGGAGAATCTGGATATCGATCGCCATCTCCTCGCCCGTGC
The DNA here is from genome assembly GCA_025463005.1 of Bryobacterales bacterium. Lineage (GTDB taxonomy): Bacteria > Acidobacteriota > Terriglobia > Bryobacterales > Bryobacteraceae > Palsa-187. The sequence goes on along the minus strand of JAOAPR010000216.1, from coordinate 35,199 downwards.
CATCTTCACGGACGACGGTTTCCGAGAGTAAAAGCTGCGAGAGCATTTAACCCAGCTTGGTGAGGCGGGCCTCCGCCTCCCTCAGGGTCTCATACTTTTTCGGAAAACAAAAGCGTATCCAGCGCGCCCCGTCCTCGGGTTTTTCAAAGAAGCTCGACCCTGGAACGGCTGCGACGCCCACCGTCTCGATCAGGTGTTTCGTGAACTGAATATCGTCATCTTTACTTAACTTCGAGAAATCAGCCATCACGTAGTATGCACCGCGCGGGCATGTGCAGCGAAACCCCACCCGCTCCAGCATTTGGAGCATCAGGTCGCGCCGCGCAGTGTAGTCGCGCGCGAGATCGGTGTAGTAGCTTTCGGGCAGCCCCAGCGCGACCACGCCCGCTTCCTGCAATGGGGCCGCAGCGCCAACTGTGAGAAAATCGTGCACTTTTCGCACGGATTCGGTGATCTCCGGATTCGCGAGAACCCACCCCACGCGCCACCCCGTCACCGAATACGTCTTGCTCATGCTGTTGATAAGAATGGTGCGTTCCCGCATGCCCGGGAGCGTCATGATGGGGATGTGGCGCGTTCCGTCATAGATGATGTGTTCGTAGATCTCGTCGGTTATGGCGAGCGCGTCAAACTCCTGGCAGAGATCGGCGATGATTTGAAGTTGTGCGCGATCAAACACTTGTCCGGTCGGGTTCCCTGGAGAATTAATGATGATCGCTTTGGTGCGCGCGGAGAATGCGCGGCGAAGCTCGTCGGGATCGAACGTCCAATCAGGAGGATGGAGCTTCACGAACTTGCGATTCGCGGAGCACAGCAATGTATCGGGTCCGAAGTTTTCGTAAAAGGGTTCAAAGATCACGACTTCGTCACCGGGATTCGAGACGGCGAGCAGCGACGCGATCATGCCTTCGGTGGATCCGCAGCACACCGTGATTTCGCGTTCGGGGTCGATCTCGAGGCCGTAGTTTCGCCGATATTTCGCCGCTATTTGGTCTCGAAAACGCTTCGAACCCCACGTAATTGCGTACTGATTGATGTCATCCGCGATAGCCTGGCGGGCGGCATCCTTCAAAATCTGGGGTGCCGGAAAGTCAGGAAACCCCTGCGCAAGGTTGACAGCCTTGTGTTTCAAGGCGAGGCGCGTCATCTCGCGGATGACACTTTCCGTGATTCCTAAAGTTCGTTGGGCCCGAAAGCGGTTCACCTATCTATTGTTGCGTGGGTTGCGGGCCGTAGATGCGGCGGTAGGCGTCGGCGTTGCGCAGCACGGCTTGGATGTAGCCGCGCGTTTGCGTGAAGGGCACGGTCTCGACGAATTCGGCAGGCTCTTTGAAATCGCCCCAGGTGAGCCATGATTTCGCCCGCGTCATCCCGGCGTTATAGGCTGCCAGCGCTGCTTCGGTGTGGCCGCCGAGCTGGTCGGTCACTAGACGCAGATAATACGTCCCGAACTGAAGATTCAGCGCCGGCTGGAATAATTTGGCCGTGGTGTACCTCGGGATCTTCAGCTTGCGGCTCAGCTCGCGGCCCGTGGACGGCTCAATCTGCGTCAGACCTCGTGCGTTGGCGGGAGAAGTGACTGCCGCGTCGAACTCGGATTCCTGCCGGATGAGCGCGGCCATCAGGAACGGATCAAGCTTGTTCTGCCTGGAGAAGCGCTCCAGATCCGCGCGATAGGGCAACGGAAACGCCAGGCGCCAGAAATCGAGCGGGGCGGAGTCAATCGGCAGGAACAAATAATTGCCGGCGTAGCTCTTGATATATCGGATGGCCTGTGAGGGCCTGCCGTCTCCGATCAACGCGCCGAGCTGCATGGCGAGCAGATGGGGCTGATCGCCGGTTTGAGCGCCGTAGCGCAGCTCGATTTCGGCCCAGTCTTTCAATCCAGCGGAGACCAGCAGTTTGGCGCGATCGATGCGGGCCTGTGAAGTTACGCTCGCGTCGAAAACAGACACTCGCGCGCGCTGCGGGAAGGCGACCGCGCGCAGAAACTCGGACGTGGCGGGAGAAGGGGTTACCGAAGTGACAGATGTCAGGCGATCGCGCGCCAGCATCGCATAGTACTGGTTCGGATATTCACGCGCGATTTCATCATAATAGGCGCGGGCAGAAGCGCGATCGCGGGACTGCTCGGCGAGCCTTGCCAGGAAGTACAGGGCGGCGGAAGCGTTGTCGGATGCGGGGAACAGGCGCAGGTGCGCGCGGAGGAGATCCGCGGCGTCTGATTCGCGCCGGAGGTAATGCGCCCAGGTGACCTTCCAGTGGCAGCCGGCGGCCTGCTTATCCTGAGGGAAAGATTCGAAGCAGGCGCGATACAGCGGCTCATACTGATCGACCTTATTTTCGGTGAGGTAGCGATTCGCCGCCGCCAGAACCGCTTGCAGGCGCCACGGCGAGTTGGGATGGAGACGGCCGAGTTTGGCGGCCAACGTATCCATCTCATCAAGGTTGTTCAGGCGGCGCGCGCTCTGCATGAGGTAATACAGGCGCTCGGCGTCGGCTTCTGCTGAGGCGACCTCCAGTGTAGAAAGATACCTGTAGGCAACGGCGTTCTCCTCGGCGGTGTAATGAGCGACGCCGATGCGGACACGCGCCAGATCGCGCTCGGCGCCGCCGAGCTGCGGGATCAGAGATTCCAATTCCTTGCGAGCGCGAACGGCCTGGCCGGCATCGAGGATCTTGAGCGCGCGCCCGAGCATGGCCGTGGGCAGGGCTGGCGGATACCTTTCGTCGAGCTTAGTGCGGAGCCGTTCCGTTTCCGTAGCGGCTTGGGCTGCTTCGGCCGAAAGCGGGAATCCGTAGTAGACGCGCTGGTAGTAGATGGCGGCGCTGAGGTCGTCGCCAGAGCCCGCAAACGCCGCGGCCATCGCCAGATCGCCCTTGGGCTGGGGGAGTACCGAGTAATATTTGCGCAGAAGGTCGAGCGCGGCGGCAGGATTATTGTTGTCGGTTAACGCGCCCGCGGCGAGCAGCGCCGACCGAGGGACCAGAGGCGAGGGCGGAGACTGCTTGAAAACCGTATCGAGCGTTGCGGGGACCACCGCGTAATCCTTGGAGGCTGACTGCGCGGAGGCGAGGAACCAAGCGGCGTAATCGGCCAGCTTGGGCAGGCGCGCGGGCAGACCTTTAAGAGAGGCGAGACCGAAGGGATAGCGGCCAGCTTCGAGAGCATCGGCGCCGGCTTTGAGATCGCCCAGCGGATCGGCAGCCGCGTGCAGCGCGAGCGTGGTCACGCCGACGACGGCAACCGCCGCGGCAGACAGAGCCGCTTTACGCCAGCGGGCCGGGATAAGAAGGACCGAGCAGTACTGCATCTTCTTTCGCCAAGGACTTCACCAGTTCCTGGTGAAGGTAGTCCGGCACCCCATCCAAGGGTACCAGGAAGCGTTCGCGGAAGGCTCCCCGCGCGGCGTCGATGTGAGGGCGGAGCGCACTGTACAAATCGCGCGCGGCACGGCCGGATTTGACGTGGGAGGCCTGATAAAGCTGGATCTCGGCCACTTTTACGCGGGCGAAGCGGAGGGCTCGGGAGTGGGTGAGCGCTCGGGCGAGGCTGGTCGCGTAGGTGGCGGAGAAGTCCAAACCATATTGTTTCATAAATGGTTTGGGGATGGGTGTCCGCGGGCGAGGACAGAAGCCCCGGCTGCATGGGAGGACTCCGCAGCCGGGGGTGGGGCAGGAAGAACCCCAAAGTCAGAGGGTTTCGCTAGCAGCGTCGCTGCACCACGAAGATGGTCAGAAGCGTCCCAATGACGAGGCAGACAGCGAGAATCTGCCAATCGTTATTGGAGCGGCGTTCCTGTTTGTAAAAATTCCGTCCGCAAGCTGCGCAGTGCGGTGCATCATCGTTGTCGATTACCCTGTGACAGTCTGGACATTCGATTGCCATCTCCGAAAATGGCCCTTTCGCCCATAGCCGTCCACTATACCAAGAGGCACGCAATTAGCGCACTACGTTGGCAGGGAGTGGCAGGCGATGCCGGCTGTCGCGGCTCGGATGGGGAGAAAGGGTCGAAGCAAAAGCGGCCCGCCCTAGTACTGACGTTCCACGCCGATTTGAAGCCACCTACCTATTCGCTCAAGCGTCTACATTCTGCATCATTGAGATGTCATGGAACCAGCTCAGCTTCAGCTAGTCTTTAACGTAGTTGCGATCACAGGCGTAAGCAGCCTCGCTTCGTTCTGTTACCTGCTTAAGAAGGAAAACCGGAAGCTCGCGGCTGAACTCAAGATTACTAACACAGAGCGGGACGTCCGGAGCCTTGCGGCGAACCGGCGGACACGATGGGTTAAGGGACTTACCTCCGCAATGTCCTACAACGGCTCCGCATCTTGACTGCGCATATATAGAGGATGTAGAATAATCGGCCTTTTGAAGGCTGGATCGACGGACCGGACGATGATCCTACCTGCGCCGCTTGAACGATAATTGTTAATCATGCCGGTGCTGGAATTCGACAGAATCAACCAAGCAGTTCTACAAACAGAGCCCTACAAATGGGCGTTCATCGATCAGTTGTTTCCGGCGGCGAACGCGGCGCATCTGGCGGCCACATTTCCTTGCGACAAGTTTAAGAAAGTCGCTGGATATGATGGAGAAAAAGGCTACGAGTATTTTGCGCGATCGCTCATCCACATGGGTGCGGAGCAGCCTTCGCACGTCGAGGGTTTGAGCGAGACCTGGCGTGAACTGGCCTACGATCTTTTGTCGCCGGCCTACCGGCAAACCATGTCGCGCCTCACGGGCCGGGACCTTTCGGAAGCGCCGCTCGAAGTCAACGTCATTCATTATGGTCCCAACTGTTGGCTGGGCCCTCACGTGGATCTGAGGGAAAAGATCGTTAGCCACATACTTTATTTCAACCAGTCGTGGAATCGAGAGGACGGGGGCTATCTGGAGATTCTCAATTCATCGGATCCGTGCGGTGTGGTCGCGGAGACGATGCCGCTGGTGGGCAATTCGGCCGTGCTCGTCCGGTCCGACAAGTCGTGGCATTCCGTGGCTCGCGTTGCGGAAGGCTGCCGGCTCTCCCGCCGCAGCCTGAACGTGATTTTCCACTCGCCTGCTGCGGTCAGCACGATGTGGCCGCCCGGAGATCGTGCGAAGTTGTCGGATTATAAACGCTCGCGATTGAGCGGCCTGTTTGGCGGCTTCAGGCGATAACGTGCCTGCGGCGCGGGTGGCGATGTGCGGGACATTCGACGTCAAGAACTACGGAGACTTGCTGTTTCCGCTGGTGCTGCGGCATGAGCTCGGCCAACGCGTGCCGGGGACCGAAGTCGAGTGCTTTTCGTACTACGAAAAGATGCCGCCGGACTGGCCTTTTCCGGTCTCGCCGATAAGCCGGTTACCGGACGTTGTTCATTCTTTCGATGCGGTGGTGATCGGAGGCGGTCACCTCATCCGGTTCGATAAGGACGTTGCTGCCGGCTACGCTCCTCCGTCTCCGGAAATGCATCACCCCACGTCGTACTGGCTCTTCCCCGCGCTGCTGGCGCTGGAAGCGAACGTTCCTCTGATCTGGTCGGCGATAGGAGCATCTTCAGAGTTGCCGCCGTGGGGATGCGAGCTGTTGAGAGAAGTGCTGCGCGCCAGCACCTACATCTCGGTGCGCGATGACATTTCGCAAAAGGCGCTTCAGGAATTGGCGGGCGATCGCGAGGTCCTGATCGTTCCCGACACTGTCTATGGCATTCGAAATCTCAACCTCGAAAAGCCCACCAGCGTCCGCCCGTACGTAGTCATCCAGGCCACGCCACATCTGAAGCCGTATGCAGCTTCCATCCGGGAGCTTCTTCTGTGGCTCAGAACTCAGCAGTACGAAGCGGTGCTGTTGCCAATTTCTCCAGCGCTGGGGGATGACCCGGAGATCCTGAAAGAGATCGTGGGGAGTGGGGCTGTGAGGCGGATGTGGACCGATCCTGCTGAGGTGGTCACCACGATCGCGAATGCGGCGGCGGTGGTTGGGGTGAGCCTTCATCTGAGCATCACGGCTCTGGCGTTCGGTGTTCCGGTGCTGCGGCCTTTCCAGAACGGTCTCATCAAGTACCAGCCCTTGCACGATCTGCCCGGCGTGTTTCCGCTAGAACGGGTTCATGACGTGATCGCGAACACGATCCTGAACCGCGGCAGTCGATCAGCCCAAATCGAAGGGTTTTGCGCGGCTCTGGCAACGCATTGGGAACGCGTCAGCGCGATCGTGACTACTCGGCCCCGCACACATTACTCTCGCCTTGCTTCTCTTTTCCAGAAGCTGCCCTTCTTGCTCGAAAAGAGTTCCAGTCAGCAGCCGGTTGCCGAACGTCATTCATTCTTTCGATGGGGGCAGCGTGGGTCGAAATAGCAGCAGATCCAGGCTGAACGTTACGCGCATGGCTTCGGCAGGCTGTGCGCGCATGGGGCGATAAATCGAAAGCAGAACATCTTGAACGGCGGCAGCGTCGAGGTCGGCAGCGGTGACGACGCGGCGCTGATCGAGGAGCGTGAAATCGTTGGCGAATGTCTCGAGAGTTCGCGACACTCGATCGCGACCTGCGCCACGCAACTCGATCAGATCGCCAGGCGCGGGAAGCGCCACCAGGAGCCGTCCGTCGTCGCGCAGGACACGCCGGAATTCGGCCGTGTTCATGCGCGCCGTGATTGAGAGGACGGTCGAAAAGGAACGATCGGCGTAGGGCAGGAAGCGATCGGCATTGGCGACGATCCACTCGCATCGTCCTTCCGATGGGGGATAGCGGCGCGCGGCCGCATCCACGGCCGTAGTTGAGATGTCGACGCCATGCGCCTCGAAGCCGATCCGGCGAGCCAGGGTGCCGAGGTAGAAACCGTCACCGCAGCCGGCATCGAGAACGACGTCGCCGGGGCGTGCGTCGATCATTGTAGCGACAGCGTTCAGCAGAGGCTCAGTGACGCCGCGATCGTGCAATCGCCGGCGGGCGGCGACGGCAGCCACGGTGTCGCCAGGGTGCTTCGATCGGCGCTCCTGAGGCTGGAGCAGGTTGATGTATCCGCTGCGGGCGACGTCGAACGAATGCCCGCGCGGGCAGATCAGCCGCCGCTCCACGCGCCCCAGCGCCAAGTGGCAGTCGCGGACGGGGCAGAGGAGCATCGACCGATTGTAACGGCTGTTTTAGGCGACACGCTAAGCTGACAGATATGGTGGGACGTTTTCTTCCGTTGCTTGTGGTGTGTGGCTTGGCAGCCGGGCAGCGCCCTCCGGTGCTCCTGGTTGACGGATATCATCTGCTGTGTCAAAAAGATAATCTCTCTTCGCAGCACGATTTCGGCGAACTCGAACAGAGGCTCAATGCCGAAGGTGTTCGCACCGCTTTTTTCGCGACGTGTTCGGTTAGCGGAAGGCCCTCCATTGAGGATTTGGGTAACACGCTCGGCGCAGCCATTCGCAGTCTGAACGTTCCTCAGGTCGATCTCGTGACGCACAGCATGGGCGGCCTGATCGTCCGATCGTACCTTTCCGGAAAGCAATCCTCCGGGGCGGTCTTTAATCCCCCGATGGATCCCAAAGTGCGCAAGTGGGTATCGATAGCTACTCCGAATTTCGGAGCGCTCCTTCCGACCATTGCCCTGCCGTTTCTGCCCGATGCTCAAGCGCGGGAGCTGGTCCCTGCAAATCGCTTTTTGTTTGACCTCGCAACTTGGAATCAAAACCGAGACGATCTGCGCGGGGTCGACACAGTCGGTATTATCGGAAATGCGGGCGGTGTCGGGCCGGTGGCGGGGTCGAATGACGGGACCGTGGCGGTAACTTCCGCGTCCATGTCATTCGCATTGCCTGACGAACGCACGCGCGTGCTTCCCTATTGCCATGGAGCGGGAGATCTCACATCCATTCTCGGTTTAGGATGCGATTCACCTCCGTTGGCGAAAATTCAGACCGATAATCCGCTGTCCTGGCAAATCATCGATTCTTTCCTGACGGGAACCGACGACTGGAAAACGATCGGCCATTCACCCAGCCACGACTCATACTTATCGAATTTCGGCGGAATACTGCGTCAGACACGCGACCGGAACGACTCGGTGCTGGGATCGTTGACGGACCAACCGTTTGTTACGAATCCACCGTTAAAGGGCGGTTATACGGTGATGATCGACAAGCCCGGCCCGCAGATTCTGCTGGCCATACCTTCGGCCGCATTTCTGCCAGCGCTGAGCCTCGCACCTCGCATGCTGGTTTCTATCTACGGAAATAATCTAGCGGGAAGCGCCGTTACGATAAACGGCCGCAGCCTCCCCGTGAACTACGGTGACGATCATCAAATCAATACGCTATTTCCCGGCGACATCGCGCCAGGAGTCGCAAAGCTGACCGTAACTGGCCCCCAAGGTTCTCAAACTGTAAGCGTTTTAGTGGAGCCTGCGGTGCCGGCGATCTTTACGATGGACGGTTCGGGGACGGGAGCCGCGGCTGCAATCCATATCGACGACTACCTTTCGATATATCTCACTGGACTGGGTGTCGAAGGGAACTTGCCTGCTGTTTTTCTGAATGGCCAGCGTATTCGAGTAAGTTATGCGGGGCCGGCGCCGCCGTTTAATGGACTGGATCTGATCAATGTCCAATTGCCGTCGGCACTCGCGACAGGAAACATCACCATAACCGTAGGCCGTATGGCCAGCAATTCCGTGACGATTCCGGTCCAATAAAAAGAGGGCGTCCTTGTTGCTCAAGAACGCCCTGAAGTTCGTATCGTCCGAAAAATCTAACTACAATCCACGCGCCGAACGCTGTCGTCGCATGAACCCGACGCAAAGGGCCAAAGCCAGCGAACCAATACCAATCACGCCGATTAACGGAAGCGGACTGGCAGTTTGCGGCAAGGTCGTCGTCGAGGTATCAACCGAAGCTGATTCCCGCGGCGTGCTTACGGGGGCGGGAGCAGGCTCAGGCTGCCGGGTTTCCTCTACTCGCTGGGGCTCCACAGGGGCCGGCGGAGGGGTGTTCTGTGCTACGACCGGGGCTGGCTCAACGGGGGGCTCCGGCTCGGCTGCGCGTGCAATAAGCGGCGCGGGTGTCTCTGTAACGCTGGTTTTTTCGCTCACTTCAACTTTTTCGTCAAGATCCAGGCCCTTGGCGTTATCAGGATTCAAAGATTGTCCGCTCTCGGCCAGGGTCGGGAGGTTGCCTTCCGGGACCTTCTGCCCGGTCGCCGCGGAAATCCTTGCGGCCTGGTTTTTGGGATAGATGAATTCCTGGCCGATGGTATCGCCCGGCCAGAACCACTTTCGCAGCGCTTGCGGACGACCAGCGCTCCCTTCATAGAACGTCAGTACGGTCTTGCCGGAGCGGTCGATCTTCTCCGCCGCGGCCGTGAAAGTCAGAGCGTACAGATGGTCCATTCTTTCATTCATGATTTCGGCAATGTGCCGGTTCGATGAAGAATTGAGGAGCTTAATGACGTACGTACCGGGTTGCAGGATAATTCCAGGAACCTCGGTGGGTGCGCTGATGGTAACGATCGTCTTTTTGTCATACTCGTCAGCGTGGGCAGCCGGCGGTGCAAGGGAAATCAAGGCCAGGGCTCCCATAGACAACAACGAAAAACGTTTCATGCTTTTCCTCCTATAAACGCCCCATTTGAGGAGGCGCGTTCCGCAATATCTCTTGCAGGCATAATACCGACGTAGAAGTTGCCTAAACACAAGAACTTGGGCCGGACAAAAGAATCTTAACCGGCCGAAGGGAGCACGCAAATCTTACGACCATGAAAATAAAGCCGGTATAAGAAGCGGCCCTTTGCGTGCTTTGCAACTCCAGGGTGTACAGGAGGAAACATGACACATTTTTCGCTACGTTTGTTTGAAATCGCACCGGCCGCTTTCGTACTTCTAGCCGCGTGCTCGACGCCAGCCAAGGCACCGGATGTCACGGGCACGATCCGTGATTCCTTAAACCAGGCCGGACTGAAGGACGTCTCGGTCAGCCAGGATCGCGACAAAAGCGTCGTCACACTCAAAGGCAATGTCCCCGACGACAGTGACAAGATGCGTGCGGAGTCCATTGCGAGGTCACTAGCCGGAGGACAGGTGGTCGCCAATGAAATCGCTGTTCTGCCGCGAGGGTCGGAAAGCGTGGCCAAGAACATCAACTCCGACCTGGATGACGGAATCAAGAAGAATCTGGACGCCGCACTTCTGCAAAATTCGCTGCACGACAACGTAAAGTACGACGTCAAGAATGGGGTGGTGACATTGACCGGCGACGTGAACTCGCAAACCACCCGTTCGGCCTCCGAGCAAATCGCGGCGCGTGTGCCTAACGTCCAGCAGGTAGTCAACAAGCTTGAGGTGAAGAACCAAAAAGCGACCTCAACGCACTAGCGCGTAGGGTACAGGGGCAATTTGTGTGGGGCAGGTTTTCAACCAGCCCCACGTTGCGCACTGACCTATTACGCATTCACTTGGGCCGATGGTTTCGCTGCGAAAACCCATTCTTAAGCAGATGTGCGTTAAGCTTCACAACTGCATCGAGCACCTCTTGTTGGCTCCGGTTGTATTCGAAATATGCTCGTCTCAATGCGTCCGTGCCGTGTCCATTCCGGCGAGCGTTATGAGTCCGCAGAGCCTCAGCGTAGCGTTTGAAGGCGCTATCTCTCCGCTCCTGGGCTGCCTTTAGCTCGGTGCGGAGGGTGTCAAGAATCCGTTGTGAATCAAATTGGGCCGACTCAACATTCTTTGGCATAAACCTAACCTCCCGGTGTACACAAAAGAGTTGAACGACAGAATTGGGTGGTCTGGTGAACGCAACTGGCGTTCCAACGACTACCCGTTTTCAAATTAATCAATACGAAACCAACCTACAACTGGGGAGTGCCCTAGCGTTTAGCAAATGTGCTTATGCGGGCGCGATAACATTGTAGCGATGGGGATCGTTGCGCAGCCAGGTTGGGCCAGCGGAGCGGAGCGTTTCCGGTCGCTATACCAACTCCTCGCGGCATTGAGCCGCGCTAGTGCTCTAGAAGACGTATACGAGGCCGCCCTGACCAGTTTGCTCGATGCGACGGGAGCGGATCGTGCGGCGATTCTGCTATTCGATGAGGATGGTGTCATCCGCTTCAAGGCTTCCCGAGGCCTGTCCCCCGAATACCAGGAGGCAGTCACGGGACACTGCCCCTGGCCGCGAGGAACCCGGACCGCGGAGCCGATCGTAGTGCCCGACGTCCTGCTGGAGGGTGCTCTCGCTGCATACGGGGACGTGTTGCGGCGGGAAGAAATCCGCGCCCTGGTATTCGTGCCCCTGGCGCTTGACGCCGGTGTCTTCGGCAAGTTCATGCTGTACTATGCGGAGCCACATGAATGCGTGACGGAGGAACTCGAGATCGCAAGCGCCATCGCCGCGCACGTGGCGTTAGCCACAGAACACAAACGCGCAGAGCTTGCCCGCACTCGCAGCGAGCAGCGCCTGGCGGCGATTGTGGAGAACTCAGACGACGCGATCGTCAGCAAAGACTTAAACGGAATCATCACCAGTTGGAACAGCGGCGCGGAGCGCCTTTTTGGCTACACCGCTGATGAAGCGGTTGGCAAACCGGTGGCTATGCTAGCGGCACCGGAGCGCCTGGATGAGATGCCAGCAATCCTCGCCAAGATAAAGGCGGGGGATCGTGTTGAGCATTATGAGACGCGGCGGCGGAGAAAGGACGGGCAAGTCATTGATGTCGCTCTCACCGTATCGCCGGTCCGCAATGCGGCGGGTGAGATTGTGGGGGCGTCGAAGATAGCGCGCGATATTTCCGATCGCAGGCGCGCTGAGCAGGAACGTGCATTGCTCCACTCGCGAGAGCAGGAAGCGCGCCGGACTGCTGAGCTGCTCAATCGCGTGGCTCCGCGTCTGGCGGCACAACTGGATATTGAGAAGCTGGTCCAAGAAGTGACCGACATCGCAACGACGCTGGTAGGAGCGGAGTTCGGCGCGTTCTTTCACAACGTGACCAACGAGAAGGGCGAATCCTACATGCTGTACTCGCTTTCGGGGGTGCCGCGGGAAGCGTTTGCGAGCTTTCCGATGCCCCGCAACACGGATCTCTTTGGTGCAACCTTTCGTGGCGAAGCCGTCTTTCGCTGTGAAGACGTGACTCAGGATCCCCGGTACGGCAAGAATCCGCCATACCATGGCATGCCGAAAGGGCACGTGCCGGTCCGCAGCTACCTCGCTGCACCTGTCATCGCGCAGTCAAGGGAAGTGTTGGGCGGACTTTTCTTCGGTCATTCCGCACCCGGGAGATTCACCGAGACCCACGAAGCGGTAATTGCCGGCCTGGCCGCGCAAGCGTCGATCGCCATGGATAATGCTCGCCTGTTCGAGCAGGCGCAATGGGCCCAATCGGAACTCAAGCGGTCAAACGAAGAACTGCGGCGCACCAATCAGGACCTGGAGATGTTCGCTTACTCAGCGAGTCACGACTTGCAAGAGCCACTGCGGACCATCTCGATTTCGGCGCAGCTCATCGAACGGGAGTGGGGACAGCAACTTAAAGGCGAAGACAGCATGTTCCTGACGAACATCCTCGCCGCTTCCAACCGTATGAGTGTCCTGATCGAGGATCTTCTCGCGTATACCAGGGCGACGAAATATGAGGAAGGGTCTCCGCCTTACGTCGACTCGGCGCAGGTCCTCGCCAACGTTTTAACAGGCTTGCTGGGGACCATCGAGCAGACGGGTGCAACCGTCACCGCGGGCAAGTTGCCGATGGTCGCCATTCACGAAAGCCGGCTGGCGCAGGTTTTTCAGAACCTGATCGGTAACGCCATTAAGTATCGGAGTGAGGAGGTTTGTCGTGTCCATGTCACAGCCGATGAACGGGACGGCTGGTGTGTGTTCTCCGTGGCTGACAACGGCATCGGGATTGAATCGAAGTACGCCGAGCGAATTTTCGGCCTCTTTAAACGGCTGCATGGCCGCGACGAGTACCCGGGAAGCGGCATCGGCCTGGCGATCTGTCAACGCGTGGTGGAGCAATACGGCGGCCGCATCTGGCTTGAGCACTCTGAGCCCGGACGAGGATCCACCTTCTGCTTCTCGATTCCCTCGCGCACCCATTAGCGGCGAACGATCGAACTCCGAGGACTTGCCCGGGAGCGGTTCACCAGGTCGGCTCCCCACCGTATTGCTGGTGGAAGACAATCAGACCGACGTATTCGTCATCAGGAAAGTGATTGAAGCCAGCGGACTGAATATCGATCTCCGCATCGTGAGAAACGGACAGGACGCGCTGCTGTATTTGCAAGCGCTTGCGGGCGGCGAGAAGCCTGCGTGTCCTGCCCTGGTGCTGCTGGACTTGAACGTGCCGAGGGTTGACGGCATTGAGATATTGCGACAACTTCGCAGTGGCTCGCACTGTAAGCGCACGCCGGTGATCGTGGTGACCTCCTCCACGGCGGAAGCAGATCGCGCTGCAGTGGAGTATCTGGGCGCAGATGCGTACTTCCAAAAGCCCAAGGACCTGGCCGCGTATATGGCGCTTGGGCAGCTTATCAAACGCTTTCTTCCGCCGAATATCAGCGAATCTTAGGGCACGCCTGCGACCACGGCCTGCGCTAGAATAGGTACGGGTAGCGCACGTGTCACCCTGGGAAAAACTCCTCGAACGACCCCATTCCCGAGGCCACTTTGTGCAGCTTTACGAGGCTAACGAAGTAGCTCTCACCAAGAACGTCGGGTACTATCTTTGGGAAGGTCTGCGGCACGGCGAGGGTGTATTAGTTATCGCAACGCCGGAACATCAGGAACTATTCTCCAAGCATCTGGATCATTTGGGCGCCGATCTTCCGGAACTCCTGGGCAGCAAGCAGCTAATCTTCTGGGATGCCAAGCACACCCTCTCTCAGTTCATGGTCGCAGGCCAACCGGATTGGCTGCGCTTTGAGAGCGTGATACGCGCCGCTATGCGGCAGGTCGGTCCGGCGATGGGCGCTGAAGGCTTGCGAGCCTACGGGGAGATGGTAGGAATCCTCTGGAAGGCGCGGCAATTCGCCGCCGCGATCCGCCTAGAACAGCTATGGAATAAGCTCCTGGAGCAATCGTCTTTCAGCTTGTACTGCGCGTACGCTATTGACGTCTTCGGAAAAGAATTCGAGGTGTCCAATCTCGACGGTGTGCTGTGCACGCACACCCATCTGGTCCCAGCACAACCCAATGGCACGTTGGAAACCGCGCTCACTCGCTCGATGGACGAGGTCCTCGGTTCGAAAGCGGAGGCGTTGCGGGTCCTGATCAAAGCCAACCACCGTCCCGGCTGGGCAGTGATGCCGACCGCAGAATCGATAATTCTATGGCTGAGAAAGAATCTGGCGGGACAGGCTGATCAGATCATCGCACGCGCCCAGTATTACTACCAGTCACCGCTGGTGGGCTAGCCGAGGCCTGCGTTTAACCTTCACGCCGCCGTGCCGTGATTCTCTTCAAGCAGGCGCCGGACAAGTTTACCCAGCTGCATAAATTCAGCCAGAGTCGACGGCTTGCGGAAATATTCGGTGGCGCCCAGCTCAAAAGCGCGCTTGCGTTCGGATGGCTCGTCGGACGTACTCATCATCACGACCGGCGTTGTTCCGCAGCGCGGACTCCGGCGAATCCGTTCCAAGACTTCGGTTCCGTTCTGGCGAGGCACATTCACGTCCAGTAGAAGGAGATTGGGTGCGTTCTTGGACCCGTCGTCCACGCGATCGAGGATCTGGATAGCCGTTTCTCCGTCGTCGGCCACTTCCACGTAACAGCCCAGGCCTTCCTCTTTCATGGCTTCTTTCACCAGAAAGACGTCGGCAGGACTGTCTTCTACTACCAGTAACGAAAGCTCTTCAAGGGCATTCCGCATCATTTTTTCTCTTCGGATTTCTCTCCGCGTTTTTCTCCGGGCAGCATAAAGATGAATCGCGAACCTTGACCCGGCTCTGATTCCACCCAGATCCGCCCGCCGTAGCGTTGCACAATTTTCTGGCAGATCGCCAATCCGATTCCGGTGCCCGAGTACTTGCCGCCTCCGTGCAGGCGTTGAAAGAGTCCGAAGACCTGGCGCTGGTAAGCCGGATCGATGCCGATCCCGTTGTCGGCGACGGCCAGCTTCCACATTCCGTCGGCGCGCTCGGCGGAAATACGAATGTGCGGCGGAGCCTGACCGCGATATTTCAGCGCATTGCCGATCAGGTTCTGAAAAAGCTGGGTCAGGTGCACTTCGTGCACATCGAGCACGGGAAGTGGGTCGCACTCTACTTGCGCGCCGCTTTCGGCGATCTGAAACTCAAAGATGGCCAGCGTCTTTCGCACGATGTCGCCAGTGTCGCTCGGCGCGGCAATGTCTTGCGGTGCGTCCGCCGCTTGCGTATAGGCCAGCAGATCCTTGAGCAGTCCTTCCATCCGATGGGCAGAGTCCACCGCATGCTGAATTAGCAAGCTTGCTCCGTCGGCCAGCTTGTCCTGATACTTCGCCTGCAGTAATTCACTGAAGACGGCGAGCTGGCGCAGCGGTTCACGAAGATCGTGGCTGGCGGAATAAGCGAACTGGCGCAAATCGCTATTGGAACGTGCGAGCTCGTCCGCCTGACGGGCCAGAGCCTCTTCCGCGCGTTTTCGCTCTGTTATGTCGGTCAACGTGATGACGGACCCCAGCGACTCGTTCCCCTCGGACGATAATGGGCTCGCACTGAACAGCAGGGCTGAAACATTCCCGTCGGGATGGACCATCTTCACTTCAACGCCTGTGATGTTTTCACCGGCTCGCGCCGCGGCCAGAATATGTTCCGTCTGGAACGGGATCCCATTCACGGTCAGACTGAAAACCCGATCGAACGGACACATAAGCACGGGTCCGCTGGAGAGGCGTCTGGTGGACTCGCTACGCCGGACGATGATTCCCTCAGGGTCGATTACGACGATGGCTTCAGCGGCCTGTTCGAGAATGAGCCGCGAAAGCCTCTCTTCCTTGAGTATTGCCACGTTGCGACGCTGCTCCCGTAAATCGCTGACCAGGAGGCACAGGTTTTGCATTCCGGCAACGTTGAGCGGCGTCACAGACAGACGGACAGGAACCAGAGTGCCATCCGCGGCACGCACATTAAGCTCACCCGAACCGTGACCGCGAACCACCGCGGCTTCCACCAGCGCGGTGAAAAGTTTGGCATCGGTGGGCGGCAGAAACCGCGCGAACTCGGATCCCGTTACTGACTCAAAGGCCTCGCCCATCATCTCCACGAACTGCGGATTTGAATACAGGATCACGTGGTCGCAGTCGAGCGTTACCGTACCCTCGTGCATTTGTTCGACCATGACCCGGTAGGGATGGTCGGCGCCCTCGAGAGCGTACACTCGCGGGCCGGAGGCATCGTTAACGACGACGGCGTCCGCCTCGCCGGAATAGATCGCTCGAATAGTCTCCTCGGCTTCCGCGAGCCGGGCGAGCAAATCCTCGATGCGAGGATCCTGCTCCGCCATTTGAGGACTCGATGCTTGGCTCCCGTCGACCAAAAAATGCTCCTTATAATCCGAGACCGTACCGCAAGACAGCCGTTTGGGATAAATCGCCGATCATGCGGCGAACCAGGCCCGGGGCCTGCTTGATGAGGGTAGGAATCGCGACGATCTGATCTTCCGTGGCGCGGTGCGGCTCCTTGTAAATGTCGACTACCTCCAAATTATAATGGCCGGCAAGTTCGGATTCGCAGACGCGCTTCACGTTCTGGACGGCGCGAAGAGAACGCGGGCTCGAACCGGCAACGTACAGTCGCAACATATGCGGACCGCCTGTCCAGTTGAGCCGCCTGCTTGGCTGTGAATCCTTCTTGAGCAAAACGCACTCCTAAAAGCGACGGCTGTTAACCCACCGACCGCAGGTCGAGCCCGACCAGAACCCGTTCGGTATTGGAGAGATCCCCGATAATCTTTCGCGCCGGCTTGGGAATAGCCCGCACCAGCGTGGGAATCGCCAGAATTTGATCGCCGGCCGCCAACTGCGGTTTCTTAAGGAGATCGATGACCTCTACGCGGTAGTGGCCGGTAAGATGCTCCTCGCAAATTCGCTTCAAGTTGCTCAGGGCCTGCAGGGATCGCGGAGTCTGACCCGCAACATACAATCGGAGGTCGTAGTGCGGCAAAGTTGGGGCGATTTTTGCGCGATTCTTAGCTTTCGCGGGTTTGGCGGGCTTCATGCTTTGCCTTCCCGGCCGTTGGGCCGCTGATTTCTTCCCGGACTCTTGATCATCATACCGCGGCTTCGGCGAATTGCATCCTGCTCGGCGAGCACCATCGTTTTTTGCGTCTCGCTTTCCCCGATCACGGCCGCCAGTTCATTTTCGCGGGCGTCCTTTTCCGCCTGGAGAGCGGCGATCTGCGCTTCCAGCGACCGGAGGCTGACCTTCACGGCGAGCTGGCGTTCTCTATTCTCCTGCTGCCTCTGTGTTTCCTGGCGCTGGTCATCTGCTTCCCGGGCCACGCGCGCCGAACCGGTCAGCACTCCTCCCGCTCCGAGGTACACGTCACGCAACCGGACGCCGTCCGAGGTCATCAGAAACTCGCGGATCTGGTTGGAATGGGCCATGCCGCGCGATTTCAGAACGTACAGCACTCGATTTCGCTCGCCATTCGATTCGATGTTCCGTAGCAGTATCCAGGTGTCTACCAGGGAGGAGATGTTGAGCGACGTCGCTTGCAGATCGTCTGCAGCGCTGAGCGACGAAAAGAACCCCGTTGCACCGGTTTGCTTCAGGAAATCGACGATGCGAAGTACGAGCGCGGTTACGTCGTACTCGGAGCCTCCCGGCAGCAGGCCGGAAATCGGATCGATAACGACTGCCTTGGGGTTATGTTCCGCCAGCAGGTGGTGCATCCGGACCAGGTGCATCTCCAGGCCGAACGCGCTCGGCTTGGCAGCGTGAATGTGCAGCAGTCCCTTCTTCACCCAGCGGCCAAGATCGATGCCAATCGAGCGCATGTTGCGCATAATTTGCTGGGGCGATTCCTCGAACGCGAAAAAGATGGCCTTTTCACCGCGACGGCACGCAGCATCGAGGAAATGCGCGCCCATGCTGGTCTTTCCCGTTCCGGCGGTCCCGGTCACCAGCACACTGCTGCCGCGAAAATAGCCTTTACCCCCGAACATGTCGTCCAGTTCCGGGATCCCGGTCGATATGCGCTCATTGGGCGCGTCGTGGGTAAGCGCGAGCGACGTCACCGGCACACGGGTCCTGAAATACCGCGGGTCGACCCACGGCACACGATGGTCCAACAGAATCACGCAGTCAGAGACGTATTCCTCAAGACCGTGACGCGTCAGCGTGCCGTCGCCGCGCTCGCCCGTGATCACCGCGGTTACGCCCTTCTCCTTCAGCCAGCCGAACAGGCGGCGCAGCTCCGAGCGTAGAATGCCGGTATCGGAAAGACCGGCAAAGAGAGCCTCGGGGGTGTCCAGCAGAACGCGCTTGGCGCCAATCGAATCGATGGCCGCGTTCAGCCGGATGAACAAACCTTCCAGATCGTATTCGCCGGTTTCGGCGATCTCGCTCTTATCTATATAGATGTGATCGATAACTAACTTCTTCGTCCTCTGAAGCTTTTCGAGATCGAACCCGAGCGAGGAGACATTCATCGCCAGATCGCGTACGGTTTCTTCGAATGAGATGCAGACGCCGGGCTCATCGAATTGCACCGCGCCGCGGACCAGGAATTCGACTCCGAGCAGCGTTTTCCCGCAGCCGGCGCCACCGCACACCAAAGTGGGCCGTCCTTTGGGTAATCCTCCGAGGGTGATTTCGTCGAGGCCCTGGATGCCGGTCGGCGCTTTGGGCAGTTCTGGACCAGCTTTGAGTTTCATGTCGCGCTCACGAGATTGTAAGGTGCGCTAGCGTACTGCCGCGTTACGAACCGGCTAAAGATTTATTCTATCGAACGCAAATAGTATGTTCGAGAAAAGTTCAACCAACTAGGGTCGTCCCTAGTTGCGGCGCTTGCCGTTTCTTACCATGGCTCGAATCGGGAGTCGTGGATGGCGATTCCGCGCGTGGACATATCGTCCAGCAACTTCGCCACAGCGGGAGATGTGTCGCCGTCTGCAGGTACAACCACAGCCCATTCCAGGTTCTCGCGGAACTCTTTCGAGACGATCTGCCATCGGTCCAGTGGAGGCGGCGTGGTCGCTCCGATGTTTATCACGGACCAGTGTCGAACCAGTGCGAGTGCGGTCACCCGATCGGGCAATGGACCGCGAACGATGAAGTGATTGTCGCCGTGCACGAGAATGCCGACCATCTCTTATGCCTGAAGGCGAGGATCGGGAACCGGATAACCGATCGCGAAATGGTAGACCACTTGTCCCTGCGCGGGCTGGACGTTGAGATAACGGTGCACCTCCTGATCGTAGAATGCGCCGATACCGGTCGCTCCCAGTCCTAGCGCCTCGGCGGCGAGATACAGGCGCTGGCCGATCGCTCCTGCTTCGAAATGCACATAGCGATAGCCACGATCACCATGGGCGCGGGCGGCACGCTCGAGGTCGCCGATCATGGAGAACGCCACGCATGCATTACCGGCTAGATCCTGCCCGAGGCTCAGGCCCGCGGCTGCGACGCGCTGATCGCCGCTTTTGATTTTCTCGAGTTCGCCGCGCTCCGGCCAGAACCTGTACACGCCGGGTTCGAGGCCGTCGACGCGATGAACGTACAAATAGAGTTGGATGAAACGTGTACCGGCGAAATCGGCAGAAAACGGCTGCTGGGTGGCCGCACCGAGGATGGCGGAGAGCTGCGGCAACGACATCGATTGCATGCCACCCTGAAAGTCGAGTGCCGAACGCCGTGTTCGGGCGACCTCGCTGAAGGCTCGGATGTATGGAGCTGGCGGGGGCAGCTTGATCTCGCCGGATCCGGACGGGGCCGGTTCGACGACTGCCAGATGGCTCACTTTCGTCGCTGCGTGAATTGCGTCAATCCGAGGGTAAGCGATTTTTTCTTCGGAGAGCCGATTCGGGTGTCCGCCGAACCAGGCAATCTCACGAGCGTCGGGCTCGCGCACGGGAATAGGTCCGTCTCCTATTTCGACGATAAGCATCGGCCACTCGTCTTCGCTAAGGCGAAAAGCCTGCGCGATTTCATCATCCTGGAATTGACCGGCCGCGAAGGTCTCGCATCCGATAGCTCGGGCCGCAAGCGCGAGAGCCTGCCTGGCGTGCCCGATGTCGTGCAGGCAGTATCGATAGGCGCGGTCGCGATACTTCCACGCCTCGCGCCAGGCAATGCTGGTCAAGACGAACACGATAGGGGCAGAGCTGCCGGCGAGATGAAAATCGCCCAGCGCGCGCTGCTCGGCCATGTGCGCAGAAGGACGGTAATGGTACAGCCCGTCGGGCCACTCCGTAAGTCCCCGGGTGAGGAAATGGAATTCGGTGGGGTGCAGATTTCCGGACGACGGATTTACGCGCAACGCGTATTGGAATCCAGTGGACGGAACGCGCTTGGACGCACTGATCGCAGCGGAATAGAACAATAGTTGCGAAAGGAAGGTCGGCCCGTCCGCGGCAGGTGATGCGCCAGGGACGGGCGGATCCGCGGGCAGGTCGAGCACCGGCACGCCCTCGTAATGACGGAACGGATCGGGCATGTTCGCCCAATCGAGTACATGCGGCGTTCGCCGCAACGATTCAACGCTGTGCTTGGTAGCTTCGTGATATTCGCGCCATGGACTACTTGCCAAACTCTTTGATAGCTCGCTCGAATCCAGGCCCCGCAGCAGCAAGATCCTGCGAATTCATGGTCGGCCTTACCGTAACCTGTGCGTTGAACGCCAGGAACCATGGTTCCGCGACTCTCGGAAGTTCCGAGGAATCCTTCATATCGAACACGACGACGGCACACCGCTCGCCGCTATCGCTGGCGACGAAATAGGCCGCTTCCGGCTTGAGATCGGCCAGGATCTTCTGTATCGTCGATCCTAAAGTTCCGTTTCGAACGGCGGCGTTGGCTGTCTCGTTCGGTATGATGGCCCTCAGTAACATTCGCATGGATCGGTCCCTCCCTCGGGACTCCTGCAATGTTACCTCAATGTGTCCACGGAACCCACTCGCTTGGCCTCGAACGCCGCGATCGCCGCGTCCTGCTGCAGCATGTAACCCAGCTCGTCGACGCCTTCGAGTAAACACTGCTTGGCGAAGCTGTCGATCGGAAACTCGACGAGGCGTCCGCTGGGAAGCGTGACGGTCTGGGCGGACAGGTCAATCTTCACTACTGCCCATGGTGATTTCAACAGCTCGGCATGGGCGTCGGCAGGAACCACCACCGGCAGAAGCTGGTTCTTGAGGGCGTTGCCCTTGAATATATCCGCGAAGGACGTGCTGATGACGGCGCGAATTCCGGATTGCACCAGCGCCCACGGAGCGTGCTCGCGCGAGCTGCCGCAGCCGAAGTTATCGCCCGTCACCAGGATCTCGGCGCCCTTGGCTTCGGGCTTGTTCAGCACGAAATCTGCTTTGGGCGTTCCATCGGAGTTGAGGCGCCAGTCGCGGAACAGTCCCTCGCCCAGGCCGTCTTTCGAAATCGACTTGAGATACCGAGCGGGAATGATCTGATCAGTATCGATGTTGTCGACAGGCAGAACCGCGATCTTGCTTTCGATTTTTTCAAATTTCATGACGTCCTCTTATAACAACGTCCTCACATCCGTCACCATACCGGTGACTGCCGATGCCGCAGCCGTCAGCGGGCTGGCCAGGAACGTTCGTCCGCCCTTGCCCTGCCGGCCTTCGAAGTTGCGATTGCTGGTCGAGACGCTGTACTCGCCGGGCTCGAGCTGATCGCCATTCATCGCCAGGCACATGGAGCAGCCGGCCTCGCGGAAATCAGCGCCGGCGTCGCGGAAAATTTTGTCCAGGCCTTCGGCTTCGGCCTGCTTCTTCACTTGCATGGAGCCCGGCACTACCAGCATCCGAACCTTGGGATTCACCTTGCGGCCTTTCATGACGCTCGCGGCCGCGCGCAGATCGGAAATGCGGGAGTTAGTGCAGCTCCCCACGAACACGACGTCGATCTTGTGCCCTTGCAGGAGCTTGCCGGGCTCGAGATCCATATACTTCAGGGCTTTGATCAAATCCGATTTCTCGATCGGGTCGGATACTGACGCCGGATCGGGAATCGCGCCCGAGATCGGAATGCCCATGCCGGGATTCGTGCCGAACGTGACCATGGGCTCGAGCGCCCCTGCGTCGAGCGTGAGTTCCTTCGCGTATTGCGCGCCTTGATCGGTCGGGAGCTGTTTCCACCGTGCCAGCGCCGCGTCCCAATCAGCGCCCTTAGGGGCGAATTCGCGGCCGGAGATGTACTGATACGTCGTGTCGTCGGGTGCGACCAGACCTGCGCGAGCGCCGCCTTCGATCGACATGTTGCAGATGGTCATGCGCTCTTCCATGGAGAGCGAGCGGATGGTGGATCCCAGATATTCGAACACCGTTCCGGTGCCGCCGCCGATACCGATCCGCGCGATCACCGCCAGAATAATGTCCTTGGCGGATACACCCGGCTTGAGAGCGCCCTCTACGCGGATCGCGTAGGACTTCGAGGGTGTCTGCAGCAGGCACTGCGTCGCGAATACGTGCCCCACTTGGCTGGTTCCGATGCCGAAAGCCAGTGCGCCGAAAGCTCCGTGTGTCGCTGTGTGGCTGTCGCCACAGACGATGGTCATGCCGGGCTGGGTGAGTCCCTGCTCGGGACCAATCACGTGCACGATGCCCTGCTTGGTGGTTTTCAGATCGTAGAGGCGGATGCCGAAATCCTTGCAGTTCTGGGTCATCTGATCCAGTTGCGCCTTGCCGATGGGATCGAGCATTGGCAGATCGCGCGATGTGGTGGGGGTGCTGTGATCCATAGTCCCGATGGTCAGATCCGGACGCCGAACTTTCAGGCCGCGTTCGCGCAAGGTCGAAAAGGCCTGGGGCGACGTCACCTCATGCGTGAGATGCAGATCGATGTAGAGCAGCGCGGGGGCTCCCGGCTTCTCAGCCACAACGTGGCTATCCCAGATTTTCTCGACAATCGTACGTGGTTTCATATTGCCTCGCTTACTGCTTTGCCTACTTCTTGCGTTGTCGCAGGCGAACCTTTCGGCCTCAGATCGGCTGTCACGCGGCCGGATTCGAGCACTTTGCCGATCGCGTCGTTCACCGCGGCGGCTTCCTTATTCAACCCGAATGTATATTCGAGCATAGCTGCCACGCTGCCGATCGCCCCCAGCGGATTAGCCTTGTTCTGGCCCGCGATGTCCGGCGCCGACCCGTGCACCGGCTCGTACAATCCTTTTTTCATACCCAGCGAGGCCGAAGGCAGCATACCGATCGACCCGGCCAGAATCCCGCCTACATCACTCAGGATATCGCCGAAGGTATTTTCGGTCAGCATCACGTCGAACTGCCGGGGGTTCAGCACCATCTGCATGGCGGCGTTGTCCACCAGCATGTGCTCGAGCTGAATGTCGGGATATTGCTGGGCGACATCCACCACGACCTTTCGCCAGAATTGCGAAACCTCCAGCACGTTGGATTTGTCGACGCTGGTGACCTTCTTGCGACGATTCCCGGCCAGCTTGAACGCTGTGTGCGTGACGCGCTCCACTTCCTGGCGCGTGTAGGACATGGTGTTGAATGCGCGATCGTTCTCGATCCCGCGCGGCTGGCCATAATACAGCCCGCCAGTCAGCTCGCGGACGATGATCATGTCCGTGCCTTCGACGACGTGATTCTTAAGAGGCGAGGAATCCACCAGCGCCTTCCACGTGCGCACCGGACGCAAGTTCGCGAACACGTCCAGCACACGGCGGATGCCGAGCAGTCCTGCCTCGGGACGCTGGCTGGGCGGGGCGGTATCAAACTCGGGCAGTCCCACCGCGCCCATCAGGGTGGCGTCGGCCTTGAGGCAAAGCTCCTCAGTGTCCTTGGGAAACGGCGTGCCAGTCTTATGTATGGCTACGCCGCCAAGTAGTCCTTCGGACAGTTCCAAAGTGTGGCCGAATTTCTTGCCGACCGTTTTCAGTACGTCTACCGCCGCAGCGGTTACTTCTGTTCCGATCCCGTCGCCGGGCAACAACAGTATCTTTAGATTCATTCGATGTTAGAAATTCGGCGTGATTTCAGGAGCAACTTCTAGCGCGCGGCGGCTCCGGTCTGCCTGGTCTCGTCTTGGCTCTCGGCAAGCACCTCGCGCGCCAGCGCGATAATCTCTTCGTTGCGCAGACCCTTCTTGCGGTCGGCCAGCTCCGTAAAACGATGGTACAGCGTATCGAGCTGTTCTCGGGTCAGCGGGGTGCCCAGATCCTCGCAGCGCTTGGCCAGCGCGTGACGGCCGCTGTGTTTGCCGAGCACCAGTTTCGATTCAGGCACGCCCACTGACCGCGGATCCATGATTTCGTAGGTCGTCCGCTCTTTCAAAAAACCGTCCTGGTGGATGCCCGCTTCATGCGCGAAGGCATTCTCGCCGACGATCGCCTTGTTGGGCTGCGGCCCGAAGGTGATCAGTGAGGTGAGTAGTTGGCTGCATGGATATAGATGCTCGGTCACAATGCGGGTTTCGTAAGGGAGTCGATCGCGGCGCGTGTTCAGCGCCATGACTACTTCTTCAAGAGCGGCGTTTCCAGCACGCTCGCCGATGCCGTTGATGGTGCATTCGATCTGACGTGCTCCGCCCTGGATAGCAGCCAGCGAATTCGCCACCGCCAAACCCAGGTCATCGTGGCAGTGAACGCTGACTACCGCGGAATCTCCAAGGGCACGTACGATCCGCGCGATCAGAGCGCGATATTCCTCCGGTACAGAAAACCCTACAGTGTCGGGAAGATTCACCGTCCGGGCGCCTGCGGCGACAACCGCGCGCGATATTTCCTCCAGGTAATCCGGATCGGTTCGCGTCGCATCCTCGGCTGAAAATTCCACGTCATCGCAGTATTCCCGCGCCAGGCGCACGGCTGCTACGGCGTCGTCCAAAACCTGCTGCCGCGATTTCTTCAGCTTGTGCGTCAGGTGAATGTCGCTGGTGGCGATGAAGGTATGGATCCGCGGGCGCCGGGCATTCTTGAGCGAATTCGCCGCGGCCAGGATATCGCTGCGGTTGGCCCGAGCCAGCGCCGCAACGCTCACCCACGGGAATTCGCGAGCCACCGCGTCCACCGCCTCCGAATCGCCCTGCGAGGCGATCGGGAACCCCGCTTCGAGAATATCCACGCCCAACTCCACCAGCTTCGCGGCCATGCGAAGTTTTTCCGCAACCGTCATGCTGCAGCCAGGCGACTGCTCCCCGTCACGCAACGTGGTGTCGAAGATGTAGACCCGATCAGCCATCTATGGCCTCCTGTAACCACATTATCAAGGGCGATCGTGGATTTGGCAAATCAATAAGATTGTGAGGTTGTATAATGTTGCCTTATGGAGCTACACCCCCTTCGTGTGTTCCTGACCGTGGCCACCGAAAAGAGTTTTTCCCGGGCCGCGGAGAAGCTCCTCCGTACTCAACCCGCTGTTTCCCTTGCGATTCAACGGCTTGAGGGAGAAGTGGGGGAAAAGCTGATCGACCGGTCCGCCAAGGACCTGCTCCTGACCGACGCCGGCCAGATCGTCCTGGAGTACGCCCGCCGTTTCGAGAATCTGCAGGGGGATCTGGAGAACTCCCTGGCCGAACTGCGCGACAAGTCCTCGGGGCGCCTGAGCATTGGGGCAAACGAGTCATCTACGCTTTACCTGCTCGATCACATCGAGCGGTATCGCGCGCGCTTTCCGAAAATGAAAGTGCAAGTGCGCCGCAGCCAATCCAGCAAAATCCCGGCGCAACTGGTGGATGGGGAGCTGGAGCTTGGCCTTCTGACGTACGATCCGGAAGACGACCGCCTGATCACGCAGGTGATCTACACCGATCACCTTTCGTTCATCGTTTCGCCGCAACACCGGCTGGCCAAGCGCGACCAGGTGGCGATCAAGGAATTGGCGGGCGAGGCGTTCATCGCCCATAACGTGGTCTCGCCGTATAGGGCCGTCGTTATCCGCGAATTCCAGCGGCACAAGGTCCCGCTGCACACCGACGTTGAGATGCCCACCATCGAATCGATCCGCAAGATGGTGGAGCGGAACGAGGGAGTGGCGTTCCTGCCGCGCATGTGCGTGGAGCAGGAAATCCGCCACGGTTTGCTCAAGGAGATTAAGGTGAAGCAGCTGGTGGTGGAACGAAAGATCCGGCTGGCGTACCCGGCGCGTCGGGCCCTGAGCCACGCGGCGCAGGCGTTCCTCGAAGTGGTGGCAGGCTGACCCCATGTTCCTCCGGGACACGTTAGAATTGATACTCCCCATGAAAATCGCCATCGGCGCGGATCATGCCGGCTTCGAGCTCAAGAACCTGCTGGGGGATGTCCTGCGGGAGAGCGGGCACGAGGTGTGCGACTACGGAACCAATACGGCCGAGGCCACCGATTATCCCGACTATGCGGGGCGGGTCGCCAAGGCTGTTGCAACTGGCACTGTCGAACGCGGAGTGCTGGTCTGCGGAAGCGGCGTCGGTATGTCCATTGCCGCGAACAAAGTGCGAGGCATCCGTGCGGCGCTGGGCGTAACTCCCGAGGAAGTGCGTCTCACCCGCGGCCACAACAACGCGAACATTCTTACCCTCGGCTCGCGATTCACGGATCCCGCCACGGCTCGCGAACTCCTGCGAGTGTTCCTGGAGACCCCCTTTGACGGAGGCCGCCACCAACGCCGCGTCGCGAAAATCGCCGAACTGGAAGAACAAATATGACTGAGCAGGAACGCATGGCACGCCCGCTGTCAGAGGTGGATCCGGAGGTCTCCGAAGCCATCCGGAGCGAAACCGACCGGCAGAATTCGCATTTGGAGTTGATCGCGAGTGAGAACTTTACCTCCGAGGCGATCCTCGAAGCCACCGGCAGCGTGTTCACGAATAAATACGCGGAGGGCTATCCCGGCAAGCGCTACTACGGCGGCTGCGAGTTCGCCGACATCGTCGAAACTCTCGCGCGAGAGCGAGCCAAGAAGCTATTTCATGCCGAGTACGCCAACGTTCAGCCGCACTCCGGTTCGCAAGCCAACGAGGCCGCGTACGCTGCCGTTTTGAATCCGGGCGATACCGTCCTGGGGCTAAATCTGGCGCACGGCGGGCACCTGACGCACGGGAATCCGCTGAATTTCTCGGGCAAGACTTATAAGATCGTGCCCTACAACGTGCGCCGCGACGACGAGCGCATCGATTACGACGAGCTCGCCCGGTTGGCCGCGGAGCATAAGCCCAAGATGATCATCGCGGGCGGCAGCGCGTATCCCCGCACTCTGGATTTCCCACGTTTCCGCCAGATCGCCGACAGCGTGGGCGCGCTGTTGCTAGTCGACATGGCACACTTCTCCGGGCTGGTGGCGGCCGGCTTACATCCGAACCCGTGCGAATGGGCCGATATCGTCACTTCCACCACCCACAAGACGTTACGCGGACCGCGCAGCGGCCTTATCTTGGCGAAAGAGAAATACGGCGCCGCCATCGACAAGTCCCTGTTCCCCGGAGTACAGGGCGGACCGCTGGTGCACGTGATCGCTGCCAAAGCGGTGTGCTTTCGCGAAGCCGCGACTCCCGAATTTGTGGCGTACTCGCGCCAGGTGCTGGCGAATGCGCGCACGCTGGCAGAAAGCCTGCACCAATCGGGATTTCGGATCGTCTCGGGCGGCACCGACACTCATCTATTGCTGGTGGATGTGTTCGCGAAAGGGATTCGCGGCAAGGATGCTCAATCCGCACTGGAGCGCGCGAACATTACCGCCAACCGGAACGCGATTCCGTTTGATCAGAATCCTCCGTTCAATCCGAGCGGGATGCGCTTCGGAAGTCCTGCCGTAACCACACGTGGATTCCGCGAGCCCGAAATTCGCGAAGTTGCGAAACTCATCGGGCAGGTTCTGGATCAAATCCATAATGAGGAGGTCGCGAGTGAAGTCCGCCGCGGCGTCCGATCCCTGACGGATCGCTTTCCTCTGTATGCCTGGAGGCTTACGCCCGCAGCGTTCCGATAAGAGTTACCGATGCCGCGGCACATCGTCATTGACGTCCGTCGCCTGGGCGACTTTGGCATCGGAACCTACATCCGCAACCTGGTTCGCGCGCTGGCTCGCCTGGACCAGGAGAATCGCTACACGCTGATCACGCTTCCCAAGCAAAACGAAGAGCTGGCCGGACTGGGACCTAATTTTCACACTGCAGAATATACCCGACCTGACACCGACGTCATACAAAATGCCGCATTTCCTTTTTTTCTTCGGCGTCTTTATCCTGATTTAGTACATATTCCTCTTAATTCTGTGCCCTATTGGATGCCGCGACCCTACGTTGTGACGATCCATGATATGAGCACGCTGCTATTTCCCGCGCGCGGAGAGGTCCGCGGCGCGATACATCAGGAACGCTACCGGCGCGGCGCGGCGCGTGCAGAGCGCATCATTGCGGTGTCCCATTCGACTCGCCGTGACATCGAAAGCTTCATGCGCATTCCCACCGAGCGCATTCGCACTATCTACAGTGCTCCTGATCCCTGTTTTTCCATTGATCCGCCCGACACTAGCCAGGACCAGCAGATTCTGCAACGCTATTCCATACAGCCTCCTTTCATCCTCTACGCCGGAACTATCCGTCCCCAAAAGAATGTCCCACGGTTGGTGGAAGCGTTCGCTGTGATTCGCTCCGAGCTTGAAAACCATCCACTTTTTAGCCAGCTCCGGCTTGTGATTATCGGAGATGAGCTGTCCCGATATCCCGCTGTGCGGCGCGCCGTGGTGGCCACGCGCGTCGAGCCTTTTGTGCGTTTTCTTGGGTTCGTTCCGCTGGACACATTGAAAGTTTTCTATCGCGCCGCCACTCTTTTCGCCTTTCCGTCGCTGTACGAAGGCTTCGGCCTGGCACCGCTGGAGGCTATGGCTTGCGGTACTCCCGTGGTGGCTTCCGATGTCCCTGCCTTGGTGGAAGCGGTGGGGGATGCGGCCGAGCTGGTTACTCCCGACAATCTCTTCGATGTCGCCCGCGGCTTGCGTTCTGTGCTGCTGGATGAGAACCGGCGGCAACAATTATCAAGGATCGGCCGCACTCGTGCGCAACGATTCGATTGGGGCGACACAGCTCGCGCCGTGCTTGACGTTTATCGGGAAATAACGTCATAGCTTTCCAAAAATATGGTTTGACTTATTACTGTACTCGACGTACTATTACCGTACCTCTTTGAAGACAGAACGGGGTATTATGTTCGTGGAAAGGAAGTCTGCATATGGAGTGGACGCGGTCAGAGACACTCACTCTGGCCATGCCTCAGTGTACGCAATGCCATGGATCGGGATTGCGTCTTGCGAGAAGGGGTGTGTTGACACCCTGCAATTGCGTGCTGCGCTGTATCTTCCGGATCTGCTATGACCGGTTTGTCAAATGTGTTACCCAGGAGCGGCACGTGAGCCGCATTTCACTGGAGCCGCAAGCGGGACGCCAGCGGCCCAACACCTGGGGAAGGAAAGATGAGGAATTTATCGCGGATTTCTCCCTGGTCTCACGCCGGACTTTGAATGAAGACGAGTATCGGCTTTTCCGGTACCACTTTTTGCTCGGAGCGGACTGGAAACTGTGTACGCGAAAGCTAGGAATCGATCGTGGAAACTTCTTCCACAGCGTTTACCGGATCGAACAAAAGCTTGGCCGCATGTTCCGGGAGCTGGAGCCGTATCCGCTGTTTCCGCTGGACGACTATTTCCACGGGCCGTCCCGCATGGCGCCTGCCACGAGCGTGGTTGCGCATCGGGAAAACGCCCTGCATCCCCGCTTGCCGCCGATCGGGAGGACGGCATGAACATATGCAGGAACGCGGGGCGAACTAGCGGCGCGAAATGAAGAACCGCTGCATCAGCTCGGCGCATTCGGCGCCCAGCACGCCTTCGACAATCTCGACGCGGTGATTCAGGACCTCGGCGTCCGCCAAGCGAAACTTGCTGCGAACTCCGCCGAAGCGGAGATCGCGCGCGCCGAACACCAGACGCGATACGCGCGCCGCCACCAATGCACCTGCGCACATAACGCAGGGCTCTAGGGTCGCGTACATCGTGGAGCCTTCCAGCCGGTAATTGCCGGTCGCGGCGGCTGCCTCGCGCAAGGCCAGAATTTCGGCATGCGCGGTGGGGTCGCTGCGTGCCATGGGGGAATTTCGACCGCGCCCCATCACGCGGCCGTCGATAACGAGCACCGCGCCGACCGGGACCTCCCCCCCGCGTTCGGCTTCCCGAGCCAGCTCCAGCGCCTCTCGAAGAAAATCTTCGTCCGTCAAGTTTAGACCGGCACGCCTTCAAGGATGCATTGTGGCGCGGGCGTGGGAATGATCCGCTCCAGCCGGAAACCGGAGGCGGCGAACAGTTCCTTCCACTCGGGTCCGGTTCTTTCGCGACCGCCCGGGGCAACCAGCATCTCGAGATCCATCAGCTTTGCCAAACCGGGTTCGTTGCGCGGAGGTACCACCTGATCCACAACTAGCAACTTCCCGCTCGGCCGGATTCCTTTCCGGCAATTCGCCAGGATCTTAGTGGCCTGTTCATCATCCCAATCGTGGATGATGAACTTCATGATGTAGGCATCGGCTCCCGCCGGAACGGATTCGAAAAAATTACCGCCGATAAAATCGCAGCGGTCTCGAAAGCTCTGAAGAATCGCGGAATTGTGGGCCTGACCTATCAAGTAGGGCATCTCGAACAGCACGCCCCGCAGTTTAGGCGCGCGCTCGAGAATGGCCGCCAGCAAGGTTCCCAAGCCGCCAGCAATGTCCACAACACTTTGGAATTGCGAAAAGTCATAAGCCTGGGCGATCGCGGGCGCCTGGTCCTGCGAAAGGTCGGTCATCGCGTTGTTGAAATTCACGGCTTGATCGGGATTTTGCGACAACCATTCAAATCCCCCCATTCCGTAGACCTTATACGGCGCGGGGCGCCCGGTCTGAACGCTCCAGGGCAACTCGGTCCAGGTACGCATGTGCCACTCGTCCAGAAACATCATGGCGAAGTTGCGTATCCCGGGTTTCGCGTTAGAGCGCAGCGGATCGGACAAAGGAGTCTGCGCGAACCGGCCGTCTTCCAACTCAGTGGTCACGCCGAGGCTCGCAGCCGCGCGAAGAACACGATACAGCGCCTGTTCATTGGTGCCAGTGAGCGAAGCCAGTTCCTTGGGACTCTTGGGTCCTGCTTCCAAATGGTCGGCGATGCCAAACCGCGCCATTGTCGAGATGAGAGCGGAAACCCACTTTCCCGTCAACATCTGCAGTAGCACGGCTTGCGGCGGAGGCGATGGAGCTGGTTGCGTCATACGTACGATTATACGAACGCTAAGGCGCAAACAGCGACATCTGGGCATCGCGCGGCCACAATTCGGGCTCGGGATCGTCATGTTCGCGATTCAGGCCGTGGCGTTTCCGGATTTGCTCGACGCGCTCATGAATCATTTCGGGATAAGCCCCGCGCAAATACGCTACACGTTCATAGCGCTCGCGATACTTGCGGACCAGTTCCGGAAAGCGTTCTTCGAGAAACGGCAGGAAGACCTGATACGCGCACGGCTTGAGGAACAAGACGTTCGCCCATATTTCGCGTGCCCCGGAGGCCGCGGCTTCGCGCGCCAGAGTATCCAGGCTTCTCTCACTGTCATTGATGAGCGGCATGATGGGCGAGCAGCCCACCACAACCCTCAGACCGGCATCCGCCAGAATCCGAACCGCCCCTAGTCGAAGATCCGGCCGCGGCGCCATGGGCTCGAGCAAACGCGCGAGTTCCGTATCGACTGTGGTCACCGTCATCGAGACTCTTATGTAGTGCCGCCGGGCCACTTCTTTTAATAGCCCTAGGTCGCGAGCAATGAGGTCGGATTTGGTCGTGATGCCGAGATGGAAGCCTGCTGTGTCCGCGAAGATTTCGAGCATCTTCCGCGTGATCCCGTAGCGCCGCTCCGCCGGCTGATAGGGATCGGTCGCGGTTCCGATGGCGATGGTCTCGCCGCGCGGCAGTCCCCGCAGCTCTTCGCTGAATCGCGCGGCATCGAACGCCTTGGCGTAAATTTTTCGCTCGAACTGCTCCGGATCGCGCAGTTCCATGAACTCGTGTGTGTAGCGCGCGTAGCAATACTTGCAGCCGAACTCGCACCCCCGATAGGGGTTGATCATCCAGCGGAAGGGCACACGGGTGCTATCGCAACGGGCGAGATAGGAGCGCGCAGGAAGCTCGAAATACTGGACGCGCCGCTTAGGTTCCAGGCACGGCGCATCAGCCGCCATGCGAGCGATGCCGACTAACTCAGGCACGCTCCCATATTCGCCTTTTATTCGCCTGATGTCAAGCTGGATATTTTCCGGCTATGTAGTTATGCAGATGATTGATAGTTTGCTGCTGAGCCGTCATTACCCAGTTCACCAGATCGCCGATGGAAAGCATGCCCACAACGTTGTCGCCTTCGAGGACGGGAAGGTGGCGAACGCGGCGGGTGGTCATAATGCGCATGGCATCGGCCACGGTCTGTTCGGGTGTGACGAACAGCGCCGGAGTGCTCATGATTTCGCGCACGGGGGTTTGCTGCGAGCTGCGTCCTTTGAGGATCACTTTTCGGGCATAGTCCCGCTCGGATACGATACCGGCGAGCTGACCGGCACTAAGCACCACCAGGCACCCGATCTGGCGTTCGGACATGATTTCGATGGCGCGATAGACGGTCTCTTCCGGAGTAATGTGCCAGACCTGGTTTCGGCCTTTGTTGCGAAGCAGGGATCGGACCGGTTCGTCGAACCGGATATTGGATTCTTGAAGCGCGGGGGCTGATTGCATACTTGACCTCCCGGAGGAATCATCCGCCCAGGTTCCCGCGGAGTCAAGGGGATCAAAGCGGCCCGCAGACGTCTGCCTCCGGATGACCACATTTGCTATATACTGGCTCTGCTCTGGAGTAAGCTGAGGCGATCGGAAAGGGGTGACAGCATGAGACGTAATTTGTACGTGGGCGCCGCCTTCGTGGCGACATTGGGCGGGCTGTGGATTGGGTCGGAGGTGCTCGCCAAGCGAGCCGAGGGCGCAAGCGTGATGGCGCCCCGATTCGAAGTGGATCCGCTGTGGCCGAAGCCGCTGCCTAACCATTGGATCCTCGGCCAGACCATCGGCGTATCGGTCGACGCGCAGGATCACGTGTGGATCATCCATCGCGCCGGATCGCTCGAAGCGGGCGAAGTTCATGCCACCACCAATCCGCCGACCGCTCAATGCTGTGCGCCCGCACCACCGGTTCTGGAATTCGATCAACAGGGGAACCTCCTCCATCACTGGGGTGGTCCTGGAGAAGGCTACAACTGGCCGGATTCGAACCACGGAATCACAGTCGATTACAAAGGCAACGTCTGGATCGGCGGGAACGGCCGCGGCGCTGCGCAGGCGGCCACCAAGGACGGTAAAGGCAAGCAGGCCAAACAGGAATTTAAGCTCGAAGAGGGCCAGGTGGGCGGTGTCCAGTCGTTCAACGACAACATGGTTCTCAAGTTCACGCAGGAAGGCAAGTTCCTGATGCAGATCGGCAAGCCTGGCCGCAGCAAGGGCAGCAACGACCTCGAGAACCTTCGCTTACCGGCCAAGCTGACCATCGACCCGAAGACCAATGAGTTGTACGTCGCCGACGGCTATGGCAACCATCGCGTGATCGTGTTTGACGCCGACACCGGAAAGTACAAACGGCATTGGGGCGCGTATGGCAAACGTCCGGACGATGTAGATCAGGGGCCGTACGATCCCAAAGCTCCGCCGCCGCAGCAGTTCCGCAACCCGGTGCATTGCGCCGAGCTGTCGGTCGACAACATGTTGTATGTCTGCGATCGCGTCAATGACCGGGTGCAAGTGTTCAAACCCGACGGAACTTTCATCAAAGAGATGTTCTACAACAAAGAGACGCTCGGTTCCGGATCGGTGTGGGACATTGCGTTCTCGAAAGATCCACAGCAGAAATACATCTACCTGGCCGACGGGGAAAACGACAAGGTCCACATCATCGAGCGCCAGACGCTCGAATTGCTGACCAGTTTCGGCGACGGCGGCCGGCAGCCCGGCTTGTTCTACGGCGTGCATAGCATCGCCGTCGATTCGAAGGGCAACATCTATACCACCGAGACCTATCGCGGACAGCGCGTCCAACGGTTTATGTACAAGGGCCTGGCGGCTGTGGCGAAGAAGGATCAGGGTCCGGCTTGGCCGAAGAAGTAGAGGAAGCATCCATGGGCAAAAAACTAATGCTGGGAGTGGTGGTCGCTCTGTTCGCGCTGTCGGCGCAGCAGCCGACCTGTAACAAGTGCAATGCGAGCTACGTGAGCAACGAGGAAATACAGGCCTATCTGAAACGGGCCCAGGACAACGGCCTCACCGATCAACAGACTCGGGCGGTGAGTATCGGAAAGGCGAATATCGGGATCGGCGTGGTCTATCGCGGCAAGCTGGACAAACCCGCGAATGATTCCGTGGCCGAGCACGATCTCGTGAGTGAGGTCTATCACGTGATCGACGGGTCGGCGACGCTGGTCACTGGCCCCGATATCGCCGACATGACGCGCCGGCCGGCCGACCTGCAGACGGTTCGCGAGTTCAACGGACCCGGCAACGGCGGCTCGACGATTCGTAACGGCGTGACGCACGAGCTCAAAGCGGGCGATGTAATTGTAATCCCGGCCGGTACCGGTCACTGGTTCACCAAGATTGACGATCACATCCGCTACGTCATGGTACGGATCGATCCGGACAAAGTGCTGCCGTTGAAGGATGAGACCGCATCGCAGGCGTATTTGAAGAGTCCTGTGACCAACGGAAAAGGCAAAGCCAAAGGAAAGTAATGCGAAAAATCCTGGTACTTGCTGTCTCGTTCACGCTCAGCTCGCTGCTTCTCGCGCAAGCACCTCCCGCCCCGGGTAAAGGAGCCGCCAAAGGCGGGGGACGCGCCGCGCCCGCGGTGCCAGGGTACGAAGTAAGCGCCGACCGGAAAGTCACCTTCCGGCTGCACGCTCCCGAAGCGACGACTGTGACCGTATCGGGCGATTTCGCGACCGGCGCGCAGACCATGACCAAGGGTCCGGACGGCGTGTGGACCCTGACACTGGGCCCGCTGCGTGCCGCCGTTTACAATTACCGGTTCACGGTGAACGGCGT